>NZ_BSOY01000050.1 GCF_030160755.1 Brevundimonas denitrificans | reverse complement strand
TTGAGTCCGCGCCCACGGCGGCGCTCGCCGGCGCGCTTGAGTCCGCGCCCGCGCCGGCGAACGCCGACGCGGCGGGCCCGGTTCAGGGCGGGCCCGAGGACCAGGATCTGGCGCGCATGTCGCTGGAAGAACTGTCCATGGTCGAGGTGGTCTCGGTGTCGCGTCATCCGGAGGCGCTCGCCCATGCGGCGGCGGCCATCTACGTCATCTCGGCGGACGACATCCGGCGCTCGGGCGCGACCAGCCTGCCGGAAGTGCTGCGGCTGGCGCCCAATCTGAACGTCCAGCGGGTCAATTCCGTCGACTATGCGATCAGCGCCCGCGGCTTCAACGGCTACGAGACGTCGAACAAGCTGCTGGTCATGGTCGACGGGCGCAGCGTCTATTCGACCCTGCATTCGGGCGTGTTCTGGGACGCGCGCGACCTGATGCTGGAGGATGTCGAGCGGATCGAGATCGTCAGCGGGCCCGGCGGCGCCCTGTACGGCTCGAACGCCATGAACGGCGTCATCAACATCATCACCCGGTCGGCCCGGGACACCATCGGAACCCTGGTCAGCGCCGGCGTGGGCAATGAGGACGCGACCTTCGCCGTGCGCCACGGCGGCCGGCTGGGCGAGACCGGGGGCTGGCGGGCCTATCTGAACGGATCCATGCGCGACGACAGCTTCCGGCTGACCGGGGGCGACGCCACCGACGCGGCCGAGCGCCTGCGCGGCGGCGTGCGGCTGGACTGGAACGCCGGGGTCAATGAACTGACGCTGCAAGGCGACGCCTTCGACAACGCCGTGGCGATCAATGAGGACTTCTCCGGCACGGAGACCCGGGTCAGCGGGAGCAATGTCCTGGGACGCTGGGCGCGGCCGCTGGCGGGCGGCGAATTCCAGGCCCAGGCCTATTATGACCGGTTCGAGCGGGTCGAGCCGGGTTCGGTCGAGGACAGCGACACCTGGGATGTGTCAGCCCAGCACGCGGTGGAATGGGGCCGGCATCACCTGGTGTTCGGGGCGGGATACCGGACGGTGCAGTCGCGCTTCAGCCCCGCCCCGGGCGGCGCCTTCCTCGATCCGGAGGAACTGACGCTGACGCTGACCAATGTCTTCGTTCAGGACCAGATCGACCTGACCGACAGCCTGACCCTCACCCTGGGCGCCAAATTCGAGGACAACAGCTTCTCGGGCGAGGAATTCCTGCCCAACGCCCGCCTCGCCTGGAGCCGGCCCGGGGGCGATCTGGTCTGGGCGGCGGTCAGCCGGGCCAGCCGCACGCCGAACCGGATCGAGCGCGGCCTGACCCTGCCGGGTTTCCTCGTCGGCGGCGACTTCCAGTCGGAGACCCTGACGGCCTATGAGCTGGGCTACCGGGCCACCCCCCTGCCCCGGGCCTCGTTCTCGATCTCAGCCTTCTACAATGTCTATGACGATCTGCGGACCGTCTCGCTGGACCCGGTCACCGTCTTCCCGCTCACCTTCACCAATCACGGCGCCGGCGAGACCTGGGGAGTCGAGGCCTGGGGCAGCTATGACCTGACCGACCGGTGGCGGATCAGCGCGGGGCTGAGCACGCTGGAGAAGGATTTCGCGATCCCGGCGACGGCGCTGGACATCTCCGGCCTGGCCTCGGTCGGCGATGACCCCGGCTATCAGATCCTGCTGCGATCCCAGTCCCAGATCTCGGACCGTCTGGACCTCGACGTCCGGCTGCGCGCCGTGGATGAACTCCGTACGACCGGAACGGACAGCTATGTCGAGGCCGACGCCCGTCTGGGGTGGCGGATCACAGACACGCTGGAACTGTCCGTGACCGGCCAGAACCTGATCGAGGAGCGCCGGGTGGAAACGGGCGATCCCAACCGACGACGGGCGTTTGGCCGCAGCGTCTTCGCCGCCCTGCGCGTGAGCTTCTGAAATGATCGCGGGGGGACGCCTCATCGCGGTCCTCCTGATCGCCGCCTGGATCTTCACGGGTCCGGCGGCGACGCCCGCCATGGCCCAGGCCGCATCGGGCGGCAGTCTCGAATATTCGGTCAAGGCCAACTATCTGGTCCGCTTCGCCGCCTTCGTGGAATGGCCGCCGCGGGCGTTCGCCAACGGCGAGGCGCCCGTGGTGATCTGCGTCGCCGGCCGCGATCCGTTCGGGGCGACGCTGGACCGGGCGGCCCGGGGGCAGACAGCCCATGGCCGGCCCCTGACCGTGCGCCGCGCGGCCACCCGCGAGTCCGTGGCCGGCTGTCACATCCTCTATGTCGGCGCCGGCGCTGAGGCGCTGATCACCACGGCGGCCGGCCAGCCAGGGCTTTTGATGGTCACGGACGCCGCCACAGCGCCGGTGCGTGGAACCATCCATTTCGCGCTCAGTGAAGCCCGGGTGCGATTCCACATCGACCAGCAGGCGGCGACCCGCAGCGGTCTGGGGATCAGCTCGCGCCTGCTGAACCTCGCCCTCTCGGTCAGGACGGGCTGATGAAGCTGATCGCCCGCTTCAGACACAGCCGCTTTCCCCTGCTGGCGCTCGGATCGCTGCTGCTTCTGCTGGTCGCGGGCGTGGCCATCGGCGTGCTGAGCGAGCGCGCTATCAAGAACCAGATGGCCCGCGAGGCCGGCGCCCAGGCGGACCTGCTGGCCTCGGCCGTCAGCGGCGCCCTGGCCTTCGACGACCGCGCCGCGGCCCAGGACTATGTCGATGCGGTCCAGGTCAATCCCAACGTCCTGGCGGCGGCGGTCTATGACGAGAACAACCACATCGTCGCCAGCTTCGCCCGGCCCGGCGAGACCATTCCGCCGGTCGCCACGCCGCGCGGGCGGACGACCCGTTTCGAGGCCGGACGACTGTATGTCGTCAGGCCCGTGCAGGAGGCGGGACAGACGCTGGGAACCGCCCGTCTGCGGTTGCTGGATACGCCCGCGTCGCAGCGATTCAGCCGTTACGCCGGCCTGATGCTGGTGCTGGGGCTGGCGGGGCTGGTGGTCATCGTGCTGGCGGTGGCCCAGGGCGCCTTACGACGGGCCAACCGCGAGCTGGCCAATCGGGCGGAGATTCTGGTCGAGACCAACGACCTTCTGCACCAGCAGATGACCGAGCGGGAGAAGGCCGAACAGGCCCTGCGCCAGAGCCAGAAGATGGAGGCCATCGGCCGGCTGACCGGCGGCATCGCCCACGACTTCAACAATCTGCTGATGGTGGCCTCCAGCGGGGTGGAGCTGCTGGACCGCACCACGGACCCGGCCCGGCGCAAGGCCCTGACCGACGGGGTTCGCCAGGCCGTCGAACGCGGCGCCGTCCTGACCCGCCAGATGCTGGCCTTTTCGCGCCGCGCGCCGCTCAAGACCGAGGTGCTGCATCTGCCGACACGGATCGAGGGGCTGCGCTTCCTCCTGGACCGGGCGCTGCGCGAGGACATCGAGGTGGTTCTCGATCTGCCGGCGGACCTGTGGCGCATCGAGGCCGACCCCGGCGAGCTGGAGCTGGCCCTGCTCAATCTCGCGGTCAACGCCCGCGACGCCATGCCGAACGGCGGCCGGATCATCCTGTCCGCCCATAATGCGCCCGGCGAGGACGACGGACCGGACATGGTCTGTCTCAGGGTCGCCGACACCGGCACGGGCATGTCGGAAGCCGTGGCCTCGCGGGTGTTCGAGCCCTTCTTCACCACCAAGGAGGTCGGGCGCGGCACCGGGCTGGGCCTGTCCCAGGTCTATGGCTTCGTCCGCTCGTCGGGCGGCGACATCAGCGTGGAATCGACCGAGGGCGTCGGCACGACCTTCACCCTGTACCTGCCGCGCACGGACAAGCCGGCGACCGTGGTTGATCTTTCACCGGCCGCGGTCGATCCGGATCGGTCCACGCGGAAGGCGGAGGGCCGGCTGCTGCTGGTCGAGGACGACGACGCCGTGGCGTCCGGGGTCGGCCACATGGTCCGGGACCTGGGCTATACCTACGTCCGGGCGGCGCAGGCCGCCGACGCCCTGCGCCTGCTGGAGCAGGGGGAGCGGTTCGATCTGGTGTTCTCGGACATGGTGATGCCGGGCGATATGGACGGCCTCGCCCTGGCCAAGGCGATCCGCGAACGCGATCCCGACATGCCTGTGGTGCTGACCACCGGCTTCAGCGAGGCGGCGGCGGCGGCGACGACGGAGCGGTTCCGCCTGCTGCCGAAACCCTATGGGATCGACGCCCTGGCGACAGTGCTGGGCGAGACCCTCGCTGAAGCGCGGGATCGGGTCCGGGCGGAGACGGGCTGAGGCGGCGGATCGTTCGCCCGCCGGGTTTCTGAGCCGCCACGCAGGCGCCCGGGCGAGGCGCGGCGGCCGGAGCCTTCATGAGACGAAGGGCCCAACGGGCGCCGACCCAGGCGGGGATGGCTCCGGTCAGTCCTCGAGCGGCGGCAGGCCGGCTTCCTTGCGGGCGGCGGCGGCGGCTTTCTTTTCAGCCTTGGCGGCGGCCTTCTCGGCGGCCTTCTTGGCGTCGGCGCGATCGCGTTCCTGACGTTCGAAACTGTAGTTGGGCTTTCGGGCCATGGGCGGCTCCTTCTTTCTTGTTGGCGCCGGACCGGCGCGGGACCGGCCGCTGGGCCGCCGTATGTCCCACAAGGTGGGGCAAGCAGGGGTCCGGGGCAACCATTGACGGTCAATCGACGGCGATGATCTCGACCGCCTGTCCGGCCACGACCGCTTCGTCCCCGACCTGTTTGCCCATCAGGGCGACGGCGAGGGGCGAGGCGTGGCTGACTGAACCGGCGGCAGGGTCGGCCTCGTCCTCGCCGGTGATCCGCCAGGTCTGGGTGCGGCCGTCGGCGCGTTCGAGGGTGACGGAACCGCCGAAGCGGACGCGGCCGTCAGGCTCGGTCTCGACCCGCTGGGCGGTGGCGCGGCGGGCGGACCAGTAGCGCAGGTCGCGGGTGGCGCGGGCCATGGCCGTGCGGTCGGCCTCGATGTCGCCCTTCGCCTGGGCCGCGGCATAGGCCGCGCGGGCCGAGGCCAGGGCGGCCTCGATCAACGCCAGTCCCGAAGGGGTGACGAGGTTCGGGTGGGGCGAAATCGGACGGTCGGGAAGGTCGGCGGCCGTGGCCTCCAGGTCTTCCTCGCGGGTGAAGGCGACGCTCATGGGGGATGAGCGTATTCGGGTTCCGGGTGTTCCCGGAGAGATATTTCACTCACCTCCCCCTTTCGTCATCCTCCGGCGAGCGCAGCGAGACCGGGGGACCCAGCGGCGCCGCTGCGGCGGCGAAACACCGCTGTGTCCAGCATTAGCGCTCCCGCCAGTGTCGCGCTCTCGCGCGCCGCTGGGTCCCCCGGTCTACGCGGCTACGCCGCTTCGCCGGAGGATGACGAAAGCAAAAGGGGGGCGTGGGAGGAGGGACATGATACTGGCTGCGCGATGAGCGACTTGAAGACCGTACACATCATCGGGGCCGGGCCGGCCGGGCTGATGGCGGCCGAACGGCTGGCGCGGGCGGGCGTCAGGGTGGTGGTGCATGAGGCCATGCCGTCGGTGGCGCGCAAATTCCTGATGGCGGGGCGCGGCGGGCTGAACCTGACCCATTCCGAGGGGATCGAGCCGTTCACGGGGCGCTACGGCGGGGCGGCGGGGACCGTTGGAGCGTGGCTGGAGACGTTTTCGCCGACGCATCTGATCGGCTGGGCCGAGGGGCTGGGGCAGGCGACCTTCACCGGCTCGTCGGGGCGGGTGTTCCCGCGGGCGATGAAGGCGTCTCCCCTGCTGCGGGCGTGGCTGGGGCGGCTGGGCGAGCTGGGGGTCGAGGTGCGGACGCGGTCGCGCTGTTCCGGTCCCGGCCTTCGCCGGGATGACGGTCGGCGGGAATGGAGGTTCGACACGCCGGACGGCGAGCGGGTCGAGACGCCGGATGCGGTGGTGCTGGCGTTGGGCGGGGCCAGCTGGCCGCGGCTGGGGTCGGACGGGACCTGGCGCGACTGGCTGGAGGCGGAGGGCGTGGCGGTCGCGCCGTTCCGGCCGTCGAATGTCGGCTTCGACGTCGCCTGGAGCGACATCTTCGCGGACCGGTTCGCGGGGCAGCCGCTGAAGCCCATCGCCCTGACGCATGGCGACCGGACGGTGCGCGGCGAAGCCATGGTGACGCGCTACGGACTGGAGGGCGGGGCGGTCTATGCCCTGTCGGCGAGGCTGCGAGATGCGATCGGGCAGGACGGATCGGCGGCGCTGACCGTCGACCTGCGGCCCGATCTGACCGTCGAGGCGCTGGCGGGACGGCTGGCGAAGCCGCGCGGCAAGGACAGCGCGACCAACTGGCTCAGGAAGGTTGCGGGCCTGTCGCCGGCGGCGGTGGGGCTGTTGCGGGAGATTCCCGGCGAGCTGCCCGCGGGGGCCGACAAGCTGGCGAAACGGATCAAGGCCGTGCGGCTGACCCTGACCGGGGTGCAGGGGCTGGCGCGGGCGATTTCGTCGGCGGGCGGGGTGCGGCTGGACCAGGTCGACGCGGGACTGATGCTGACGGCGGCGCCGGGCGTGTTCGTGGCCGGAGAGATGCTGGACTGGGAGGCGCCGACGGGGGGCTATCTGCTGCAGGCGTCGCTGGCCTCTGGCGTCGTGGCGGCCGAAGGCGTGCTTGGGTGGCTGGAGACGCGGTAGCGCTCGACAGGGGGGCGGCGGCGGGTCAGGTTGCGGCCCTCCTCCTGCCCGGAATGATCCCATGCGCCTGACCCTTCTCGTTTCCGTCGCCGTGATGGCGCTGACGGCCGGCCCGGTAATCGCCCAACAGGCCGACGCCGCGCGGCTGAACGAACATGTGCGGGTGCTGGCGTCCGACGAATTCGAGGGGCGCGGGGTGGCGACGCCGGGCGAGCAGCGGACGGTCGACTATATCGTCGGCCAGTTCCAGGCCCTGGGGCTGGAGCCGGGCGGGCCGGACGGCCAGTGGGTGCAGACGGCGCAGCTGGGGCGGACGCGGCAGGACGGGCCGGCGACAATCACGGTCAACGCCGGCGGCGCCAGCCGGGCGCTGCAGCGCGGGCCGGACCTGCTGGTGTCCAGCGACCGGCCGGTGGACCGCATCACGGTCACGGACGCGGAAGTGGTCTTCGCCGGTTACGGCGTCAGCGCGCCCGAGCGCGGCTGGGACGATTTCAAGGGCATGGACCTGCGCGGCAAGGTGCTGCTGGTCATCGTCAACGACCCGGACTTCGGCGCGCCCGAGGGGCATCCGGTCGCGGGCCGGTTCGACGGAAACGCCATGACCTTTTACGGCCGCTGGACCTACAAATTCCAGGAGGCCGCGCGGCAGGGGGCGGCGGCGGTGCTGGTGATCCATGACACGGCCGGCGCCGGCTATGGCTGGAGCGTGCTGGAGGGATCGTCGACGGCGCCCAAGTTCGACATCGTGCGGGCTGATCCGGACGCCGAACGGGTTCCGGCCCAGGGGTGGATCCAGGGACCGGTCGCCGAACAGCTGTTCCGCGACGCCGGCCTCGACTACGCCGCCCTGCGCGAGGCGGCGCGGACGCCGGGGTTCGCGCCGGTGGCCCTGACCGGGGTGACGATGTCGATCGACTTCGGCCAGACCGCCGACCGGATCGAGAGCCGCAATGTGCTGGCGCGGATTCCGGGCGCCGGGCATCCCGACGAGACGGTCCTGTACGGCGCCCACTGGGACGCCTACGGCCGCGCGACGCCGGTGGGGGACGACGACATCTATAACGGCGCCGTCGACAATGCGACGGGCGTGGCCGGGCTGATCGAGCTGGCGCGGCTGTTCAAGGCGGGGTCGCCGCCCGACCGTTCTGTGGTGTTCGCCGCCTGGACGGCCGAGGAGGCCGGGCTGCTGGGCGCCGAATACTACGCCGCCAATCCGGTCTGGCCGCTGGAGACGACGGTGGCCAATATCAACATGGACAGCTTCCTGCCGGGCGCCGAGGTCTCGCCGCAGATCGTGGTCATGGGCGCGGGCAAGAGCGGGACCGACGCCTGGCTGGAGCGCCGCGCGACGGAGCAGGGCCGGACCCTGATCCCCGATCCGGCGCCCCAGGCCGGCGGCTTCTACCGTTCGGACCATTTCCCGCTGGCGAAGATGGGGGTGCCGGCCCTGTTCGGGGCGGCGGGCTTCACCGGGCACAACGCCGCCAGCCGGGATTATGTGGCCAACCGCTATCACAAGCCGTCGGACGAATGGACTTCGGACTGGGTGATGGACGCGGCGGCGGTGGACGTGAACCTGCTGTACCTCGTGGGGCGCGACCTGGCGGACAGTCGGGCCTGGCCGGCGTGGAACGCGGGCGCCGAGTTCGAGGCGGCGCGGGCGGCCTCGGCGGCGGCGCGGGAGTAGATGACGGCGCGGAAAGGTCGTCCGCCGCCAACCCAGGACGGACGGCGCAAGCCCCGCCGCGGGCGGCCGCTTCAGGAATTCAGGTCGCGTCGGTCATCCCGTGACCGAACCGGCCGCGATCACTTCGCAGCCATACCGATCGCAATAGCGGCGGCGCAGCTCCGCCATCGCCAACTCTTCCTCCGGCGTCAGGTCCGGACAGGCGGCGTCCAACGCTTCGGGTGATCGATCATCGACCGGCTCGCCGGCCAGAACCCGCCGCAGCTCAGCTTCGCTGTAGAGGCGCGCCATCTGCAGCGCTGCAATTCTCAGGTCCGTTTCCCGGTCCATCGGGAGGAGCTCGTCGATCCATGGGCCGACCACCGCCCGCCGGTCGAAATCCAGTCCGTCCATGATCGCCTCCATACGGTCGGGCGGAGACCAATCGGGCATCGACTCCACGATTTCGCGTGCGAGCGACAACTGCACGTCGGTGGGTTCCGGCCCGTCCCAGCCGCGCGCCGGCTCGGGGGCCCTGAAGCGAATGTTGGTTTCAACCGAGGCCGGCGCCGGCTGGCCGTCTACCCGGCCGAGACCGACCTGGGCGCTGGCGACGATGACGCGCGCCGCCGAGCCGAAGCCGAGCCCACGCGGCGACTCGTGGACGACATGGCAGAGATAGGGATGGCCGTCCGCTTCAACCCAGCATTTGATCCTCGCCAGTCCGGGAGTCTGCAGAAGGGCCGCAAAGCCAGGATACAATCTGGATGCCAGTTCCTCGTTCGCCGGCGCGAGCCAATAGGGGTCCGTTCGCTCCTGCGCGCTGACCGGCCCAGCGGCGGCAAGGGTTGTCATCAGGCAGGCCAGTACACACAGCTTTCGCGTCATCCGTTAGCCCCAGAAAAATGCACCTCAGCATCAGGCCGGACGGAGGCGGAAGGCAAGGGCTTGCAGGAGCACGCTCAGATTATTCGCCGCCCGTCCGCGAACGGGTGCGCGGCGGGGTGACGGACCGGTTCAGCGCCGCTAGACCTCCGCCATGCTCCCCCTCCCCGACATCTCCGGCCTCTGTCCGCCCCGCTTCGCCGCGGTGAAGGACGCCTTCACGGCCAATTTCACCGACGCGCCCGAGGGGCTGAACGAGCAGGCGGCGCGGTTCAGCGTCTGCATCGGCGGCGAGACGGTGGTCGATCTGTGGGCGGGGTGGGCCGATGCGGCGCGGACGCGGCCGTTCGATGCGCGGACGCTGGCCCCGGTGTTCTCGACCGGCAAGGCGGTGATGGCCTTGCTGATCGCGACCTGTGTCGAGCGGGGACTGCTGGACTATGAGCGGCCGGTTTCGGCGTACTGGCCGACGTTCGGACAGGCGGGCAAGGCGGGGATCACGGTCGGCCAGATGATGAGCCATCAGGCCGGCCTGCCGGGGTTCGACACCTCCGTGGACCCGAGCATCTGGTTCGACCGCGAGGCGGCGCTGGCGCGGCTGTGCGAACAGGCGCCGATGTGGGCGCCGGGGACGGCGTCCGGCTATCACCCGATCACCATCGGCCTGCTGGCCGGCGAACTGTTCCGGATCGTCGACGGGCGGAGCATGGGCGCGGCCCTGCGTGAGGACTTTCCCGGACTCGACCTGTGGATCGGCCTGCCGGAGTCCGAACACGACCGCGTGGCGCAGATGAAGAAGCCGACGACGGCGCCCGACCTGGGCGTCATCGATCCGGTCAAGCGCGCCGCCTTCCTCGATACGGGCTCCGCCCCCGGCGGGCGCGGCTCGGCGGAATGGCGGACGATGGAGCTGCCCTCAGCCAATCTGCACGGGACCGCGCTGGATCTGGCGCGGATCATGGGGGTGTTGGCCAATGGCGGGGCGCTGGACGGACGGACCGTGCTGTCGCCGGGCGTTCGGGCCGAAATGCTGCGGGAGCGGATCCATGGACGCGACAAGGTCGTCCCGTTCGACATCAGCTGGGCGGCGGGGCTGATGCGCAACGAAGGCCTGCACATCTTCGGCCCCAATCCGACGGCGGTGGGCCATTGCGGCTGGGGCGGATCCTGCGCCTTCGCCGATCCGGACGCCCGGGTGTCCGGGGCCTATGTGATGACGCGCCAGTCGCGGCATCTGCTGGGCGACCCGCGGGCGGTGCGGTTGATCGAGGCGGTGTACGGGGGGCTGTGAGGAGGAGTGGCTAGTGGCTAGTGATTGGTGAGCAGCGGAGTGGCGGTACGGACTGCGCCGCCCTTCCGCAACCGTTGAGGCTGCCATCACTAGCCACTAATCACCAGCCGCTAGCCACTCCTTCACACCGGCTCCGCGCACCGTTTCAGCGCCTCGCGCGCGGCGCGGTGGCGGAAGAAGGCCGCAGCCGCGAAGACCCCGGCGCCGCCCCAGATGAAGGCGAAGCTGATCACGCGCAGGGGCGTCAGCGCCTCGCCCGCCCAGACGCCGACGGCGAACTGGAGGGTCGGGGCGAGGAACTGGATGAAGCCGATGGTCGACAGGGGCAGGCGCCGGGCCGACCAGGCGAACAGGGCCAGCGGCAGGACGGTGGCGGGTCCGTTGGCCAAGGCCCACAGGGTGTTGACGGGGCTGTCGAAGGCGACCCCCGCGCCGGTGTGCTGCAGCCACAGCACCCAGGCCAGGCCGAAGGGAACCAGCAGCAGGCATTCGACCAGCAGGCCGGCCTGGGCGTCGATGGGGACGCGTTTGCGGATCACGCCATAGCTGGCGAAGCTGATCGCGAGCACGATGGAAATCCACGGCGGACGGCCGAGGGCGGCGGTCTGGAAGGCCACGCCGACGGCGGCCAGGCCGATGGCGACCCAGCCCCATCTGTCGATCTTCTCGCGGAACAGCCACAGTCCCACAACCATGTTGAGCAGCGGGTTGATATAGTAGCCGAGGCTGGCCTCGAGCGTGGCCTCATGCGTCGTGGCCCAGACGTAGAGACCCCAGTTGACCCCGATCAGGGCCGTGGACAGGATCAGCCAGCCCAGGGTCCTCGGCGAGGCGAAGGCGGAGCGGACCTGACCGCCCTGCTTCGCCAGCAGCACCAGCAGGCCGGCGACGGCCACAGCCCAGAGGGCGCGGTGGGCGAGGATTTCGAGCGAATCGAAGCCGAGGGCGCCCTGCCCCATGAACAGCAGGGGCATGAAGCCCCACATCACATAGCAGCCGAAGGCGGAGACCAGGGCGGCGCGGGGGGTGGCGGACGTAGCGGGAGCCATGGCGGACATTCTGATTCCTTCTCCCGTTGGGAGAAGGTGGCCCGGAGGGCCGGATGAGGGTCGGTCGGATGGAGCGGCGAGGCCGCCCCGAGGCGGCCGGCCCTCACCCTTTCGCGCGACCGATCGCTACGCTCCCGGGCGCTCAAGCCCTCTCCCGGTGGGAGAGGGATCGTTACACGGTGATGCTTCGGTACCCCGAGGCCGGCTTGATGATCCCCGTTTCGTCCAGCAGCTGGGCGATCTGGACGGCGTTGAGGGCGGCGCCCTTGCGCAGGTTGTCGGAGACGATCCACAGCGACAGGCCGTTCTCGACGGTCGGGTCCTTGCGGATGCGGCTGACGTAGACGGCGTGTTCGCCGGCGGCGTCGACGGGGGTGATGTAGCCGTCGTGCTCCTGCTTATCGATGACCATGACGCCGGGGGCGTCGCGCAGGACGGCCCGCGCCTCGTCCGGGCTGATCGGGCGGTCGAACTCCAGGTTCACCGACTCGGAGTGGCCGACGAAGACCGGAACGCGCACGCAGGTGACGGTCAGTTTGATGTCCTCGTCGAGGATCTTGTGCGTCTCCTTCCACATCTTGGCTTCCTCGTCGGTGTAACCGTCGTCCTGGAAGGCCCCGATGAAGGGGATGACGTTGAAGGCGATCTGTTTGGGGAACAGCTTGGGCCGGGCGTCGCCGAGGCCGTAGATGGCCTTGGTCTGGTTCCACAGCTCGTCCATGCCCGCCTTGCCGGCGCCCGAGACCGATTGATAGGTCGAGACCACCGCGCGCCTGACCGTCGCGGCGTCATGCAGGGGCTTGAGCGCCACCATCAGCTGGATGGTCGAACAGTTGGGGTTGGCGATGATGTTCTTCTTCGTCGCCAGCTTGATGGCGTCCGGGTTCACCTCGGGCACGATCAGCGGCACGTCCGGGTCCATGCGGAAGGCCGAGGAGTTGTCGATGACGATGGGGCCGGCCTTGCCGATCTTCTCCGACCACAGGCGCGAGGCGTCGCTGCCGGCGCTCATCAGCACCAGGTCGACGGTCGAGAAATCGAACAGCTCGATGTCCTCGCATTTGATCGTCTTGTCGCCCCAGGAGACCTCGACGCCCTTGGACTTGCGCGAGGCGACGGCGTGCATCTTCTCGACGGGGAAATCGAGTTCCTCGAGGATGTTCAGCATCTCCCGGCCGACATTGCCGGTGGCACCCACGACGGCGACGCGATAGCCCATATTGGTGTGTCCTTCGGACGCGCTAACGCTCGCCGCGCGGCGGCTCGCTGCTTGAGCGCATGTGGTTTGAGGTTGTCAGCAGCCTATGTGGGCTTTCGCGGGCGCGAAGCAATCGCTTTTCAGCGGTCGCGGGCGCCGCTAAGCCCGAGAACGATGCCCTCACGCATACGCACCGCTTATGACCGTCGTTTGGCCGAGGGCCGGCTGACGCCCGATCCGTCGCAGATTCCGGTGGTCGACGCCCTGGCGCGGCTGGAGAAGGACCTGCGCAAGAAGGCCCCGATGGGCGGGCTGCTGGGGCCCGGACCCGAGGTGCGCGGCGTCTATCTGTGGGGACCGCCGGGGCGGGGCAAATCCCTGCTGATGGACATGTTCTGCGCCGCCGTCCCCGAGCCGCGGAAAACCCGCGCCCATTTCCACGCCTTCATGGCCCGCGTCCACGACCTGATCCGCCAGTGGCGCGAAGGGGATGCGAAGGCGCGCAAGGCCGTCTTCGGCCAGTCGAAAGGCGATGATCCCATCAAGCCGGTGGCCGAGCTGATCGCGTCGGAGGGGCGGCTGCTGTGTTTCGACGAGCTGCAGGTGACGGATATCGCCGACGCCATGATCCTGGGCCGGCTGTTCGAGGCCCTGTTCGAGCGGGGGGTGGTGCTGTCGGTGACCTCGAACCGGGCGCCGGACCAGCTATATCTGAACGGGATCAACCGCCAGCTCTTCCTGCCCTTCATCGCCATGCTGGAGCGCCAATGCGTGGTGGTCAGCGTCTCGGGCGCGCGCGACTGGCGGCTGGACCGGCTGATGGGGACGCGGGTCTGGTTCACGCCGGCCGATGCGGATGCGCGGGCGGACTTCGAGGCCCTGTGGTCGGATCTCAAGGGCGAGCAGGACGAATGTCCGGCTCATCTGAAGGTGCTGGGCCGCGATGTCGTCATCGAGCGCACCGACGGCGGGCTGGCGCGCGCGACCTTCGACCAGCTGTGCGGGACGGCCCTGGGACCGCAAGACTATCTGGCCATCGCCGAGCGGTTCCACACCCTGTTCGTTGAGGATGTCCCGGTGCTGGGACCAGCCAATCACCATGAGGCGCGGCGGTTCGTGACCCTGATCGACGCCCTGTATGAGGCCGGGACTCGGCTGGTGGTGCTGGCCGAGGCGGCGCCGGAGGCCCTGTATCGCGAAGGGGTCGGGGCCTTCGAATTCGAGCGCACGGCGTCGCGGCTCAATGAAATGGCGAGCGCGGACTGGCTGGCGCACGAGAGAACGGCGTAGGCTGCCGCCACAATTCCGCTTGGGCGGATCGTTCTAACTTCGGCTGTCCCTGGAGATCGCCCATGCGCCTGCCCGTCCTGTTCGCCGCCTTCGCCCTCGCGGCGGCCCTGCCCGGCGCCGCCCTGGCCCAGACCCCGCCGCCGGCGGCGGTCGTGACCAACGGCGTTTCGGTCGCCGATGCGAAGACCTGGCTGACTGGTCTGGGCGGCTCGGTCGGGGAACCGGTGCTGCGCGAGGGGGTGACCAGTCTGCACATCGCCGACCAGCCCCTGCCGTGGAACCTGACCTTCTACGCCTGCGGCCCGACCCTGTGCGACGACATCCAGTACAGCGCCATCTTCACGGGCCCGATCACCCCGGACCAGATCAACGCCTGGAACCGCGACAACCGCTTCCTCAAGGCCTTCTTCGTCCCGGCCGCGCCGGGCGGCGAGGCGAGCGCGGTGGTGCAGTATGATGTGGTCCTGACCGGCGACGGAACCGAGCAGCTGCGGGAGCCGACGGTGGTGTGGCTGCAACTGCTGCGGACCTTCGCACAGGGGTTGGTCGCGGCGGCGCCGGCGGCTCAATAACCGGCAGGAAAAAGGGCCGCAGATCGCTCTGCGGCCCCTCGTCAGATCCGGGATGGCGGGCTGCTACGTCAGCGAAGAATCAATGTCCTTGCAGGCCTGGATCAGACCCTGAACCGACTCCACCGACTTGGCGAACATCGCCTTCTCGTCGTCATTGGTGGTGAATTCGATCACCTTCTCCACGCCGTTCGCGCCGATCAGGGCGGGCACGCCGACGTAGAGGTCCTTGAGGCCATATTCGCCCGACAGCCAGACGGCGCAGGGCAGGACGCGCTTCTGGTCCAGCAGATAGGAGCGGGCCATGGCGATGGCGCTCTCGGCCGGGGCGTAGAAGGCCGAGCCGGTCTTCAACAGGGCGACGATCTCGCCGCCGCCCTTGCGGGTCCGGTCGACGATGGCGTCGAGCTCGGCCTGGGTCAGCATTCCGGCCTTGACCGCGTCGGGCAGGGGCAGGCCGCCGACGGTGGAGTGGCGCACCATGGGCACCATGTCGTCGCCGTGACCGCCCAGGGTCCAGGCGTGGATATCCTGGATCGACACGCCGGTCTTCTCGGCCAGGAACCAGGCGAAACGGGCCGAGTCGAGCACGCCGGCCATGCCGACGACCTTCTCCTTCGGGAGCCCCGAGAATTTCTGCAGGGCCCAGACCATGGCGTCGAGCGGGTTGGTGATGCAGATCACGAACGCGTTCGGGGCGTGCGCCTTGATGCCCTCGCCGACGGCCTTCATCACTTTCAGATTGATGCCGATCAGGTCGTCGCGGCTCATGCCCGGCTTGCGCGGCACGCCGGCGGTGACGATGCAGACGTCGGCGCCCGCGATGTCGGCATAGTCATTGGCGCCCTTGAGGGCGACGTCCGTGCCGATCACGGCGGTGGCCTCGGCGATGTCCAGCGCCTTGCCCTGGGGCGTGCCCTCGGCGATGTCGAACAGGATGATGTCGCCCAGCGCTTCGCGCGCGGCCACGTGTGCCAGGGTGCCGCCGATCATGCCGGCGCCGATAAGGGCGATCTTCGCGCGAGCCATAGATGTCTCCGTTGGCCTGACGCGCTTCGCGCTACTTGAGGCCGTGTATGGGTGGGGAGGGAAAGCGTTGGCGGCGGTCTAGACCCGCGCGCTTTCGCCTGCAACCGTGACGCCGCGTCACCGGAGCGCCCCGAGAACCGACCATGGCCCGTCCACCCGAATCCCGACCCGAGTTCGTCGCCCCGGAGACTGTGCCCGCCGACCTGATCACGGTCGTCGACGAGACCACGGTGCGGGCCGAGGTCGCGGCCTGGCGGGCGAGGATGCTGAAACGGCCGGGGCTTTGGGACAGGGCGACGCGCGGGACGCAGGAGCGGATCAACAAGGTCATCCCCGAGCGGATCCACGCCATCATCACCGCCGGCGTCGAGGCGATGACCAGGGGGATATTGTTCGGCTCGGACCTGATCCGGACGCGGCCGACAGCCGACGGATCGCTGGCGGCGCGGGAGTTGCGGGCGCGGGCGATGATCCGGACGTATCGGAACACGGCCAGCGTGGAGGGCGGGGTCGCGGGCGCCGGCGGCTTCGTGCTGGCGGCGGCGGATTTTCCGGCCCTGATGGCGATCAAGGTGCGGATGCTGGGCGATGTGGTCGGCGCCTATGGCTGGGGCGGCGATACGGTGCGCGAGCGGCTGTTCCTGCTGCATATCTTCCACCTCGCCTTCGCCAGCGCGAAACGACGGCCCGAGGCCCTGGCCGAGCTGGAGCGCTGGATCGCGGGCGTGGATCAGCCGGAGGCGATCACCGAATACGACTGGCGGCGGTTCCAGATCGAATACCGCGACTATATCGACCTGGCCAAACTGGCCCAGCTGATCCCCGTCGTCGGCGCGCCGGTCGGGGCGGTGGTCAACTGGCGGCTGGTCGACCGGCTGGGCGAGACGGCGATGATGGCGTGCCGGATGCGGTGGCTGGCGAACGGTTGACGTTCCTGCTTTGTTCGTGATTGAGTATCGACCAGACGGAGGGACATCCACATGATCGGCTATGTGACGCTGGGCACGAACGACCTGGAGCGGGCGGCGAAATTCTATGACGCCATCGCCGCGGAACTGGGGACGTCGCGGATGATGGAGTGGCCGGGGGCGATCGCCTGGGGCACCCCGGGCGGCGGGGCCGGGATCGGGCTGACCAAGCCGTTTGACGGGCAGGCGGCCAGCGTCGGCAATGGCGTGATGGTGGCGCTGGAGGCGGCGTCGCGCGAGCAGATCCACCGGCTGCACGAGATCGCCCTGGCCCATGGCGGAACCTGCGAAGGCCCGCCGGGACCGCGCGGGGACACCTTCTACGCCGCCTATTTCCGCGATCCGGACGGCAACAAGCTGAACGCCTTCATGATGGAGAACGGGGCGGTGGCCTAAGGCCGCTATCCATAGATTTTCCTGTTTCTGACGACAGGGTTTATCGATTTTCCCTCCTGAAGCGAAAGGTCTAGGCTCGCTGCAATCGCGCCCAGACGCACAGAGACGCAGCAGGAGGACACCATGGACGGACACGCCGGCGGACCCAGCCCCCTCAATGATCCGAAGAAGGAAAAGGCCGCGCTGCGGTCCCTGCTCGGGCGCACCAACCGCGACTGGTGGCCGAACCAGATCGCCGTCGACATCCTGCACCAGCAGGGGCGGACCGGCGACCCGATGGGCGACGGCTTCAACTATGCCAAGGCGTTCAAGTCGCTGGACTATGCGGCCGTCAAACGCGACCTCCACGCCCTGATGACCGACAGCCAGCCGTGGTGGCCGGCGGACTATGGCCACTACGGCCCCTTCTTCATCCGCATGGCCTGGCACTCAGCCGGCACCTATCGCACCGGCGACGGCCGCGGCGGCGCGGGCGCGGGACAGCAGCGGTTCGCCCCGCTGAACAGCTGGCCGGACAACGGCAACCTCGACAAGGCGCGGCGCCTGCTGTGGCCGATCAAGCAGAAATACGGGGCCAGCCTGTCGTGGGCCGACCTGATGATCCTGGCCGGAAATGTCGCGATCGAGTCGATGGGCGGGCCCGTGTTCGGCTTCGGCGGCGGCCGGGCCGATGTCTGGGAGCCCGAGAAGGACGTCTACTGGGGCACCGAGGAGAAGTGGGTCGGCGAGGAGGGCAATGAGACCCGCATCCAGCCGGACAAGGAGATGGCGCTGGAGAGCCCGCTGGCGGCGATCCAGATGGGGTTGATCTATGTAAACCCCGAGGGGCCGGGCGGCGTGCCGGACGCCCTGCAGTCGGCGCGCGACATCCGCGAGACCTTCGCCCGCATGGGGATGAACGACGAGGAGACGGTGGCCCTCACGGCGGGCGGCCACACCTTCGGCAAGGCCCACGGCGCCGGCGACGCCAAGAAGGTCGGCGTCAGCCCGGAAGGGGCGGACATCGCCCAGCAGGGCCTCGGCTGGATCTCCGGCCACGAGAGCGGCATGGGCGACCACACCATCACCTCGGGCATCGAGGGCGCCTGGACGCCCACGCCGACCACCTGGGACATGGACTATTTCAACATGCTGCTCGACCACGAGTACGAGCTGACCCGAAGCCCGGCCGGGGCCAAGCAGTGGCATCCGGTGGGCGATCCGCCCGAGACCCTGGCCCCTGCGGCCCACACGCCGGGCAAGAAGGTCCCGACGATGATGACCACCGCCGACATGGCGATGAAATTCGACCCCGAGTACCGCAAGGTGATGGAGAAATTCCGCGCCGACCCGGCCTATTTCGCCGACGCCTTCGCCCGCGCCTGGTTCAAGCTGTGCCACCGCGACATGGGGCCGAAGGTCCGCTACCTCGGGCCGGAAGTGCCGGCCGAAGATCTGATCTGGCAGGACCCGATCCCGGCGCAGGCGGGCCCGGACCTCACCGCCGCCGACATCAGCGCGCTGAAGGAGCAGATCGCGGCCTCGACCCTGACCGTGGCCGATCTGGTCACGACGGCCTGGGCGGCGGCGGCGACCTACCGCGGATCCGACCACCGCGGCGGCGCCAACGGCGGCCGGCTGCGGCTGGAGCCCCAACGGTCGTGGGACGTCAACCAGCCCGGAAAGCTGGCCCATGTGCTGGAGGTCTATGAGGCCATCAAGGGCGATTTCGACGGCGAACGCATCGTCTCCATCGCCGACCTCATCGTTCTGGGCGGCTCGGTCGGCGTCGAGAAGGCGGCGAAGGCCGCCGGCCACGCCATCGAGGTTCCCTTCACCCCGGGCCGGACGGACGCCAGTCAGGACCAGACCGACGTCGAGGGATTCGCGGTGCTCGAGCCCAAGGCCGACGGCTTCCGCAACTATCTGCAGGTCCGGTACAACGTCCCGACCGAGGAGCTGCTGGTCGACCGGGCCCAGCTGCTGGGGCTGACGGCGCCGGAGATGACGGTTCTGGTCGGCGGCCTGCGTGTGATGGGCGCCAACCACGGCGGGTCGAAGCATGGCGTGTTCACCGATCGGCCGGGCCAGCTGACCAACGATTTCTTCGTCAATCTTCTGGACATGCGGACGGGCTGGAAACAGGTCGATGACAGCGGCGACGAGACCTTCGTGGGCTCGGACCGTCTGACCGGCGAACAACGCTGGACGGCGACGCGCACCGATCTGGTGTTCGGCTCCAACTCCCAGCTGCGGGCGTTGGCGGAGGTCTACGCCTCGGCCGATGCGGGCGAGAAATTCGTGAAGGACTTCGTCAAGGCCTGGACCAAGGTCATGAACAACGACCGGTTCGACCTGACCCTGAAGGAAGAGTTCGGGGCGGCCGCGGCCTGATCGGCCCCTGGCTGAATCCGGCCGTCGCGGCGCGGCGGCCGGAAGGTTCATCACCAAGGTCACGAAGGGCCACAAAGGCACGAAGAGACCGGGGTTTGGTTCAGGCGGGAGATGGCTTCCGCATGTCGCAAGATGGCGGCTTCGCCCCGTTGACCGATCGCCGGCGCACTCTCCCCGTCATCCTCCCGGCGCCCTTGGTGTCCTTTGTGGCCCTTCGTGACCTTTGTGATGAACCCGACTCCGCCGGGACGACCGCATAAGGTTGTTCGATTGCCTTGGCCATCATGATAGCGGACGCCTATATGTCGGCCATGCTCCCGACCCTGCGCCAGCTCCAGTATCTCAAGCTTCTGGCCGAACACGCCTCGTTCAGCCGGGCGGCGGAGGCGGCCCATGTCAGCCAGCCGGCCCTGTCGGCCGGAGTGCAGGAGCTGGAGAAGATTCTCGGCGCGCCGGTGGTCGAGCGGACGCGCGGCAATATCCAGCTGACCGCCGTCGGGGCCGAGGCGGTCCGGCGCGGCGAGGACGTGCTGGCCCGGACGGAGGATCTGGTCGAGGCGGCGCGCAATGCGGGCAAGCCGCTGTCGGGGCGGTTCCGGCTGGGCGTCATCCCGACGGTCGCCCCCTTCCTGCTGCCCGCCAAACTGCCGGGGGTGAAGGCGGCCTGGCCGGCCCTGCGGCTGTTCATCCGCGAGGACCTGACCCCGCGGCTGATCGCCGGGCTGAAGGCGGGGCAGCTGGACGCGGCGGTGATCGCCCTGCCCTATTCGGCGCCCGGCATCGACCACGCCCGCATCGGCGACGACGAGATTCTGGCCGCCGCCCCGGTCGGCCATCCTCTGGCGGGGACGGGGCCGATCCCGGCGGGCTCGCTGAAGGCCGAGGACCTGATCCTGCTGGAGGACGGCCACTGTCTGCGCGACCACGCCCTGGCGGCCTTCGGCATCGAGCCGCCGCGCGGCGAGGACGTCTTCGCCGCGACCAGCCTGCATACGTTGGTGCAGATGGTGTCGGCGGGTCTGGGGGTCAGCTTCCTGCCCGAGATGGCGGTGCGCGCCGGCCTGGCGGACCTGCCCGGCGTCGTGGTCCGGCCGATCACGGCCAAGGCGCCGCGCCGCGAGATCGTGGTGGCCTGGCGCACCGGCTCCAGCCGGGCGGCCGAGGCGAGACTGCTGGCGGACGCGCTCAGACTGGACTGAGCGTCCGCTTCATTACGACTCCGTAAGGTGCGCCGCCTTTCGGCCCTGATAGGGTTCGGGCGCCCGCCTGCGCCGGGTGCTCCGGAGCCGTGCCCCATGAAGTCCCGCCTGTTCGCCGCCGCCTCGATCGCCGCCCTGATGCTGGGCGTTTCGGCCTGCGCCACCGCGCCCTCGAACGACTACGTCGTGGACACAGCCGTCGCCGAAGCCCCGGCCGCCGTGGCCGCCGCCGACGCCGCGCCGGGACCCATTGTGGTGCCGCCCCTGGGCTTCGCCGAGCGGACGCTGCCGAACGGACTGCGCGTGTTCACGGCGCGCGACACGGCCACGTCCAATGTCACGGTGCAGGTCTGGTACAAGGTCGGGGCCAAGGACGATCCGGAAGGCCGGTCGGGCTTCGCCCACATGTTCGAACACCTGATGTTCAAGGCGACCCGCAACCTGCCGCAGGAGACCTTCGACCGGCTGACCGAGGACGTCGGCGGCTCGAACAACGCCTCCACCGGCCTGGACGTCACCAACTACTATGAGACCGTGCCCGCGCAGCATCTGGAGCGGATGCTGTTCGCCGAGTCCGAGCGGATGGGATCGCTGGTCGTGGACGAGGCCTCGTTCGAGAGCGAGCGCGACGTGGTCAAGGAGGAGTTCCGCCAGCGCGTGCTGTCGACGCCCTATGGCCGGTTCCAGCGCCTGCACTCCCAGGCCTTCATCTATCAGGACAGCCCGTATCGCCGCCCCGGCATCGGCTCGATCGCCGATCTGGACGCCGCCACCATCGACGACGTCCTGCGCTTCCACGAGACCTTCTACCGGCCCGACAACGCCTATCTGATCGTGGCCGGAAACTTCGACCAGGCCCAGCTGGACGCCTGGATCGACGGCTATTTCGGCGGCATCGAGAACCCCGACCGCGCCCTGCCGGTCAACCACGTTCCCGAGAGCTTCGGCGCGGCGCGCGAGGCGACCTTCTATGGTCCGAACGTGCCCCTGCCGATGGTGCAGATCACCTGGCCGACCGTCCCCTATGACCACCCGGACCGGGCGGCGCTGGACGTGCTGGACGGCATACTGTCGACCGGGGAGTCGAGCCGTCTGTACCAGGCCCTGGTCTATCGTCAGCGGATCGCCACCTCGGCCACCTCCTCGAACAGCCAGCAGCAGCAGGTCGGGGTGCTGAACACCTCGGCCGTGATGAGCGCCGGCCACACGCCGGACGAGGGCATGGCCGCCCTGCGCGCCGAGGTCGCCCGCATCCGCGACGAACCGGTCACCGAGGCCGAACTGGCCGAGGCCAAGACCGAACTGGTGGCCAGCGCCCTGCGCGGACTGGAGACCATCGACGGCCGGGCCTTCGCGCTGGGCTACACCCTGATCATGACCGACGATCCGACCAGCGCGGATCGCGACGTGGCCAACATCCAGGCCGTGACCGTCGCCGATGTGCAGCGGGTGGCGCGCCAGTATCTGCGCGACGACCGCGCCATCGCCATGCGCTATCTGCAGGCGGACGAACAGAACCCGCCCTCGCCGGTGCAGGAAGTGTTCACGGCGCCGATCACCCTGGCGACCCTGGCCCCGGCCGGTGAGCCCGTGACCCTGCTGCCCGAGGGACAGCGCACGCCCCTGCCGCAGCCGGGCCCCGCCGTCGACGCCGCCACGCCGCAGGTGGCCGAGCGCCGTCTGGCCAACGGCATGCGGGTGCTGGTCGCGCGCAAGCCCGGCCTGCCGCTGATCTCGGCCCGGCTGAGCTTCAACGCCGGCAGCTCCGACGATCCGGCGGGCAAGGCGGGCGTGGCCAATTTCACCGCCTCGCTGCTGACCCAGGGGACCGAGAGCCGCTCGGCTCCGGAGATCGCCACCGAGATCGAGCGGCTGGGCGCCGAGATCGGCGCGGGCGCCGGCGTGGACTTCACCAATGTCTTCGCCTCCTCGCCGTCCAACGTCTTCCCGCAGACCATGGCCCTGATGGCCGATGTCGTCCGCAACCCGGCCTATGCCGCCGAGGAGCTGGACCGCGAAAAGACCCAGACCCTGAACGGCCTGCGGGTGCAGCTGTCGCAGCCGGGACCGGTGTCCAGCCTGGCCGCCGCCCGCGCGGTGTTCGGCGAGGCGCCCTACGCCCTGCCCGGCTCGGGCACGCCCGGCACCATTCCGGGCCTGACCCGCGACGATCTGGTCGCCTTCCACGAGGGCCGCTACCGGCCCGGACAGGCGACCCTGGTGTTCTCGGGCGACATCACGCCCGAGGCGGCTTACGCCCTCGCCGAGGAGGCCTTCGGCGACTGGCGCGATCCGGCGGGAACCGTGGCCACGATCGACGATCCGGCCGGGGCGCTGGTCGCGCCGCGCATCATCGTCATCGACCAGCCCGGCGCAGGTCAGGCGGCGGTGGTCGCGGCCCTGCGCGGCATCGCCCGCACGGACGAGGACTATTTCCCGCTGCTGGTCGGCAACGCCCTGATGGGCGGCGGCTTCTCGGCGCGCCTGAATCAGGAGATCCGCATCAAGCGCGGCCTGTCCTACGGCGCCAGCTCGGGCCTCGGCGTGCGCGAGGACGAGGGCATTCTCTCGGCCTCGGCCCAGACCCGCAACGACGCGGTGCCGGAGGTGGCCGAACTGATCCTGGCCGAGATCGCGCGCCTGTCGGCGACCACCGCCACCGAGGCGGAACTGGCCCCGCGCAAGGCGACCCTGATCGGCTCCTTCGGACGTCAGCTGGAGACAGTCGACGGTCTCGGCGGTCTGGTCGCCAATCTGGCGCTATACGGCCTGCCGCTGACCAATCTGGCCAGCTACGACGACGATGTGAACGGGGTGACCCCGGACGCCATCCGGGCCGCGGCGGCCGAACACCTGCCCGCCTCGAGCGCCAGCCTGGTCATCGTCGGCGACGCCTCGGTCTTCCTGACCGCCCTGCGGGCGAAATATTCGAACATCGAGGTGGTGCCGCTGTCGAGCCTGAACATCGACTCGGTGACGCTGAGGTAGGGACGTTACAGGCCTCTCTCTCCCCCTCGGGGGAGGGATGTCGATGCGTCAGCGGCGACAGGGTGGGGGCGCTTCGGCGACACAAGGACCGCGCCTGCCTTGCCGGGCCCTCCCCACCCGGTCGCTACGCGACCACCCTCCCCCGGGGGGGAGGGAGAGGCGCGAGCCAGTTCAGGCCGACAGACACACCACCTGGGCCACGCGCAGTTCGCGGCGCAGCTCGTCGGCGACCAGGCCGTAGTTGTCGACGGTGACGAGGCGGCCGGTCAGGGGCTCGTCGGCCTTCTGCACGCCGCGGATGGCCGGGCCGAAGGTGTCGGGCGAGGTGGTGTAGATCCGGCCCCGGCGCGGGCTTTCGGCGATGGTGACGCCGATGGCGCGGCCCTGCCGGTCCAGCACGGGGGCGCCCGACAGGCCCGCCAGGGTGCCGCCCAGACCGTCGGTGCGGCCGACCTCGGCCCAGGCCAGGATCGGTTCGTCGCGCTGGCCCCGGCCGCGCACCCTCAGCGTTTCGCGGCCCAGCAGGCGGGAGG
>NZ_BSOY01000049.1 GCF_030160755.1 Brevundimonas denitrificans | reverse complement strand
GCCACCATCGGCATCAACTTCCGCTAAAACCGGAAGGCCGAAGGCCAGCAACACAGAGCCGCCGCCTCCCGTAAGGGGGGCGGCGGTTTTGCTTTGTCAGATCAGGATCGGGGCGCGGGGTGGTCAAAGCCGCGGGCGCTCGCTATCTCCGCCCGACGGACGAGGGACAGGTTTCGATGCGCGTGGCGATGATTGGTACGGGCTATGTGGGCCTGGTCTCCGGGGCCTGTTTCGCCGACTTCGGCCATGACGTGACCTGCGTCGACAAGGACCCATCCAAGATCGAGCGGCTGGAGCGGGGCGAGATTCCGATTTTCGAGCCCGGCCTGGACGATCTGGTTGCGGCCAATGTGCGCGGCGGCCGCCTGAGCTTCGCCCTGGACGGGGCCGAAGCCATCAGGGCTGCGGACGCCGTCTTCATCGCCGTGGGCACCCCGTCGCGTCGCGGCGACGGTCACGCCGACCTGTCCTATGTCCACGCCGCCGCCGAGGAAATCGCGGGCCTGATCGAGGGCTTCACCGTGGTGGTGACCAAGTCCACCGTCCCGGTCGGCACGGGAGACGAGATCGAGCGGATCATCCGGGAACGCCGGCCTGACGCGGACTTCGCCGTGGTCTCCAATCCGGAATTCCTGCGCGAGGGGGCCGCGATCGAGGACTTCAAACGGCCGGACCGCGTCGTCGTCGGCACCGAGGACGCGCGCGCCCAGGCGGTGATGCGCGAACTCTATCGGCCATTGAACCTCAACGAGACGCCGATCCTGTTCACCGGCCGGCGCACCTCGGAACTGATCAAATACGCCGCCAACGCCTTTCTGGCGATGAAGATCACCTTCATCAACGAGATGGCGGACCTGTGCGAGGCCGTCGGAGCCGATGTGCAGCAGGTCGCGCGCGGCATCGGCCTGGACAAGCGGATCGGCGGAAAATTCCTTCACGCCGGACCGGGTTACGGCGGCTCGTGCTTTCCCAAGGACACGCTCGCCCTCGTGCGGACCGCGGCTGACGCCGGCTCTCCCGTCCGGCTGATCGAGACCACGGTCCGGATCAATGACGCGCGCAAGAAGGCCATGGCCGGCCGCGTCGCCAACGTCCTGGGGGGCGACCTGAAGGGCAAGACCGTCGCCCTGCTGGGGCTGACCTTCAAGCCGAACACCGATGACATGCGCGATGCGCCTTCGCTGGATGTGGCCCCCGCCCTGATCGCCATGGGCGCCGAAGTGCAGGCCTTCGATCCGGAAGGGATGCATGAGGCCGCAAAGCTGCTGGACGGGGTCCGGTTCAAGGACGGTCCCTATGAGGCGGTCACCGGCGCCGACGTGGTGGTGATCCTGACCGAATGGGATCAGTTCCGCGCGCTGGACATCGATCGCATCAAGCTGCTGATGCGCCAGCCGGTCATGGTCGATCTGAGAAACGTCTACCGGCCCGAGGAAATGCGGACCCGCGGCTTCCGCTACGCCTCTATCGGACGGGCCTAACGCAGGACCACGGGGGTCATCCGGGGGCTTTCGGCGGCGGCGGCCTGGGCCTGGGGCAGCAAGGTCCGGCCGGCGCCGATGACGACGGTCGCCGTCAGCACGGCCGAGACCGCGGCGATGGCGGCCAGTTTCACCCCGTCGGCGAATTCCTGATGGTCCGGACGCAAACGATTCCCCCGCAACGAGCGCGCCCTGTTTCCAGCACCGGACGCGTTCCTCCGCAAGTCACGGAACGGTGTCCGACGACAAAAAGGGCGGAGCCTCGCGGCTCCGCCCTGATTTTTTGCGCGATCGCCAACGGCGCGGCCGCTGGCGGGCTGAGCCCTAGCCGCGGAACGGACGGATCAGGATCTCGACCCGGCGGTTCTGCGCCTTGCCCTCGGCCGTGGCGTTGGAGGCGATCGGGGCGCTTTCGCCACGACCGTCGACATAGAGACGGTCGGCCAGGACGTTGCGGCTGACCAGATACTGGGCCACTGACGAGGCGCGCTGGCGCGAGAGGTTCAGGTTGTAGTCGTCCGCGCCGTCCGAATCCGCGTGGCCGACGATGTCGACGATCGACTGGTCATAGCGGTTCAGAACGCCGGCCACGTCGTCCAGGGTGGCGTTGAAGCGCGGATTGATCGACGCCTGGTTCGAGGCGAAGGTCACGTCCGACGGCATGCGCAGGACCAGGTTGTCGCCCTGGCGGGCCACGCCGACGCCCGAACCCGAGAGTTCGGCTTCCAGCTCACGCTGCTGACGGTCCATGTACTGGCCGACGGCCGCGCCGCCCAGCGCGCCGATGCCGGCGCCGATCAGCGCGTTCTTGCGGCCTTCCTCGGAGTTGGAGGTGTTGGTCAGATAGCCCAGCAGGGCGCCGCCCAGGGCGCCGGCGATCACGCCTGTGCCGGTGTTGTTGCGGCGCGGGGCCGAGCTGTAGGGATCGGTGGTGGTGCAGGCGGCGCCGCCGAGGAGAATGGCGACGCTGGCGCCGGTGAGGAGGATCTTGCTGCGCATGGGGAGGTGTCCTTTGGCGGTAGATGGGGTCTGGCGCCGAAACGCTGCCCTACGGTGAAGGTTCCGATGTGTACGGCGTCTGAACGCCGCCCGGACGCCGCCGCTCGCCGCGGCTTTGCCAAGGTCGCGCCTTAGGGCGTATGGAACCCGCCTGTAGTTGAACGATGAGGCCCTGCCGTGAGCGCGACCCTGAACCCCGAGACAGCAGCCCCCGCTCGCAAGGCGATCGAACCGGTGTCGATGAAATTGTACGACGCCGACTTCCAGGCCTTCGCCGACAAGCTGGGAACCTCGTTCAAACGCTACGGCTTCGCCGTCATCGCCGACCACGGCCTGGATGAGACGGTGATCGACGCCGCCATCGCCGACACCAAGACGTTTTTCGCCCTGCCGGAGGAGACCAAGCGCCAGTATCACCAGCCCGGCACGGGCGGCGCGCGCGGCTTGACCCCGTTCGGGGTCGAAGCGGCGAAGGGCGCGGCCACGGTCGATCTGAAGGAGTTCTGGCACGTCGGCCGCGAACTTCCCGCGGGCCATCCGTACCGCAAATACATGCGCGACAACGTCTGGCCGACCGAGGTCGAGGGCTTCCGCGAGCATCTGTACGGCATGTTCGCGGCCATGGACGAACTCGGGGCGAAGCTCCTGCGCGCGATCGCCCGCTATCTGCAGCTCGGCGACGACTTCTTTGCGGACAAGGTCGAGATGGGCAACTCGATCCTCCGCATGCTGCACTATCCGCCGGTGCCCGCGGGCGCTTCAGGGGTGCGGGCCGGGGCGCACGAGGATATCAATGTCATCACCCTGCTGCTCGGGGCCGAGGAGGCGGGACTGCAGCTGAAGGACGCCGACGGCGAATGGCTGGACATCGCACCGCCGCCGGGGGCGCTGGTGGTCAATATCGGCGACATGCTTCAGCGGTTGACCAACCACGTCCTGCCCTCGACCAGCCACCGGGTGATCAATCCGGCGCCGGAGCGGGCCAGCTTCGCCCGCTACTCCACGCCGTTCTTCCTGCATTTCAACCCGGACTTCGTCATCGAGACCCTGCCCAGCATGATCTCGCCGGAAAACCCCGACCGCTACGCCGGCAAGGCCATCATGGCCGAGGACTTTCTGACCGAACGTCTGAAGGAAATCCGGCTCATCTGAGCCCGGCGGGGGCGTCTATCGGGAAATCCGCAGCTGGGTCAGTTCGCGGCCGATGGCGGCGAAGGCCTCGGACAGATCGCCCCCGCTGGCGGGCAGGTAGACGTGGTCCGGACTGGTCGCGCAGTACTGCATGACGTCCTCCGCCTCGCCGCCGGACGCCAGTTCGAGGCCGACGGTGAAGATCATGACGCCTTCCGCCTTCATGGCGTCGCACAGTTCCTCGGCCTGGTCGAACGGATCGCCATTGGTGGCGGCGCAGTTGATCCGTTCGCCGCCGTTGCCGGAGTCGCTGGCCAGGACGCCGGTGCAGTAGTTGGTGTTGAACTCGCCGTCGGTCATGAGGATGACCGCCTTCAGAAGCTCGTTGGGACTGGCGACGCCCGCGGGATTGCCGGACCAGAGGGCGTTGAAGCTGGGCGACACCGTGTACCAACCCCACGCCAGTCCGATGTGGCCGGCCGTGGAGCCGGTGACATTGAAGCTGGAGATCAACGACTTCATCGCGG
This sequence comes from Brevundimonas denitrificans, assembly GCF_030160755.1. Taxonomy (GTDB): domain Bacteria; phylum Pseudomonadota; class Alphaproteobacteria; order Caulobacterales; family Caulobacteraceae; genus Brevundimonas; species Brevundimonas denitrificans. The sequence continues at coordinate 20,155 of NZ_BSOY01000049.1, read as the reverse complement.
CCTTGTCGGACGACAAGGGCCTGATCACGGCCGAGGGGCAGGGCGCGTTGGTGGCGGGATAGTTGCGACCGACCAGGGCGGTCGACGGCGCCGCGCTGGTATAGGCTTGCGCCCCGGTGCGTTCGGTGACGCAGGTGCTGATCTGTTGGGCGCGCAGGTTGCCTGAGATGTTGCGGAACACCCGCCACTGGCAGCCGTCCCGGCCGCACCAGCTGGAGCCGCCTGAGGTATGGGCCCCCCATTCCGCGCCGTTGACGCCGATCGTATAGGTGTTGGCCGTCACATTGGAGACGATATACGGCCGGTTGTTGACCTGGGTCATGCCGTTGGCGCCGGTGATGTAGACCCCCTCCCCGTCGGCGAGGCCATGGCCGGGGGCGGTGACCTGGACCGAACAGTCCGAGACGAGGCATTTGCGGACCTCGCCATCGTCGTCATAGCTGTCATAGCCGTTGGTGTTCACCGTGACCCAGGACGTGCCGTTCCACGACTGCAGGGAGAATCGCGTACTGCTGATCCTCTGGACCCGATAGGCGCGGTTGTTCACCTCCTCCATGCCGTCGACGTTCCGGATCCACACATAGTCGTTGGACACCAGGCCGTGGCCGGTTGAGGTGGTGACCACGCCCGTGCTGGCGCGGGTGATGCCGCTGATGTTCCTCGCGGATGCGGCCGCCCACGCCATGTGCGCGATGTTCCGGGCGCCGATGGGCGTTCCGCGGGCCGCGTTGGCCCAGGAGCCCACATTGACGCCGATGGAATAGGGCACCACCGACATGCGGGTATAGTAGGGCTCCTGGACGTCCTGAACCACCAGGTCGACCAGGTCCCGGGCTGCGGCCTTCATCGCGGTGATGCGGCTGCCGGCCATCGAACCCGTGATGTCGAGGACAAGGGCGACTTCAAGGTTCCTGGACGAGCGGTTGACCTCGGAATGGGCCCCGACCGGCAGGTAGTCGTCCATGAATTTGCCGTAGGGCGGCAGGAAGATGTTGGCCACCAGGGCCTTCACATCGACCCTGGAACTGGCGACCACCACAGCGTCTTCGTTCAGGGAGAAGGTGGTGTCGGCTTCGCGCAGGATGATGTCGGGATAGGCCTTCAGATTGGCGCGCAACGCCGCCATGCCGACCGCCTGGAGGTCTTCGTCCTCACTGTAGGGCGAACGGGCGGCGGCGAGGGTCGCGGCGTCCAGCGCGTCCTGCAGGTTGACCCGCACCGTCGAGGCCCGGTGGAGATCGACCCCGCCGACGGTCATCAGGATCAGCACGGGCAGGCTGAGGCCGAACAGCATGGCGACATTGCCGCGCGCATCCGTCATCAGGCCGCGAAGAAAGGTCTTCAGGCCGCAAAGGATCGACGAGTCAGCGCGGCGTCCCATGGTCCTCCATTCCGCCAGGTCGCCGGGCAGGTTGGCCCGGCAGTCGAAGCTCCAACATCGGCCAGCGGGGTTAAGGCTTGATGATCGTTGGCGATCAACGGTCGCTTAACGGGATATGCGCAACTGCTTGATGTCCCGTCCGATGGCCGCGAAGGCTTCGGACAGGTCGCCGCCGTCAGCAGGCAGGAAGACATTGGCCGGTGTTGAGGCGCAGTCCGCGAGCACATCGGCTTCGGCCGTTCCGGCGGTGATCCCGAACCCGACCGTGTAGACGATCACCCCCTGGTCCTTCATCGCGTCGCACAGGGCCCTGCTCTGGGCGAAGGGATCGCCGTTGGTCGCGTCGCAGTCGATCTTGGCGCTGCTGGACCCGGACCCCGCGCCCGCCTGCCGCGAGATCACGCCGCTGCAATAGGGGGTGTTGAACGCCCCGTCGGTCATGATCACCACGGATTTCAGGGTCTCGGCCGAATTGTAGGCTGCCGCGCCGTTCGACGGCCACAGGCTGTTCCAGTTGGGGGACACCATATACCAGCCCCAGGCGATGCCGATCTGGCCCGAGGTCGACCCCGACACATTGAAGGCGTCAATGCGCGACTTGATGGTCGCCGCATCGCTGGACAGCGGCAAGATGGTGTCGTCGATGCAGGTCCCGCTGATGTTCGGATAGTGACGTCCGACCCAGGATGAGGCGCCGGTCGGAGCCGCCTCGGTGTAGGCCTGGGCGCCGACGCGTTCGGTGACGCAACCGCTGACCCTGTGGGTCTGAAGGTCGCCGTCCATGTTCTCGAAAGCGAAATAGGTCGTGCCGCCGCCGCGCGCGCTCCAGGCCCTTCCGCCGGAGGTGTAGGGCGTGAGGGACGTCTCCGTCAGATCGATCGTGAAGCTGTTGGTCGAGGCGTTGCCGACCAGGTGGCTCTGGTCGTTGATCTGGGTCATTCCGCCTACGTTGGTGATGTAGACGTATTCGTTGTTCGACATGCCGTGATTGGCGGCGGTGATGGTGATCGAGCAGTCGTTGTTCTGGCACCGTTGAACCCGCCCGGCGCTGCCGGAATAGGTCCCGTAGTTGCGCCCGTCCACCCGGCCGCCCGCCATGTTGTAGAGCTCGAAGGTGCTGGCGGTCTTGTTCCTCACCTCATAGGGCTTGTTGTTCAGCTGGGTCATGCCGGTCGCCCCGGTGATCCAGACCACGTCGCCGTTCGAGAAGCCGTGGTCGGTCGAAGTGATCACCACCGGCCGCGCCTTGGTGGCCGCCGTGATGGATTTTGGCGTGCCCGCCAGGTTGATGACGGCGCCGGTGATATTCACCGAGGTCGAGATCGCGCCCCGGGCGGCGGTGACATGGCTGCCCGGGTTGACCGAGTTGGAATAGGGCACCAGCGCGACCTTGGAATACCAGGGGGTCTGGATGGGCTGGACGATCAGCTCGACCAGCTCCTTGGCCGCGGCTTTCAGGTCTATGATTCTCTGGCCGGCCATGGAGCCGGTGATGTCCAGCACCAGGGCCACCTCAATGTTCCGCGACGACCGATCGACCTCGGAATGGGCCCCGACCGGCAGGTAGTCGTCCATGAATTTGCCGTAGGGCGGCAGGACGATGTTGGCGACCAGCGTCTTCACATCGACCTTCGAAGAGGCGACCACCACATCGTCGCTGTTCAGGACGAAGGAGGTGTCGCCTTCGCGCAGGGTGATGTTCGGATAAGCCTTGAGGTTGGCGCGCAGTGACGCGAGGCCGACGCGCTGAAGGTCGGCGTTGGCCGTATAGGGCGAGCGGGCGGCGGCCAGGGCGGCGGCGTCCAGCGCGTCCTGCAGATTGACCCGCACGGTCGAGGCGCGGTGAATGTCGACCCCGCCGACGGTGATCAGGACCAGCACGGGAATGCTGAGGGCGAACAGCATGGCCACATTGCCGCGCGCATCGCCGGCCATCCGCCGGGTGAAGGCGCGGAGCCTGCGGCCCAGACCGCCAAACCAGGAATTCCGCCCCATCGCCTCATCCGCCCGTGGTTCAGGCGCGAGGCAGTCGGTCTGCGCCTATCGGGGGCAGAATGATGGTGCACGGTTAAGCGAAGGGCCCATACCGAAGGTTAACGCCGGGACTTCCTCGCGGGGGGACCGCGGCCGACCGCAAGCCCGCGGACTCAGGCCTCCCAACCGCAGTTCTTGCCGCGGTTCTGCGCCGTCAGCCAGGTGTTCAGCGGGGCGAAATAGTCGGCCACGGCCGAGGCGTCATTCTCGCGCTGACCGGTGAAGGCCTGCATGGCTTCGGGCCAGGGACGGGACTGGCCCATCTCCATCATGGCGTTGAAGCGCGCGCCGACTTCCTCGTTTCCGTAGACGGAGCAGCGGTGCAGCGGGCCGGTCCAGCCCGCTTGTTCGCAGGCCGCCTTGTGGAACTGGAACTGGTAGATGTGGGCCAGGAAGTAGCGGGTGTACGGCGTATTGCCCGGGATGTGATATTTCGCGCCTGCGTCGAAGGCGTTCGCCGGGCGCGGTCCGGGCGGCACAAGTCCCTGATACCGCAGCATATTGGCCGACCAGGCGTCATTGTATTCGGCCGGGCTGGTCTCGCCGTTGAACACCCCCCAGCGCCAGCGGTCGACCATCAGGCCGAACGGCAGGAAGGCGATCTTGTCGAGCGCCATCTTGAGCAGGAAGGGGATGTCCTCTTCCTCGCCCGGCACGGTCTGCAGCAGGCCGATCTGGTTCAGATAGGTGGGGGTCAGGGCCGACAGGCCGACGAAGTCGCCGATGGCCTCGTGGAAGCCGTCGTTCGCTCCGTTCTTGAACAGGAAGGGCTGATCCTTGTAGGCGCGCTGGTAGTAGTTGTGCCCCAGCTCGTGGTGGACCGTATAGAAGTCCTCGGCGTTGACCTCGGTGCACATCTTGATGCGGATGTCGTCGCGGTTGTCGAGGTCCCAGGCCGAGGCGTGGCAGACCACTTCACGGTCGCGCGGACGGGTGATCTGGCTGCGTTCCCAGAAGGTCTCGGGCAGCTCGGGCAGGCCCATCGAGACGTAGAAACCTTCGCCGGTCTCGACCATCTTGCGCGCGTCATAGCCGGACGCGACGAGTCGCTCGGTCAGGTCATAGCTGGAGGCGCCGCCCGTGGCCGGGGCGACGACGTCATAGATATTGCCCCACTGCTGCGACCACATATTGCCGAGCAGGTCGGCGCGGATCGGGCCGCTGTCGGGCTGGACGGCATCACCGTAGCGCGCGTTCAGGCGGCTGCGGACGTAGCAGTGCAGGTTCTCGTAGAAGGGTTTGACCTGTTCCCACAGCCTGTCGGTCTCGGCGGCGAAGGCGTCGGGCTCCATGTCGTAGCCGGCGCGCCACATGGCGCCGGTGTCGGCGAAGCCCAGTTCGGCGGCGCCCTCGTTGGCGATCGCGACCATGCGGGCGTAGTCGGGCGCCATGACCGGCGAAATCGTGCGCCAGCCTTCGTACAGGGCGCGGGCCTCGGCCGGGTCGCGAGTCGTGGCGAGGAGGGCGGAGGCTTCCTCCAGCGTGATCTCCCGGCCCTGGTATTCGAATTTTCCGGTGGCGTAGGTCGAGTCCAGCCGGGTGGTGATCTCCGCCAGTTCGCCGGCGGCGCCCGGGCGGTTCGGGGCCGGCAGGACGATGCCGAGACGCAGCAGGTTCAGCTTGCGCCGCACGTCGGCGGGAACCTCGACGTCGTTGAAGCGGGCCGCGCCGTTGGCCAGCTGGACCTGCAGCTCGGTGTATTCGGCGTTGATCCGGCTCTCCAGCCACATGGTGTCGTGGGTGATGTTGGTGGCGCGGGTCCACTGGATGCGCGCGGCCTCTTCGCTGAGCGCCGCCAGCCGGGTCTCGGCGTCGGCGACGAAGGCGGCAGCGCTCTCGGCCGTCGCGGGCGGCGCGGCCGGGATGGCAGCGGGCGTGGCCTCGGCGGTCTCGCCGGCGGCGGTCATGCCCAGGCTGGCGCAGCCGGCCACGAGGGACAGGGCGCAGACGGCGCCGGCCGTCATCAGGGTGCGTTTCATGGGTGCTCCTCCATGCGCGGTCTGGCGCCGCGCCGTTGGGCGGGCAGGTGAAGGGAGCCGAGCCGTCGCGTCAAGCGGCGCCGTTCAGCGGGCCACGCAGGCGGCCAGACCCTGTTCGCGAACCGTGCCCATGGCGGCCTGGATACGCGCGGTGCGGCGGCGGACATAGGGGCCAGGTGAGGAGGCGCTGTAGCGACGCGGGGAGGGCAGGATGGCGGCCAGCCGGGCGGCCTCGCGGCTGCTGAGTTCGCTCGCCGACTTGCCGAACCAATGCTGCGACGCGGCCTCGGCGCCGTATACCCCGGGAGCCCATTCGGCGACGTTGAGATAGACCTCCATGATCCGGCGCTTGCCCCAGACCGCCTCGATGGCGACGGTGTAGCCGGCCTCCAGACCCTTGCGGATCCAGTCGCGGCCGGGCCACAGGAAGGCGTTCTTGGCGGTCTGCTGGCTGATGGTGGAGCCGCCGCGGATGCGGCCCGAACCGCGCTTCTCGGACCGGGCGTTGGCCTTCAGGGCGCGTTCGATGGCCTTCATGTCAAAGCCGCTGTGGGCGCAGAAGGTCGCGTCCTCCGAGGCGATCACGGCCTGGACCAGCCGGGGCGAGATGTCGTCCAGCGAGCGCCAGCGGTAGGACAGGCCCTCCCCGCCGACGGCGCGGCTGACCATCAGAAAGGTGATCGGCGGGGGCAAGAAGCGCTGAATGACGACGCTGCCGGATCCGAGCAGGACCAGCAGCAGGAACAGGGTCAGCACGGGGCGGCCCTTCTTCACGGTTCTGGTCACCCCCGACATGGGGGGATGGCAGCACGGGCGGCGGTGGGGGGCAAGCGTCGTTCTCCCGCCGCGAGAAGGCTCAGGCTTCGGCCACGCCGGCGTTGCCGTCCTCGTCGGCCCAGGCGACCCGGGTGGCGTCGGCGCTCATGGCCAGGGCCGTGATCGGGGCGCCCCGGTCAGCCTTGAGGAAGTTGAGACCCTGACCTGCCGGATCGGCCAGCCAGACCCGGCCGTCGCTGAGGCCGGCGGCCAGCACGCCGTGCTTCGGCTGTGAGGCCACGAGGGCGACCAGACTGCCCTCATCGAAACCGATCTCGGTGGCTTCGCGACCCATGGGGCCGTTGGCGCCCACGAACGGCCAGAGGACGGCGCCCTGGGCGCCGGAGGTGGCCAGCAGCTGTCCATTGGACAGGAAGCTCATGGCCCGGACCTTGGAGGGATAGCCGCCCATGCGCAGGTTCTTCTGATCCTTCAGCCGCCAGCCATGCAGCTGCGAGTCCTGCATGGCGGTGACCACGAAGGTGCCGTCGGGTGAGAAGGTCACGGCGGTGTGCGAACCGGCCCATTTGAGGAAGGTCGGCCTCTGTTCGGCGATGCGGGCGAACCACAGGGCTGCGCCGCCGTAGGTCGAGGTCGCGATCCGCCGGCCCTTCGGCTCGAAGGCCACGCCCGAAACGGTGTGCTCATGCTGGAAGTCGCGGCGGAATCCGGCGTCCTTCGCATCCAGCACGGTCAGTATCTTGCCGGCGGAGAAGGCGATCAGCCCGCTCTCGGCCGAGGCGTCGACCGCGTCGATCCACTGGCCGCGGGCGCTGGTGGCCAGCACCCCGGCGTCGGTGCGCCGATGCCAGATCAGCCGGCCGTCATCGCCGCCGGTGATGACGCCGTCGCCGGAGGGGTGGGCGACGGCGCAGAGGATCGCCCCGTCATGGGCGGCGCTGAACTCGCCGCCCTCGAACCGGACCGAGCCGTCGCCCAGGGCGAAGATCGCGCCTTCGGCGTCGAAGACGATGGCGGTGATCTGGGCGTCGAAATTGCTGGTCCTCACGCGGCGCAGGCCTCGAACCCGGCCCGCAGCGCGGCCTCGTCCAACTCGCGGCCGATGAAGACGGCGCGGGACCAGCGACGCTCATTGGCGCCCCACGGCTTCTGCAGGTCGCCCTCGAGGATCATGTGCACGGCCTGGAAGACCAGGCGGCGGTCCTCGCCATTGACGTCGATGATGCCCTTGGCGCGCAGGATGTTCTGACCCTGCTCGCCCAGAAGACGGTCGAGCCAGGCGGTGAATCGGGTCCCGTCCATCGGCCGGTCGAGCGACAGGGAAATGCCCTTGATGTCGTCCTCGTGAGCATGGCCGCGCGCGCCGTGGTGATGGTCGTGCGCGTGGTCATGATCATGGTCGTGATCGTGGTGGTCGTGGCCGCAGTGTTCGTCATGGACGTGACCGTGCTCGCCATGGGCGGGATTGGCGAACTCCGGATTGATGTCGAGGATGCGGCCCAGGTCGAAACCGCCGAGACCCAGAACCTGGTCCAGCGGAACATTGGCGCGCTCGGCGCGGGTGATGGGGGCCAGCGGGTTCAGCCTGCGCAGCCGCGCCTCGACCGCGACCAGCTCGGCCTCGTCGACCAGGTCGACCTTGTTGAGGATGATGCGGTCGGCGAAGGCGACCTGCTCGCGCGCCTCCTTCGAGTCGTCCAGCCGGGCCATGACGTGTTTGGCGTCGACCAGGGCGGTGACGCTGTCCAGCTGCGTCTTCGCCTTGACGTCCTCGTCGACGAAGAAGGTCTGGGCCACCGGGCCGGGGTCGGCCAGGCCGGTGGTCTCGACGATGATGGCGTCGAAGGCCGGCTTGCCGGGGCGCTGGCGCTTCATCAGGCCGGCGACGACGCGGATCAGGTCGCCGCGCACGGTGCAGCAGACGCAGCCGTTGTTCATCTCGAACACGTCCTCGTCGGCGCCGACCACCAGATCGTTGTCGATGCCGATCTCGCCGAACTCATTGACGATGACGGCGTAACGCTTGCCGTGGTCCTCGGTGAGGATGCGGTTCAGCAGGGTGGTCTTGCCGGCGCCGAGGTAGCCGGTGAGGACGGTGACGGGAATCTTGTCTGTCATGGGAGGCCTTTCGGCGGCTGAGATAGTCAGCCGGGGCGCGAGATGAAAGAGACTTAACTTGCGGAGCAGGGGGCGCGGGCTGGAAATCAGCGCTCTGCACGGGAGCCTTCATGCTGATCAGCCTCGCATTCTCCTTGCTGGCCGCCGAACCGGCCTGCGACGCCGCCTTCGAGACCCTGCGCGCCACAAACGCGGTGGAGTCGGGATATTCCGCCCATGTGGGCTTCGTCCGGGCGCGGATCGGGCCGGCGGGAGAGCCGGTGTGGCTGTTGCTGGACACGGGGGCGAACCGGTCGGCCCTGGACGCCGGATTCGCCGCACGGTCGGGCTTGCCGGCGCTGGCGGGGAGCCAGGTCGAGGGAACGGCGGGCGTGATTGAGGCCGGGGGGACCCGGATCGAGGACCTGAGGGTGGGAGGACTGGTCCTGCCGACGATCGAGCCGACCACTTCGGACCTCAGCGGCCTGCAGGGGCTAGGCGGCGAGCCGGCGGTGGGCATCCTCGGATCGGACGCCCTCGCCGGACTGGTGGTGACGCTCGACTTCGCCCACGGGCGGATCGCCATCGCGCCCCCGTCCGAGGCGAGCGCCCGGGCGGCCGGATGCGGCCGCACCGTCGCCACCTCCGACGACAACGGCATCTTGCGGCTGGACGCCGTCGTCGACGGGGTGGCCCTGCCGTTGCGCTATGACTCCGGCGCCGGCCTGTTCGAGGATCCGCACGTCTGGATCAATCTCAGCCAGCGACAGTGGGCCCAGGTGCGCGGCGACCGGCCGGAGACCGCCCCGATCGCCACCCTCGGCGGCAGCGGCACGGGCGGCCAGGTGGGCCTGCCGGTTCATGCGGGCGGACGGCTGGAGATCGGACCGCTGGCCTGGGACGAGCCCCGCCTGATCGTTCAGCCGGCGCAGGGCTATTTCGCCCGGCCCGAGGCGGTCGGCTTCGTCGGCAACGCCCTGTTCTGGTCCCGGGGCATGCTGACCATCGACTACCCCGGACATCGGCTGATCCTTCCGCCCTCCGACTGAACCGCTCAGCAGGCCGGGCAGTCAGGCAACGGGGCCGCCTCCAGCTGGAGCGTCGAATGGCCGATGCCGAACCGCCGGCGGATCAGGGCGTGGGCTTCCCCCAGCAGGGCGGCGGAGTCGGGGCGGTCGTGGCAGAGGTGGGCGGTCAGGGCCGTCTCGGTGGTCGACAGGCCCCAGACGTGCAGGTCGTGGACGGCTGTGACGCCGGGCAGGCCGAGGAGGACCTCCCGGACCGCCTCGACATCCACGCCGCGCGGCGCGGCGTCGATCGCCAGATTGGCCGAGTCCTTCAGCAGGCCCCAGGTCCCGATCAGAATGACGCCGACGATCACGATGCTGACCAGCGGATCGATGATCGACCAGCCTGTGAACATGATGACGCCGCCGGCGATCACCACGCCGATGGAGACGGCTGCGTCCGCCATCATGTGCAGGTACGCGCCGCGGGCGTTCAGGTCGGAATGCTGGTCGCGCATGAACAGCAGGGCGGTGCCGAGGTTGATGACGAAGCCGATCGCCGCGACGCCCATGATCAGGCCGGACATCACCGGCGCGGGTTCCGCCAGACGCCGCACGGCCTCGAAGGCGATGGCTCCGCAGGCGAAGATCAGCAGCAGGGCGTTGGCCAGGGCCGCGAGCACCGTGGCCTTGCCATAGCCATAGGTCTTGTGCGGTCCGCTGGCCCGGCGCGTCAGCCAGGCCGCGCCCCCGGCCATGGCCAGGCCCAGCACGTCCGACAGATTGTGGCCCGCGTCGGCCATCAGGGCGGTTGAGCCGCTGAAGGCGCCGGCCCCGAACTCGATGCCCACAAAGGCGAGGTTGACGATCAGGCCGACGGCGTAGCGCCAGTCGCCGGTGTCGACCGGGCCGTGGTGGTGGCCGCCCGGACCGTGGGCGTGGCCATGGTCGTGACCGGCGTGATCGTGATCGGCATGGTCGTGGCCGGTCCCATCGTGTCCATGATCATCACCGTGCGCCATGAAGAGCCTCTAGGCTGCCCGCAGGGCCGGGTCAACGAGGCGGTTATGTAAGTTATTGATTGTAAATATATAACCTATCATCGACCTAGTGCTGCCGCAGGACGATGAGAAGGCCGATCAGGATCAGGGCGAGGCCGAGGACGACGCCTTCATAGCGAGCCCAGCGCTCGAGCCGCAGCACGGACCAGCCGGCGCGGGCCAGGACGGTGAACAGCGTCATGCCGAGGACCGTGCCCGCGGCGAAGGCCAGGGTCAGGGCGGCCAGCACCAGCGGTCCCTCCGTCGCCTGCGACAGATAGATGGGCAACAGCACCTCGCCCGGCGAAATCGCCATCATCGCCACCAGACCCCAGAAGGCGGCTGCGTGCGAGACGGTCGGCTCGGACAGGGCCAGCGACGGACCGCCGGCCATGATCGCCGGGCGCAGCAGGGCCCGGCCGAGATAGAAGGCGCCGAACAGGAACAGCAGGCCAGCCGACAGGCTCGGCAACAGGCCGGAAATCCACTGGTCCATGGCGATGCCGGCCGCCACGATCAGGCCGCCGACGACGGCGGTGGTGAGGATGTGAGCCAGCCCCGCTGTGGCCACCGCCGTCAGCACCTGCGGCAGGGTCCAGCGCTGGCCGCGACCGACGAGCACGAAGGGCAGCCAGTGGGTCGGCAGGGCGGCGTGCAGGAAGGCCGTGACGAAGCCGGCGCCCAGCAGGGACAGCAGGACGGGTTGCTGGAGGTCGGACGGCGTCATCGTCGAACCCCATAGAATGTTATCTTATAACAGTCCAGAGCCGGAACTCATTCCGCGCCGGGGATTGGCCCGTCCCCGTTTTTTCGCCCGTCCGCGTTGACTCGGACACCCCTCTGCGTCTATGTCGCCGCTCTTCGCCCGAGGGGGTCCCCCGTCGGGCTTATTCTTTTTGCGTTTCGCTGAGGCTTCAACATGTACGCGGTGATCAAGACCGGCGGCAAGCAGTACCGGGTTCAACCGGGCGACGTCATTGTGGTCGAGAAGCTCGACGGCGAGGCCGGCTCGAATGTTTCGTTCGGCGACGTCCTGATGCTGGGCGGCGACAAGGGCGTGACCCTGGGCGCCCCCCTGATCGCGGGCGCCGCGGTCGCCGCGACCCTGGTCGAGACCCGCAAGGGCGAGAAGATCAAGATCTTCAAGAAGACCCGCCGTCAGGGCTATCGCCGGACCAACGGCCATCGCCAGATGGAATCGGTCCTGCGCATCACCGGCATCGACGGCGCCGGCGAGAAGGCCAAGTGGGACGGCGAGACCTCGCTGATGACCAAGGCCGAGATGAACCTCCGCGCCCGTGGCCTCGCCCCGCGCGTCGAAGCGACCGAAGCCAAGGTCAAGCCGGCCAAGTCGCCCAAGGTCATCGACGCCGCGCCGAAGACTGAAGCCGCCGCTGAAAAGCCGGCCGCCGCCAAGAAGGCTCCGGCCAAGAAGGCTGCGCCCAAGGCCAAGCCCGCCTCCACCGACGAAGCGTAAGAACAGTTAGAGACAGGGAGCAGACCTATGGCTCACAAGAAATCCGGTGGTTCGTCGCGTAACGGTCGCGACTCCGAATCGAAGCGCCTCGGCGTGAAGAAGTTCGGCGGCGAGAACGTTCTGGCCGGCAACATCCTCGTGCGCCAGCGCGGCACCACCTTCCACCCGGGTGACAACGTCGGCCTCGGCCGCGACCACACCCTGTTCGCGACCGCCCACGGCGCCGTGAAATTCACCAAGAAGGCGAACGGCCGTTGTTACGTGTCGATTCTCCCGGCCACCGAACAGGCCATGGCCGCCGAGTAGCGCGAACGGACGACAACCCGGATCGCGCAGGCTCGAGAGCCGCGATCCGGACCAGGGACAAGTTTCCGCGGGGAGTCTGGATCACCAGGCTCCCCGTTTTCGTTTCCCCGCCTCGACGCCGCCCGAGCCCTCCAAGGAGGCGGCAGATCGAACGAGGCTTGCGTGATGTGCGTGATCGAACCCTCTCCCGTCGTCGAGACGCGGCGTCTGGTCCTCCGCTCGCCGGGCGCCCAGGACATCCCCCGGCTGGCGACCTTCGCCAATGATCCCGCGATCGCGCGCATGACCCTGCGCATGCCGCATCCCTACGGGATCGAGGACGCCGAGGACTTTGTGCTGAAGGTCGCGGTGCAGGATCCGGCGCGGGCCCGGACCTTCCTGATCGAGCACGAGGATCACGGTCCCGTCGGCGTCATCGGCCTGTTCGAGGACGCCGATCCGGCGCCCGAGGTCGGCTACTGGATCGCCCGTCCGTTCTGGGGCAGGGGCTTTGCGACCGAGGCGTTGCAGGGCGCCACCGCCTGGGCGTCCAAGGCGTGGAAGCGCCGGGCCCTGATGGCGGGCCATTTCAGCGACAATCCGGCGTCAGGCCGGGTGCTCGAAAAGGCGGGCTTTCTCTACACGGGCGAGGTGCGCAAGGGTTTCAGCCGCGCGCGGGGGGCCGAAGCGGAGACCCGCCGGATGGTGTGGCTGGCGTGATCAGTATTTTCTGTCCGCTCATCCCGGCGAAAGCCGGGACCCAGTGCCTTGGGTGATCAGTCCGCCCGGATGAAGCCAGCACGCCCGTCCTGAAACTCCGGCGTCAGGCTGGACAGGACTGGGTCCCGGCTTTCGCCGGGATGAGCGGAAAATCGAGTTACCCGAACAGGGTGGGCCCGAAGATCGCGGCCATGGCGATGGCGCCGCCGGCGACGGCGACGATCGCGCCGGCGATGAAGGCCGCCCAGGTGCGGGCGGCGCGCTGGCGCCGCAGGCCGCTGGTCTTGACCGATCGCAGCATGACGCCGGGCTTGGGTCCGAAGACTTCCGAACCGGAAATGTTGTGCTGGGACATGTACGCGCTCCCTGATCCACCGCCCCTTGCGGGTCGGGGCCACCGAAGCGGGTCGGACAAGGCCAAAAGAAGGCGAACGGCGGTTATCCACCGATCCGTGATCGGATGAGCGGCGTTAGGTGGGTGCGCTGACGCTCGACGCGCGGCGTCTCGCTACTTGAGCGCAGGTTGGGCGCTATCGCTCGACGCACGGCGTCTCGCTACTTGAGCGCCTCAGCCGCAGTAGACCAGCCGGCCGCTGTAGGCGCGATAGTAGCCGGTGCGGGGGTCGTAGGACCGGTAGTTGGCGCGGCACCAGTCGGAGCGCGACCCATAGCCGCTGTCGTATCCGCCGCCATAGCCGCCGCTGTAGCCGCCATAGCTCACGCCGCCGCCCGGATAGACGTGGTCGGGCCGGCCATAGGCCCCATGATAGGTCGTCGAACCCTGGGCGTGGCCATAGTTGTAAGCCGAGCCATAGCCCCGGCGACCGCCGTAGCCGGACCGGCCGTGGCCGTAGCCGCCGTAGCCGGCCAGTTCCCGATAGTCGCGCCGCGCCTGCGGGCTGGCCTGACGGCGCTGGTCGCGCCAGCGGGCGCCGCAGTCATCCCGGTTGGCGTCCCAGAACTGATCGCAGCGGTAGTCGCCCGGCCGGTCCAGCTGGCTGCGCCAGTCGAAATTCGACGGCACGGCGTTGGAGCGGCGGTAGCTGTAACCGCCGCCGTAAGACCGCTCCTGGTAGCCGCCCTGATAAGGCCGTTCTCCATAGCCGCTGTCATACGAGCGGTAGCTGTCGCCGCTCCGGTATCCGGAGTCATAGGTCCCGTCCCACGACTGGGCGGCGGCGGGAAGGGCGGACAGGCTCAGGCCGGCGGCGGCGATCAGGGCGAGACGGAACATGGTTAACTCTCCGAAGCGGCCAGATACGCGGCCCCAAAGACAACAGGCACTGGCGGGCGAGACGCTTACAGGGTGACGGACACGCGCCCGCCGCGGGTGCCGATGTGCCGCATCAGAACGATGCGGTCGCCACCGGCGCTGACCGGAGTGATGATGAACCAGTCGCCGTCCGGGAGTCCCGAGAATTCGAACCGGCCGTTCTGGCAGGTCGTCGAGCGGACGAAGGAGCGATAGTCGGCGCTGGGGTTCTCGACGGTGCGGGCGCGCACCACGGCCTCGGGAATGGCCGCCCGGTCGGTCGAGCCGTACAGGGTCTGGAACCGGGCGCGGGTATAGGGGGTGTCGGGCGTCAGGGCGACCGAGCCGGTGCAGGAGAAGGCCTGGCCGTCGCGGCTGAAGGCGACGCGGCCGTCGATGGAGCCGCGTCCCGATCCGGCCGACCAGGCGAAGTCGTCGGCGCTGAAGGCGGCGGACGAGGGTCGCGGGCCGAAGCCGGAATCGTTCATGGGGACGGTCTCGCAGGCGGCCAGCGAGGCGGCGACTGCGGCGACGGCGATCAGGTGGCGGGCGGACATACAGGCTCTCTCCGTCAGGGGCGCGGGTCGAACGTCCCGATCAGACGCTCAACGCCGTCATAAGGTCAAGGTTGCGGCGCGTCGGGCCGTGGGCCAAAAGCGCGCATCAAGCTGGCGAAGACCGGCTATAGGGAAGGCTCATGACAGTCACGTTTGACGACATTCTGGCGGCGCGGGACCGCATCGCCGGCCAGGTCGACCGCACGCCCGTGCGCTATTCGCGGCGGCTGTCGCAGCTGACCGGCGCCGAGGTCTGGGTCAAGTTCGACAACCTGCATTTCACTGGCAGCTTCAAGGAGCGCGGCGCCCTGAACCGGCTGCTGCAGCTGACGCCCGACGAGCGCAAGCGCGGCGTGGTGGCGGCCAGCGCCGGCAACCACGCCCAGGCCCTGGCCTATCACGGCGCCCGGCTCGGGGTGCCTGTGACCATCGTCATGCCGGAGGGCACTCCCTTCGTGAAGGCCGACGGCACCCGGGCCCATGGCGCGACCGTGGTCATCAAGGGGCTGGACTTCACCGGCTCGACCGAAGAGGCGCACCGCCTGCGTGACGAGAAGGGCTTCGTCTTCGTCTCGGCCTTCGATGACGAGGGCATCGTCACCGGTCAGGGCGTCTGCGCCCTGGAGTTCCTCGAGGACGCGCCGGATCTGGAAGCCCTGATCATCCCAATCGGCGGCGGCGGGCTGATCGCCGGCTGTTCCGTGGCGGCCAGGGCGATGAAGCCGGACATCCGCATCTTCGGCGTCGAGGCGGCCATGTACCCTTCGTTCGCCGCCAGACGCCGGGGCGAGACGCCGAAATGCGGCGGCCAGACCATCGCCGAAGGCATCGCCATCAAGGCGGTGGGCGAGATTCCGTTCGCCATCGCCGATCCGCTGGTCGAGGAAGTGCTCGTCTGTCAGGAGGCGGATTTCGAGACCGCTGTGGCCTATTACGCCACCCTTGAGAAGACGGTGGCCGAGGGCGCCGGCGCGGGCGGCCTGGCCGCCCTGCTGGCCTACCCCGACAAATTCCGGGGCATGAAGGTCGGACTGGTGCTGTGCGGCGGCAATATCGACGCGCGCATGCTGGCCGTGGTCCTGAACCGCGAACTGGTGCGCGAGAAGAAGATGATCGTCTACCGGATCCTGGGCGACGACCGCCCCGGCATGCTGTCGAAGATGAGCGCCGTGATCGGCGGCCTCGGCGGCAACATCATCGACGTGGTGCACAACCGGCTGGCGCTGGACGTGCCGGCCAAGGGCGCGGAGTTCGACATCATGGTCGAGACGCGCGGCGAGGCCCACGCCATCGAAATCAGACACGGACTGGAAGAGGCGGGATATGAATTACGGATGGGCTAGGGGCGCGATGGCGCTGGCCGTGGTCGCGGTCCTCGCCGGGTCGCTGGCCGCCTGCGACCGCGCGCCGACGGCGCCCGACGAGACGGCGGCGCAGAACCTGCGCGCGGCCGAGTTCTTCCTGACCTCCAACGCCCGGGTCGAGGGCGTGCGCACCCTGCCGTCGGGCGTCCAGTACAAGGTGTTGCGCTCGGGTCCTCCGGGCGGCGAACGCCCGGACCGCAACGATCTGGTCCGCGTCGACTATGAGGGCACCCTGACCGACGGGACGGTGTTCGACAGTTCCTACCAGGCCGGCCAGCCGGCGGTGTTCACGGTCAGCGACGTGGTGCCCGGCTGGACCGAGGTCCTGCAGCAGATGCGGGTCGGCGACGAATGGGTGGTCTACCTGCCGCCCGCCCTGGGCTATGGCGAACAGGGCCGGCCCGGCATTCCCCCGAACGCCGTGATGGTGTTCCGGCTGAAGCTGCTGGATATCGCACGCGCGCCGGGCGGCGAACGCGGCGGGGCGATCGCGCAGGGGTGATGTGAGGCCACCCTCCCCCGGAGGGGGAGCGAGAGCCGCGCTACCCCGCCCGCAGCCGCCCCGCCGCCCACCCGGCCGCATCCCGCACCACGGGGTCCGGATCGTCCAGCAGACGTTCGGCCGAGGGGATCAGGGCCGGGTCGCCGCTGTTGCCGATGGCGTACAGGACATTGCGCACGAACCGGTCGCGGCCGATGCGCTTGACCGGGCTCTTCGAGAACAGGGCGCGAAAGGCCGCATCGTCCAGCGCGGCGAGGTCGGCCAGCCGGGGCGAGACCAGGGCCTCGCGCGCCCGCACCCGTGATTCCTGCGATGCGGCGGCGAATTTGTTCCAGGGGCAGACGGCCAGACAGTCGTCGCAGCCGTAGATGCGACTGCCCGTGGCCGCCCGGAACTCCTGGGGCCAGGGGCCGGCGAACTCGATGGTCAGATAGGACAGGCAGCGGCGGGCATCGAGCTGGAACGGGGCCGGGAAGGCCTTGGTCGGGCAGATGTCCAGACAGGCGGTGCAGGTCCCGCAATGCTCGCCCTCGGGCGGGTCGGGCTCGAATTCGGCGGCGCTGAGGATGACGCCGAGGAACAGCCAGTTGCCGTGGGTGCGGCTGAGCAGATTGGTGTGCTTGCCCTGCCAGCCGAGGCCGGCGCGCTGGGCCAGCGGCTTTTCCATCAGGGGGGCGGTGTCGACGAAGACCTTGACGTCCTCGCCCGTGCGGGCGGCGACCTGACCGGCCAGCGTCTTCAGCCGGCCCTTGATGACCTCGTGATAGTCGTCGCCGCGCGCATAGACCGAAATATAGCCCGCTGAACGGTCTTCCAATTCGGGCAGGGGGTCGTGGTCGGGGCCGTAGTTGAGACCCAGCACAATGGCGCTGCGGGCGCCGTCCCACATGGCCGTGGGATGGGCGCGGCGCTCCAGCGTCGTCTCCATCCAGCCCATGTCGCCGTGCCGCCCCGCCTCGACGAAATGCGCCAGCCGCTCTCCGGCGCTCCACGGCTCGGCGGCCGAGGCGAACCGGCAGACGTCGAAGCCCAGGGCGGCGGCCCGGTCTCGGATGAAGCTGCGGGGATCGGCCGGCATGGACGTCGTCTGACGCCTCGGCGATCAGAAGTCGAGGTCGTGATACCAGGCCGAGGCCTGCACCCCGGGGAAGCGGTCCGCGAGCAGGGGGCGGAAGCAGGGGCGGGACTTGAGTTTCATGTACCAGGTCTTGACCGCCGGATACGCCGCCCAGGACACCTCGCCGAAATAGTCCAGCACCGACAGATGGGCGGCGGCGACGATATCGGCCTGGCTGATGCGACGGCCGGCCAGGGCGTCGCGCTGGGCCAGCAGACCCTCCATCATCACCAGATGCGATTTCAGCGCCTCACGCCCGGCGCGCAGGGCGCGGGCCTCGGGCGGGCCGAGGCGGAGCAGGGGCTTTTCCATCCGCTCATGCAGCAGGACGGCGTTGACCTCGTCGGTGAAACGCCGGTCGAACCATGCCAGCAGGCGCCGCACCTCGGCCCGCTCGGCGGCGTCGGCGGGCAGCAGGAAGGGCTCTTTCGTCCGCTCCTCCAGCCAGCCCAGGATGGCGGCGGGTTCGCACAGGGTCAGGGCGCGTCCGCCGGCGTCGGCGATCTGGAGCACGGGCGGCATGCCCGACGGGTTGAGCGTCGCGACCGGGCAGCCGTCCTCCCAGGGGCGGACGGGAGTTTCCGAAAACCCGATCCGCGCCTCGCCCAGCGCCAGACGCACGGCGCGCGAGCCGGGATCGAAGGCGAAATGATACAGGACGCAGGCCGACATGGCCGATGCATGCACCGGCGGGCGTTAATCCCGCGTTAGCTGTCTTCTCCCTGGCCTGCCGCGCTGGGCGCTAGTTGAGGTCGTCCTGCAGGCCCTCGACCGCCGGCGCGTGATGTTCGGCCCGGCCGCGGGGATCCGGGTGGATCAGGATATCGGCGCGCGGGAAGACGGCCAGCAGGCGGTTCTCGGCCTCGACGACAATGGCGTGGGCGGCGTCCAGGGTCAGGGTCGGCTCGAGATCGACATGCATCTGGATCATCATCGCCGAACCGGCCATCCGGGTGCGCAGCTGGTGCACGCCCGAAATGCGGGGATCGGCCAGGACGGCGGTGGTGATGGCGATGCGGTCTGCATCCGGCACGGCCTTGTCGACCAGATGGTCGGCGGCGGTCTTCAGGACCGCCAGCGCGCCCCAGAACAGCCAGACCGCGACGACCAGTCCCGCCGCCGCATCAAGACCCGGGGCGGCCAGGAACGTCCCGGAGATCACGCCGATCAGGACCACGCCATTGGCCGCCAGGTCGCCGGCGTAGTGGGCGCGATCGGCCGCGACCGCCATGGAGCCGCTCTGGCGCATGGCGCGGCCCTGCATCCAGACCAGCCAGCCGGTCAGGGCGATCGAGATCAGGATGACCAGAACCCCCCAGTATCCCGAGGTGACGGGCCGGGGGTCGAAGATGCGCTGGACGGCCTCCCAGCCGACGAACAGGGCCGAGGCGAAGACCAGTCCCGCCTGAACCAGTGCGGCCAGGGCCTCGCCCTTGCCATGGCCGTAGCGGTGATCCTCGTCGGCGGGCGTGGCGGCCCAGCGGACGGCGAAGAACACGCCCAGCGACGCCACCAGATCCAACGCCGAATCGGCCAGCGAGGCCAGGATCGACACCGAGCCCGAGGCGCCGAGGGCGAAGGCCTTGAGCGCGATCAGCGCCACCGCGACGCCGACCGACAGGCGGGTCACGGCGCGGGTCGCCGCATGGCCCTCGGCGTGGATATCGTTGGCGGCGGCGGCGGACGTCATTGACGCCTTGTCGCGGAAAGCCCGCTCCCTGCCAAGGCCAGTCCGATCAGCCTGTTAGCGGGATCGTCACGAAACCGCCCCATGGTGCGAGCCCGATAGGGGCGGGAGCCTGACGCTCCCTGCGGAGGTTGCGACCTGGAACCTGCAGACCCAGCCGTGGATGCCGTCCGCTGGATCGGGCGTGGCGAGGCCCTGGCCCGGCTCGGGGTCAAGACCCAGACCCTCTATGCCTATGTCAGCCGGGGCCGCATCGCCGCCCGGCCCGACCCCTCGGACCCGCGCCGCAGCCTCTACGCCGTCCAGGACATCGCCCGACTGAGCGGCGAGACGGTGGATGACGACGAACAGGCCGCCCAGAGGCGTGTCCCCCGCGCGGCCAGCCGCGGCGAGGCCGAGGTCTCGTCGTCCCTGTCGGTGGTCGCCGGCGGACGGCTGTTCTATCGCGGACTGGACGCGGCCCAGCTGGCCGAGACGGCGACGCTGGAAGATGTGGCCCGCCGCCTGTGGGACGCCCGGTCGGTCAACCCCTTCGCCGAGATCCGGCCGCGCGTCGGCGCCGTTCCCGGCGGCTCCATCCGGGCCCGACTGTTCGCGGCCCTGGCCCGCCGGGCCGAGGAGGACGCCGATCCCAAGGTCCGCACCGTCGAGAGCCTCCGGCTGGAATGCGCCCGCGTGCTGGACGAGGCGGTGGACGCCGCCGCCGGATCGGGGCCGCGCCTGTTCCTGCATCAGCGGCTGGCCCGGTCCTGGAAGACGCCCGAGCGGGACGCGCACCTGATCCGGCGCGCGCTCGTGCTTTCGGCGGACAATGAGATGAATGCGGCGGTGCTGGCCACGCGGAAGGCGGCGGACGGCGGCGCGGCCCCGGCGGCGGCG
>NZ_BSOY01000048.1 GCF_030160755.1 Brevundimonas denitrificans | reverse complement strand
CGCGACCTTGCGCCACCGCCGTGGTGGGCATGACCCGCGCGACCGGACGGCCCGCCACGGCGCTGATATCCGCCGCCGCCACGCCCGCCATCACCGACACGATCACGGCTTCGGGGTTCAGCGCTCCGACCAGCGGACCCAGGGCCTCGCGCCACTTCGCCGGCTTGACCGCCAGCACCAGCGCCCGCGCCTCGACCAGGGCGTCGATCGGCGGATTGACCCGCGCGCCCTGCGCCCGCGCCGCCTCGGCGGCCGGCTTGTCCGACGGGGTGAAGATGATCAGTTCGCGCGCCGCGACCGCGCCGGTCTTGAGCCAGCCCTCAAGGATGGCCGAACCCAGCCGTCCGCACCCCACCAGGGCGACGGTCCCGGCTGTCGAACGAGCGCTCATGGCCTCAGGCCGTGCCGACGGTCTCGAACAGGCAGGAGTCGATCGCTTCCTGCGGCTTCTTGTTGCCGCGGATCATGAAGTCGAAGGCGGGGTAGTAGCGGTCCGCCGCCTCGACCGCCGCATCGATCATCGAGGCCGCCTGGGCCAGGGTCGGGCGTTCGCCCATCGGCAGGGCCAGCGAATGGCGGAAGACGATCTCGCCGTCGTCGGCCCAGACCTCGAAATGGCCCATCCAGGTGCGCTGGTTGATCAGGCCGACCAGTTCATAGGCGGCGGCCCGGCGGGCCCTGGACGCCTGCAGGTCCAGCGCGCAGCACAGCTGCAGGCAGTCGCCCTCGGGCCGCCAGGCGAACCACAGCTCATAGTCCTTCCAGTCGCCGGCCAGGGCAAAGGCCAGATCGCCCTCGTCGGTGCGGTCGAACGGCAGGTTTTCAGCCACCAGGACGTGCTCCACGACATCCAGCGGATCGTAGGGAACATCGACTTCTTCGGGCCGAACAATGTCCATCAGGCACTCTCCGGGCGCGACTCACGCCCTGTCATCGGACGGTAGGCGGGTTCGCAGATTCGGCTCAACCGGCTGCGTCCTGAGGGGGAACGCGCCCTGTGGACGTTCCCGTGGCAGGCTTCTTTGCCGTCTTTACAGGCGACTTCAGCGCCGCAACCTCGGCGCGCAGGGCCGCGATCTCGGCCTTCAGGGCGTCGAACTCGTCGCGGCGGACCAGATCGAGGTCGGCCGCCATCCGGTCGGCGCCCGAGCGGAACGCCGTCTTCGCCTCTTCCCCGGCCGCCTGGGCCAGGCCCATGGCCCCGGTCGTCAGCTTGGCGAACTCGTCGAGAAGGGGATTGCGGGTCTGCATGGAGTGCTCCGGCTCGAACCAACGAGCGTCGTTAACGAAGGTTCACCCGATATGGTGAACGAAACCTTGCTGTCGATGCGACCTATGGCCTGATTTGGGCGGCCGGCGGCGTGTTGCGGAAATTTCAGGGCCTGAGCGATCTCCGCTCGGGAGATCGCTCAATACTGACCCTCGGCCTTTTTGGATTCGGGTCGATGCGACCCGAAGCAAAAATGGCCATACGCGGCCGCGCTTGCTAAACCCCAGGCGAAGACCTTCCGCAGGAGCGCCCGTGCAATTTCCCGAGTTCGACCCGGTCCTGTTCAGCATCGGCCCGCTGGACATTCGCTGGTACGCCCTCGCCTATGTCGCGGGCATCGTCGTCGGCTGGTGGTATGCCGCCCGTCTGGCGAAGGACAACGCCCTCTGGCAGCCCGGCAAGGCGCCGGTCACCACGATCCAGCTCGACGACCTGATCCTGTGGATCACGCTCGGCATCATTCTCGGCGGCCGGCTCGGCTACGCCCTGTTCTATCAACCGCAGCTCTACGCCCAGATTTTCACCGGCGCCGACCTCGGCGAGCGGCTCGCCGTATTGCGCCTCTGGGATGGCGGCATGTCCTTCCACGGCGGCCTGATCGGCGTTTCGCTGGCGATCGTCCTGTTCGCCAGACGGAACCGGATCCGCCTGCTCAGCCTCGGCGACCTCGTGGCCCCGGCCGTGCCGATCGGCCTGTTCTTCGGCCGCATCGCCAACTTCATCAACGGCGAGCTGTGGGGACGCGAGACGACCGCCCCGTGGGGCGTCCGGTTCTGCAACGCCTCGATCGAGCGGATGTACGGCTTCTGCCCCGCCGGCGACGTCGCCCGCCACCCCAGCCAGCTCTATGAGGCGGGCCTCGAGGGTCTGGCCCTGTTCGGCCTCCTGTGGCTCGCCGTGTACAAATGGCGGCTGCTGGCCAAGCCCGGCTACATCACCGGCCTGTTCCTGTTCGGCTATGGCCTGGCGCGGGCGACGCTGGAGAATTTCCGCCAGCCCGACGCCGGACTCGAGAACCTGCCGCTGGGACTGACCATGGGCATGATGCTGTCGATCCCGATGATGCTGGTCGGCGCCTGGCTGATCTGGCGCGCCTGGAGCCGGCCGCCGGTCGCCGCCTGACCCCATGTCGCTGAGGGACCGCCTGGCGCGCGAGATCGTCCTGACCGGGCCGATGACGGTGGCCGACTATGTCACCCGCTGTCTGCACGACCCGGAGGACGGCTATTACGCCACCCGTCCGGCCATCGGCGCGACCGGCGACTTCATCACCGCGCCGATGATCAGCCAGATGTTCGGCGAGCTGATCGGTCTGTGGGCGGTCGAGCTGTGGCGGCGTCTGGGCGCCCCGGAGCGGGTGCGGCTGGTCGAGGTCGGGCCCGGCGACGGGACCCTGATGGCCGACGCCCTGCGCGCCGCCCGGCTGGACCCCGAATTCCTGCGCGCCGCCGACCTGATCCTGATCGAGCCCAGCCCGCCCCTGCGCGACGCCCAGGCCCGGATGCTGGCCGACAGCGACATCCATCCACGCTGGGTCGCCTCGCTGGACCGCATCGAGACAGACGCCCCCGTGATCCTGATCGCCAATGAGGTGCTGGACTGCCTGCCCGCCCGCCAGTTCGTGAAGACCGAAGACGGCTGGGCCGAGCGCCGGGTGGGCGTGACCGACGCCAATGAAAACGGGGGGGGCGACCTGACCTTCGGTCTGGTCAAGATCACCGGGGGCTTCAAACGCCCGGACTTCGCGGTCGAGCCCGGCCAGACGGTCGAGATTTCGGACCAGCAGGCCGCCTTCGGCCGGGACGTCGGCGCCCTGATCCGCGCGGCGAGCGGCGCGGCCCTGCTGATCGACTACGGCCGCGCCCGACGCGAGGCCGGCGATACGCTCCAGGGCCTTCGCCGCCACCAGAAGGTCGATCCGCTGGAGACGCCCGGCGAGGTGGATTTGACCCAATGGGCCGACTTCCCCACGGTGCTCGAGGCGGCGATCCACGCCGGGGCCGACGTCACCGGAACCCTGGGCCAGGGCGAGTTCCTGAACCTGCTCGGCATCGAGGCCCGCGCCGACCGGTTGAAGGCCGGCCGCCCCGACGCCGCCGCGGTGATCGACCGCCAGCTGGCCCGACTGACCGCGGACGACCAGATGGGAACCCTGTTCAAGGCCTGCGCGATCTTCTCCCCGCGCTCGCTGGTCGTCCCGGGCTTCGAGGCATAGCCATGACGCTGACCCCCATCACCCATCCCCTGCTCGACCGCGCCGGCGTGCGTCACGGCTTCTTCACCCGGCATGGCGGCGTCTCGACGGGCCTCCATGAAGGCCTGAACACCGGCGTCGGCTCGAAAGACGATCCCGTCGCCGTGGCCGAGAACCGGCGGCGCGTGGCCGAATGGTTCGGCGGCGTCCCCGACGACCTGGCCGCCTGTTTCCAGATTCACTCCGCCGTCGCCCGCGTCGCCGAGGCCGGCTGGAAGGGCGAGCGGCCCGAGGGCGACGCCACGGTCACCGCTGCGCCCGGCGTCATCTGCGCCGTCCTGACCGCCGACTGCGCCCCCATCCTGCTGGCCGATCCCGAGGCCGGCGTGGTCGGCGCGGCCCATGCGGGCTGGAAGGGCGCGCTGGACGGCGTCGTCCACTCGACAGTGGCGGCCATGCAGGCCCTCGGCGCCGAGCCCCGCCGCATGGTCGCCGTCGTCGGTCCCTGCATCGCCCAGGCCAGCTACGAGGTCGGCGCCGACTTCCAGGACCGGTTCGACCACCACGACCCCGGCGCCGCCCGCTTTTTCGCCCCGGGCGAAACCGACGACAAACGCCTGTTCGACCTGCCCGCCTTCGTCCTGTGGCGGCTGGAGCAGGCCGGCGTCGCCGACGCCGCCTGGACGGGGCACGACACGCGCACGGACGCGACGCGCTTCTATTCGAACCGGCGGGCCCATCTGGCAGGAGAGGCCGACTTCGGCCGGCTGATGAGCGCGGTCAGCCTGGGCTGATCCGGGGGCTGGTCAGCCCGCCATCGCCATCTCGGGCACGCGCGTCACTTCGCGCCACGCCTGCGGGTTGGCCAGCAGTTCGCGGACCAGCAGATTGTTGATGGCGTGGCCCGCCTTGACGCCCTCGTAGCGGCCCAGCAGGGGCGCGCCGAGCACATACAGGTCGCCGATAGCGTCCAGCGCCTTGTGCTTGACGAACTCGCGCTCCATCCGCAGCCCGCCCGGGTTCAGGATCTGGTCGCCGTCGATGACCACGGCATTCTCCAGCGAACCGCCGCGGGCCAGGCCGGCGCGGCGCAGGGCCTCGACCTCATGGGCGAAGCCGAAGGTGCGGGCGGCCATGATCTCCGTGCGGAAGGTTTCCTCGTCGACGACGAAATCCACCACCTGATTGCCGATCACCGGCGTGTCGAATTCGATCTCGAACCGCATCTCATAGCGGTCGCACGGCAGCAGGGCGGCGCTCTTGTCGCCGTCCTGCACCCGGATCGGCTCGAGGATCTCGATATAGCGGACCGGGGCCTCCTGGCGGCGGAAGCCGGCGCGGTCCAGCAGCTGGACGAACTGCAGCGCCGAACCGTCGAGGATCGGCAGTTCGGGTCCATCCACCTCGACCACGGCGTTGGACACCCCCAGGGCAGCGAAGGCGGCCATCAGGTGCTCGATGGTCGACAGGCGAACGCCCGCGGCATTCTCGATCATGGTGTTCAGGCGGGCGTCGACGACCGCCTCGCCCGAGACCGGAATGCGGTTGTCGCGATCCTTGATGTCGGTGCGCACGAAGACGATGCCCGTGCCGGCCGGAGCCGGACGCACGGCCAGACGCACCCGGTCGCCCGTATGCACGCCCACGCCCGCGATGATCGCAGGGGCCACGGTCGTCTTCTGGCGATGGTCGATTCTGACCGACAAACTCATACTCATTGCAGTTTTCGCGGTCCGCCCTTGTGTGCGGAGTTCGCCCCACGAACCGTCTAGCGGGTGGTAAACAAGCGGGAAATGAAAGTCGGGTTTCGGATTGTTTCGGTTTGGCGAACCACGTCCGGACGCAGAATCGCCCCGGAGCGCGGGCTCCGGGGCGGTTCCGATGGCCTTGAGGCCGGATCAGTTGGCGAGGCGTCTCAGGAAGGACGGGATTTCCAGATCATCCTCGGCCTCGCCGAGCTCGGGGGCCGGCTGGGTCTGGCTGGTCGAGCGCATTTCGGTCGTGCGCGACTGGGGCGGATAGGTCGGCTGGGCCGGTTGACGCTTGCCGCGGCCGAACAGGCTCCATCCCGACTTGCGGTGATCCCGGTCGTCATAGTCGTCGTGGGCGGGCTCGTCATGCTGCGGCGCCGGCTGGGCGGGGGCCGAGCGGTCCATATAAAGGTCGCCCTGCGCCACCGGCGCGGAGGTCTGAGCCACCGTGCGGCTGCGCGGCGCGGACTCATACTCCTCGACCCAGGGATCGACGATCGGCTCGAGGGTGCGCTCCTCGGCCACGTGGATCACCGGCTCGGGGCGCGGCTCGAAACGGGGCTCGGGCGCGCGGGCCGCGGCGCCGTAGGTCGGCTGGTTGGACTGAAAGGTCGGAACGACCGGCGCGGCTTCCGCCTGGCGCGACATCTCGGCGCGAGCCGGCTCGCGGACGGGATCGTGGCGCACGGGCTCGGCGCGCGACGCGGCATGGGCCGGCGTCGGGCGGCGGGCGTCGAACACCGAGGTCGAGGCGTTCGGCGTGGTCTTGACCGCGGCGAGGTCTTCCATGCCGGTGGCCACGACCGAGACGCGGATCTTGCCGTCCAGGGCGGGGTCGAAGGCGGCGCCGAAGATGATGTTGGCGTCGGCGTCCACCTCGCCGGCGATGGCGTTGGCGGCCTCGTCGACTTCCAGCAGGGTCATGTCCATGCCGCCGGTGATGTTCACCAGCACGGCCTTGGCGCCCTTCAGCGAGGTCTCGTCCAGCAACGGATTGGCGATGGCGTTCTGGGCGGCCTGCAGGGCGCGGTCCTCGCCCGAGGCCTCGCCCGTGCCCATCATCGCCTTGCCCATCTCGGACATGACGGCGCGGACGTCGGCGAAGTCGAGGTTGATCAGGCCCGGCAGGATCATCAGGTCGGTGATCGAACGCACGCCCGAGTGCAGCACCTGGTCGGCCATGCCGAAGGCGTCGGCGAAGGTGGTCCGCTCGTTGGCGACGCGGAACAGGTTCTGGTTCGGAATGACGATCAGGGTGTCGACATAGCGTTGCAGTTCGGCGATGCCGGCGTCGGCCAGGCGCATGCGGTGGCGGCCCTCGAAGGTGAAGGGCTTGGTCACCACGCCGACCGTCAGGATGCCGCGGTCGCGGGCGCATTTGGCGATGACGGGCGCGGCGCCGGTGCCGGTGCCGCCGCCCATGCCGGCGGTGATGAAGACCATGTGGGCGCCGTCCAGGTGCCCGTAGATCTCGTCAGCGGATTCCTCGGCGGCGTTCATGCCGACCTCGGGGTGGGCGCCCGCGCCCAGACCCTGGGTGATCGTCTCGCCCAGCTGGATGCGGCGGTCGGTCTTGGCGAACGACAGATGCTGGGCGTCGGTGTTGGCGACGACGAACTCGACGCCCTCCAGACCCGCGTCGATCATGTTGTTGACGGCGTTTCCGCCCGCGCCGCCGACACCAAAGACAACGATCCGCGGCTTCAAATCCGTGGCTTGAGGACGCACCAGCGAGAGAGACATTCTATTCCGACCTTATCCGACCCTGCCCCTGCAGTCCGATGCGAAAACCCCGCCGATTCGCATTGGTTATGAGCGCGTTAAGGAAACGCCCGATCTGCTTAAGAGAGTGTTACCGGATAGGGTGAGTCGCGGCTCAAGCCACGATTTTCGTTAACCTTGAGCGCAGTTTTCGGTGTGTGGACCAACGAAAAAGGGCGGCTCTTGCGAGCCGCCCTTTCCGTCTTGGAGCCTCCGGGTCTTACCAGGGGCGATAGTTCAGGCCCACGAAGAAGCGCGTGCCGTAGGGATCCATGTTGCTGAGCAGCGTGCCACCGAGGTAGTGGGGCTGTTCGGCGTCGAACGCATTGACCACACCCATGCGGATCGACAGGTCGTCCGCAGCATTCCACCGCACCGTGAAGTCGTGGCGGGCGAAGTTGCCAGTGTCGTAGGTGTTGAACGGACGGGTGTCGAGGTTGCCGATGTTGTCGCGGAAGTTGGTGCTGTCCTGGGCAGTCTGCCAGTCCACGCTCCAGTTAACGCTCCAGATGTCGTTCGGCGACCAGGTCAGCGAGGAAGTCAGGCGAACACGCGGGTAGAAGATCGTGCTGCCCAGTTCCGTGCCGTCGGACGGATCGGCGACGTTGGTGAAGTTCTCCTGCTCGATCAGCCACAGACCACCGACGCGGTAGTCGAAACGACCCCAGTTGCGGCCGAACACTTCTTCGGTGTCCAGCGAGTAGCGGGCCGAGAAGTCGAGACCACGCGTGGTCAGCTGGGCCAGGTTGACCGGGCTCTGGATGAAGCCGCCGATCGGATCGCCGCCGGGAGCGCCGACGCCGAACGGGATCGTCGGGTTGTTGCGGAACACCACGCCGCAGGCGTCGGGGTTCAGCGACGAGCCGCTGACGCAGGCGGCGGTCAGGGCGACAGCCGACGGCGACACGATCACGCGGTTCAGTTCAATCTCGTAGTAGTCGAGAATGATGCTGAGGTTCGGGAACCAGCGGGGCTGGAGCACGGTCGAGAAGGTGAAGCTTTCCGACTCTTCCGGCGTCAGGTTCGGGTTGCCGGAGTTAATGCCCGCGATGCCGCTGGAGTAGATCGGGTTGAAGTCGTCCAGGTTGGTCGCGGTGGCGCCGGCGAAGTCGAAGGAGAAACCGGCGGCCGTGGCCAGAGCCGTACAGTTGGCGATCCGGTTGGCCCGGACTTCGGCGTTCTGCGCGGCGATCTGCAGGGTGGCGCAGGCGTCGACGAAGCCGTTTGCGAACGTCTGGCTGGCGGGAGCGAAGTTTTCCGACAGGTTGGGCGCCCGGAACGAGGTGTTGAAGCTCGTCTTGAAGGCGATGTCCTGGACCGGACGCCAGACCAGGTTCACGCCATAGACGTCACCCTCGCCGGCCGTGGTGTAGTCGAACGAACGGTAGGAACCGCTGAGTTCGGCGTACTCGCCCATCCAGCTGTCACGGAACAGCGGGATCGAAAGTTCGGCGAACCATTCTTTCGACTCGTATTCCGCCGGAGCGAAGTCCGCGCCGGTGTTGAGGAACAGCAGGCGGTCGCCGGTGCCGGCCGAGCGGCCGACGCCTTCGGTGTATTCCTTGCGGTATTCAGCGCCGATGGCCATGCCGATCTCGCCGGCGCCCCAGAAGTCCCAGAGCTGGCCGGAGATGACCGCCAGGCCTTGATCCTGCTGGTTGACGTGGCTGACGGTGATGGCCGCGTCGACATAGTCCAGGGCCGCCTGGCTCTGGTTGCCGGCGCCGAACACGTTCAGCGGGACGCAGTTGTCGACCGCGGAGCGGAACTCGGCGTTGCTGGTGTAGGCGGTGCGGCCGCCGAACACGCCCCGGACGTAATCGTCCAGGTCGCCGAGGGCCGGGTTCGACCGGTTCGTGGCCTCGATCAGACGGGCGCGGCAGACGATCTGGCCGGGCGTGCCGTTGACGACGCCGGCGGTGTCCACGACCGCGTCAGCGGCCAGGGCGAAGCGTTGGACGTCAACACCACGCTCGACGTTCTCGTTGCGGGCTTCGCCCGAAACCCAGGACAGATCCCAGTCGATGTTCTTGATGAAGCCGATCTGGTCGAAATCGCCGCTCAGGGCCAGGACGTAACGCTCGATTTCGCGCGTGTTGTCCTGGGTCCGCTGCGGGCCGAAGATCGAGTGACGGGCCCACTGACGCGCCGTGGTGGTGGCGGCGGTGCCTTCAGTGTTGGCGTTGGCGGTCCAGTTGGTGACCGTGTTCGCCGTGATCGCGTCCTTCACGTTCTGCGGCAGATAGGCGTTGTCGGTGTAGCGCAGGTCGAACTGCGACACGGCCCGGATCGTGTTGGTCCAGTTGGCGGCATAGCTGCCGTTGTTCAGGAAGATGTCGAAGAAGGTCGGCTGCGAGATGTCGAACGTGTCTTCGGTGATGAACTTGTATTCAACCGACAGGTCGACGTTGTCCATGACGGCGAAGTTGGCGCCGACCTGGTAACGCTGCGAGGTCGACTCCGGAACGCGGGTCTCCTGGCCGAAGTTGTTCGGGTTTTCACCGTCGCCGCCGATGTTCAGCGTGCGGTTCGAGCCGACGTTGCCGATCCGCTGGCCGAAGTTGGCCAGGCGAGCGGTGTTGCCTTCAAAGACGTAGGTCTTGGTGGGGTCCAGGCTGTAGCAGTTGGCGCTGGTCAGAGCGGTACAGGACGCCAGCGGCACATCCGGATCGTTCAGCGGCGAAGGACGCTGCGAGTTGGCGAGCGTGGTCTGGCCCCAGCGCGGACGCGACAGGGTGCGGACGCCGCTGAACACGGCGTTGTCCAGCATGCCGTCGTACGGCGCGTTGGTCGGGTCGGCGTCGATGCCGACAAAGGCGTGCGCGGCTTCGAGCCAGTCGATGTCCAGGCTCTCGACCATGTCGATGTCTTCGTACTCGCCGAAGGCATACAGGTTCAGACGGTCGTCCAGCAGGTTGGTGCCGATCAGGGCCGAGATACGCTTGTTGGCCTGACCCGCCTGGTTGATCATGCCGTAGTTGGCGTCGATCTCGAGACCTTCGAAGTCGCGGCGCAGCTGGAAGTTCAGCACGCCCGAGACGGCGTCGGCGCCGTAAACCGACGAGGCGCCGCCGGTGACGATTTCGATGTTCTCGATCAGAAGGCGCGGGATGGAGTCGACGTCGACGGCCAGGTTGCCGGCGGCGGCGCCGACATGGCGGCGGCCGTCGACCAGGGTCAGCGTCCGGCCGGTGCCCAGCGAGCGCAGGTTGGCGAACGACAGACCGCCGTCGTTCAGGTTCGAGCCCGTGGTGTCGGAAGGCACCAGCGAGTTCGACAGGGCCGGGATGGTGGCCAGATAGTCGACCACGGTCGACTGACCGGTGCTCAGCAGCGCTTCACGCGTAACCTGGATGAGCGGGGTCGGAGCGTTGGTCGGGTCACGACGGATGCGCGAACCGGTGACGACGACTTCGTCGATCTCCGTGGCTTGCGGATCGGCCTGTCCCTGAACGTTCACGCCCGGGAGCTGGTCCTGGGCGAAGGCCGGAGCCGTGACGGCCATGACGCCCGCGAGGATCGTCGTGCCAAAGAGGTACTTGCGCTTGAGAAGCATGGTGATTGGGCCCCAACCGTTGTGGATGCAATACGCAGCGTCCGCCGGACGACGGATTCTGCTTCGGACCTCCACGCTAGCAGTTAAGCGGGCAACGGCAAGGGATTGTGGCCTCTTGGCGACCAATCCGACCCGCAGTTGTTACAATCCGGACACAGTCTCGCCATGTCGGGGAAATGTTGCGGCTGTCACTCGCGCAGCGCCGCTGTCGGTCAGAGATTCTCGCGCAGCCAGCCGGCCGCGCGCGCCACAATCCCGCCGCGGTGGACGCGGGGCGCGTCGGCCGCGGAGATCTGACGCGACATCAGCTTGCGGGCCGAAACGGCCTCGCGGGGTCCGTAGGCGGCGCGCAGCAAGACCCCGGCCGCCGAACAGAAGGCCGGACCCGAGGCGGCGTCGGCCAGGTGCGGCGCGCGCTGCGGCTTGCCCAGCCGCACCGGGCGGTCGAACACCCGGATGGCCAGCTCGCGGACGCCGTTCAGCTGGCTGGCCCCGCCGGTCAGGACCAGGCCCGCGCCGGGCTCAAGCCCCACGCCGGCGTTGCGCAGCCGGTCGCGCAGCAGCTCCAGCGTCTCCTCGACGCGCGGGGCGATGACCGTCTTGAGCATGGCGCGCTGGACGAAGATCGGGCCGGCCGAGGCGTCCTCGCCGCGCGGCGGGGCCTCCAGCATCTCGCGGTCCTCGTGGGCGTTGGCCATGGCCGAGCCGTGCAGGGTCTTCAGTCGCTCCGCCCCGGCGCGCGAGGTCGACAGGCCGCGGGCGATGTCGGCCGTGACATGATCTCCCCCGACGTTCAGCGACTCGATATGCAGCAGCGAGCGACCGCCCCAGACCGCCGCCGAGGTCGAACCGCCGCCCATGTCGATGCAGACGCAGCCCAGATCCATCTCGTCGTCTTCCAGCGCCGCCAGCGACGACACCACCGGCGCCGCCGCCACGCCCTGCAGGTCGAGGTGGGCCAGTTCGAGGCAGTGGCTCAGGCCGTTGAAGGCGCTCTCGGCCATGGACACGACCAGCAGGTCCAGCCCCAGCGAATGCCCCTTCATCGAGCGCGGATCGTGCACGCCGCGCGCGCCGTCCACCGACCAGGCGATCGGCAGGACGTGGATCGGCCGGCGGTTGGGCAGGCGGATCTGGGCCAGGGCCATGCCGATGGCCCGCGCCAGATCGGCGTCCCCGACCGGATTGGCCCCCAGCGAAACCCGGGCCTGGACCCGGTGGCTGGCCATCTGGCCGATGGCCGTGGTCACGACCACGCCGGAGACCGGACAGCCGGCGGCGCGCTCAGCGCGCTCGACCGCATGGCCGATGGCCTGGGCCGCCTCATCCATATTGACGATGCCCCCGCCGCGCACGCCGCGGGACTGGACGTGGCCCGCGCCGGCGACCCGGATGGTGCGGTCGGCATGGCGCACGCCGTCGGCCTTCATGATGAAACAGGCGACCTTGGACTGGCCGAGGTCGAGCGCGGCGACCACGGGCGCCCTGCCCGCCGTCCGGCCTGTGCTATCCACAGACTTGTCCACAGACCGTCCGGTCATACGTCTTCCCCGCTCTATGCTTCGCCGGCGGAGGGCCGGACGGCGACCTCCTCGGGCGTTCTCAGATCAATCCGGGCGAAGCCCAGCTCCAGCAGCCGCTCGCGCTGGTCCAGGGCGTCGAGCTGGATCAGCGCCGCCTCCTGGTTGAACGCGGGCAACTGGATCAGGCTGCCGTCCTTGAGCCGCAGGTCCCAGCGCCGCTCGTCCACCCGCACCAGGGCTTCGACCCGGCTGGCGAGCCGGGGGCGCTGGGCGATCAGGGGCAGGACTTCGGAGGCCGCCTGTTCGGCGCCCTTGCCGACGACCAGCGGCAGGTTCGGATAACGGCCGGCGTCGGCCCCGGCGATCACCTGGCCATGGCTGTCGATGACCTGGTTCACGCCGCCGGTCTGCCAGACGGCCAGCCGGTCATGCTCGACGACATGGACGATCAGGGTGTCGGGCAGCAGGCGCACGACCCGGGCGGACTTGACCCAGCCGATCTGCTCGACCCGCTCGCGCACGGCGTCGAGGTCGATGGAGGTCATCGGTTGATCGGCCGAAAGCTGCACGGCCTGCTGGATGGCGCGGGTGGCTTCGGGGCTCTCGCCCTCGATGAACACCTTTTCCAGCTTCAGGCCGAGGCCGGCGGTCATGCCGTCCACGCCATGGCTGATCGAGGCGCCGATGCGCTCGGCCCGCACTCCGGTCGCCAGAACGGCCGCCAGCAGCAGGGCGCCGGCGGCGATTGAAATCACGACTGCGCGGGGAGACAGATCCAGCCGGCCCAGCGCCGCCATCTTCCCGGGCGTGGCCTGGGCGTTGCGCGGCGCGCGGCCGCGTCCCTGGGATTTGGGAGCCGCGCCGCGTTTTGCAGGCTGGTTCGAACTCTGTCGCCGACCGCCGCGAACTACCGCGGGCATGAGGCGTCCTCCACCATCCACCGTACCAGGGCTTTGTAGTCCATCCCCACATGGGCGGCCTGCTCGGGACTGAGCGAGGTCGGGGTCATGCCGGGCTGGGTATTGACCTCCAGAAGGACCAGTTCGTCCTTAACATCGTCATAACGAAAGTCGGATCGCGAGACGCCGCGGCAGCCCATGGCGGTGTGCGCCAGCTCGGATTCCCGCATCGCGGCCTCAAACACATGGGGCGGCAGGACCGCCGGCAGCACGTGGCTGGAGCCGCCCGGGGCGTATTTGGCCTCATAATCATAGAAGCCCTTGGCCGGGGTGATGTCGGTGATGGTCAGGGCGCGCGGCCCAGACTTTTCCCCAAGAACCGTGACGGCCAGTTCCTTGCCGGCGATGAAGGGCTCGACCATCACCTGTTCGCCATAGGTCCAGCTCGCCTCGCCCGGCGCGGCGCACGGCGGTTCGCCCTCGCGCACCAGATAGACCCCGACCGAGGAGCCCTCGGCGTTCGGCTTGATCACATAGGGCGGCGGGATGACGTGGGTGCGCGACACCGCGTGGCGATCGAACAGGCCGCCGCCCGGCACCACCACCCCGGCGGCCTTCAGCACGGCCTTGGACTTATCCTTGTCCATGGCCAGGGCCGAGGCCAGCACGCCCGAGTGGGTGTAGGGAATGCCCAGGGTTTCCAGAACGCCCTGGACGCAACCGTCCTCGCCCCATTCCCCGTGCAGGGCGTTGAAGACGACATCGGGCTTCAGATCGGCCAGCACCTGGGCCAGGTCGCGGCCCGCATCAACGCGGCTGACCCGCGCAACCTGCCCTTCCAGGGCGTCGGCGCAGCCCTTGCCGGACGAGAGAGACACCTCCCGTTCGGACGACAGTCCGCCCATCAGGACGGCGACGTGCAGGTCGGAAAAGGGGCGGGTCATGGAAGGATCAACTCAGAGCGGGCGGCCGATCCTCTTGATCTCCCACTCCAGGTTTACGTTCAGTTTACTTTGAACGTCGGCGCGCACGGCATCTCCGAGACCCTCGATATCCGCTGCCGTGGCTTCGCCGGGATTGATCATGAAATTGCTGTGCAATTCGCTGAACATGGCCCCGCCCCCGGTGGCCTTGAACAGTCTCCCGCGCCAGCCCGCCTCGTCGACCAGTTTCCACGACGAATGACCCGGCGGGTTCTTAAAGGTCGAGCCGCCGGTCTTCTCGCGGATCGGCTGGGTCAATTCGCGGCGCGCGGTGATCTCGGCGATGCGGGCGGCGACGGCGTCGGGATCGTCCGGCGTCCCGCGGAAGGTCGCCTCGATCCAGATGATGTCCGCCGGCGCCCCGGAGTGGCGATAGGTGTAGCCGAAGTCGGCCAGCGCATAGTCGACCCGCTCGCCCGACCGCGTCAGACCCCAGGCCGACACCAGAATGTCCTTCGTCTCCGCGCCGTAGCAGCCGGCGTTCATGGTCAGGGCCCCGCCGATGGTCCCCGGAATGCCGGCGTAGAATTCCAGCCCCGCCAGCCCCGCCCTGGCCGAGGCCTTGGCCACCATGGAATCCAGCGCCCCGGCGCCGGCCGTGATCGTGTCGCCCTCGGTGGTGATGCCGGCGAAGGGCCGCCCGGCCAGCCGGATCACCACGCCCTCGACCCCGCCGTCGCGCACGATGACGTTGGATCCGACGCCCAGCACCGTCACCGGCACGGCCGGGTCGATCGCCTTGAGGAAGTCGGCCAGATCATCGGCGTCGGCCGGGATAAACAACGCGTCCGCGTTTCCACCGACCCGGAACCAGGTGAACGGCCCCAGCGGCTCATCGCGCAGCAACTTGCCGCGGACCTCCGGCAAGGCGATCAACCCAGCGCCTCCAGCTGCCCCGGGAGGGCATAGGCCCACTGGGTGATGTCCCCCGCGCCCAGCAGCACCACCAGATCGCCGTCCTTCGTCTCCGCCGCGATCACGCCCGGCAGGGCCTCGACGCTCTCCAGCGGCTGCACCGACCGGTGCCCGAAGCGGCGGATGCCCTCGACCAGGGCGTCCTTGTCGATGCCCTCGATCGGCGTCTCGCCGGCGGCGTAGACGTCGGCCACGAACACCGCATCGGCGTCCGAGAAACAGGTCGAGAACTCCTCCATCAGCGATTCCAGCCGGGTGAACCGGTGCGGCTGGACCACGGCGATGACCCGGCCCTCGGCCACTTGTCGCGCGGCCTTCAGCACGGCGGCGATCTCGACCGGGTGGTGGCCGTAGTCGTCGACGATCCGCACCCCGCCGACCACGCCCGTGGTGGTGAAGCGGCGCCGCACCCCGCCGAAACCGGCCAGACCGGCCTTGATCGCCTCATCCGACACGTCCAGCTCGCGCGCCACGGCGATCGCCGCCAGGGCGTTGGAGACATTGTGCCAGCCGGCCATCGGCAGGTGCAGGCCGGTGATCCGGATCGGCTCGTCCAGGGCGGCCAGACCCTGCGGCTGGATCAGCACATCGAAGCGGCAGCCGTCGGGCTTCATCTCGACATTGTCGGCCCGGACCATGGCCTGGGGATTGACCCCATAGGTCACCAGCCGCCGGTTATCGATCGAGGCCACCAGCCGCTGCACCTCGGGATGGTCGAGGCAGACGGCGGCGAAACCGTAGAAGGGGATGTTCTCGACGAAGTCCACGAACGCCTTCCGCACCCCGTCGAAGTCGCCGTAGTGGTCGAGATGTTCGGGGTCGATGTTGGTGACGATGGCCACCGTCGACTTGAGGCGGAGGAAGCTGCCGTCGCTCTCGTCGGCCTCGACCACGATCCAGTCGCCGTCGCCGACCTTGGCGTTGGTGCCATAGGCGTTGATGATGCCGCCGTTGACCACCGTCGGGTCCAGCCCACCGGCGTCGAGAATGGCCGCCACCATCGAGGTCGTCGTGGTCTTGCCGTGGGTGCCCCCGACCGCGATCGAGAATTGCAGCCGCATCAGCTCGGCCAACATCTCGGCCCGGCGGACCAGGGGGATGCGGCGCTCGCGGGCGACCACCATCTCGGGATTGGTCGCCTTGACCGCGGTCGAATAGACCACCGCCGACACCCCGTCGCCGATATGCGCCGCGTCATGGCCGATGAAGATTCGCGCGCCCAGCTTCTCCAGCCGCTCGGTGTTGGCCGACGCCCTGGCGTCGGAGCCCTGCACCGAATAGCCGATCTTGAGCATGATCTCGGCGATCCCGCTCATGCCGATGCCGCCTATGCCCACGAAATGGACGGGGCCGAGGTCGAACGGAACGGGGCGAAGGCGAGCGATCATCTGAAGCGATTAGCAAGGGTCGGAGCGGAATGCATCACCCCTCCACCATGCTTCGCATGGTCCCCCTCCCCATCGCTTCGCGACAGGGAGGAGACGGCCGCGACGTCTCCTCCCCATCTTGATGAGGAGGGGGACCACACGAAGTGTGGTGGAGGGGTCGGTCCGCCGCCTCAGTCCTCCGCCACGAAATCCCGGGCGAATTCCGGCGCATCCTCATCCCCCGGCAGCAGGGGCTCGTCGTCGCCGTCCGTGGCGCGCGACGGATCCGGGACCTCGAAGCCGACGGGGATCGACAGGTCCAGCAGGCCCGCCGCCTTCATCTCCTGCACTCCGGGCAGGTCGTACAGGTTGGACAGGCCGAAATGCTCCAGGAACCGGTCGGCGGTGCCGTATGTCACCGGCCGCCCCGGCGTCCGCCGCCGTCCGCGCAGCCGCACGAACCCCATCTCCAGCAGCAGATCGAGCGTGCCTCTCGACAGGGAGACGCCGCGCACGCTCTCGACCTCGGCCCGGGTGCAGGGCTGGTGATAGGCGATGATGGCCAGGGTCTCGAGCGCCGCCTTCGACAGCCGCCGCGGCTCCTCCCGCTCCTCGGTCATCAGGAACGACAAGTCGGCCGCCGTGCGGAACTGCCAGCGGTCGGCGACGCACTCCAGCTCGACCCCCCGCCCGTGATAGCGTTCGCGCAGGGCCGATATGGCCCCGCCGACATCCGCGCCTTCCGGCAGCCGCCGCGCGATCTCCGCCGCCGACAGCGGCCCGGCCGCCGCGAACAACAGCGCCTCGACGCGGCGCTCGATCTCTCCATGATCGGGAGCGAACTGGATCACGGCACCAGCTCCAGCACCTGACCCCGCCCGCGCCGCTTCAGATACAGCTCGGCGAAGGCCTCGGCCTGTTTCACATCCATCGCCCCCTCCTTCACCAGCTCCAGACTGGCCGACAGGGTCGAGGCGGTAAAGCTGGCCTGGGTCGGGCCGTCCTCGCCGCGTCGGGCCGGGGCCACCTGCTCCAGCGGCGTCCACTGCTCCAGCCGCGGCAGAACCTCCCTCAGCCAGTCCCGCGCCGCCTCCAGCGCGAAGGCCTCGACCCGCTGGCCGGGATTGTACTGCCGCTGCTCCTCGCGCCGGCGCTGGGTCACATAGGCGGCCATCAGCTCATACAGGCTGGCGTCGATGCGGTCGGACGGCGTGATCACCGTCGCCTGGGGATCGCCGCGGCTGAAGACGTCGCGCTTCAGCTGCGGCCGGGCGGTGATCGCCTCCACCGCCTTGCGCATCGCCTCCAGCTTCTGCAGCCGGAACGCCAGGGCCGCGGCCATCTCCTCGGCCGGAATTTCGTCGCCCTTGCCCTTGTCGGTACGCGGCAGCAGCAGGCGCGACTTCAGATAGGCCAGCCACGACGCCATCACGAGATAGTCGGCCGCCAGCGAGAAATTGCGCCGCCGCGCCTCATGCACGAAGGCCAGATACTGTTCCGCCAGTTTGGTGATCGACAGCTTCAGCAGATCGACCTTCTGCGTCCGCGCCAGCGCCAGCAGCACGTGCAACGGCCCCTCATAGCCGTCGAGGTCGACGACGAAGGCCTCGCGCGCATCGACCTGTTCGGCGGCGGTGAAGTCGAGGTTGGGCTGGAAGGCGTCGGTCATGCCTGCGCCTCCCCCACGTCAGGTCCCCGGGCGGCGTCCAGCTTTCCGGCCATCAGGGCGTCGAACCTCAGGCGCGCCTCGAACGGGTCCAGCGGCTCCGGCGTGTGGACGATCCGCGCCATGGCCGCCGCCGCCCGCTTCGCCGCCCGGCCCTTCAGCCGGCCGGTTCCCTCGGCCACCTGCCGCATCTCGTCGAGGTCGCCGTTGCAGTGCAGGACCACGTCGCAGCCCGCCTTCAGCGCCGCCCCGGCCCGTTCCGTCAGCGTCCCCGACAGCGCCTTCATCGACAGGTCGTCGGTCATGATCAGGCCGCCGAAATCCAGATGCCCGCGCATCAGCTTCACGGCCTTCCTCGAGGTCGTCGCCGGCCGTTTCGGATCGATGGCGTCGAACACCACATGGGCCGTCATCGCCATCGGCATGTCCGACAGGGCCTTGAACGGCGCGAAATCCCAGCCGTCCAGGGTCGCGAAATCCGCATGCACCACCGGCAGGTCGTGATGGCTGTCGGCGAAGGCCCGGCCATGCCCCGGCATGTGTTTCATCACCGGCAGCACGCCGCCGGCCAGCATCCCCTCCGCCGCCGCGCGACCCAGCTGCGCCACCGTCGCCGGATCACGGGCATAGGCCCGGTCGCCGATGATGTCGTGGGCCCCCGGCACCGGAACATCCAGAACGGGCAGGCAATCAACATTGATTCCGACCGCCTTCAGGTCATGCGCCATAAGCCGCGCGCCCAGCCGGACCAGCTCGCGCGCCGCCAGCGGGTCGTTCGTCGCCTTCAGATAGGCCTCGCCCGGCGGATATTTCGGCCAGTGCGGCGGCCCCATCCGCTGCACCCGTCCGCCCTCCTGGTCGATCAGGATCGGGGCGGCGGCGTCGCCGATGCTCGCGCGCAGCTCATCCGTCAGCGCCCGCACCTGCTCCGGGCTGTCGATGTTGCGGCGGAACAGGATGAAGCCCCACGGCCGCGCCTCGGCGAAGAAGGCGCGTTCCGCCTCCGTCAGCCGATGGCCGCTACAGCCGTAGATCGCCGCCGAGGTCACCGATCGGTCAGCGCACGAAACAGTCGCCGCCGGCGGCCTTGATGGCGTTGCACAGGCCGGTCGCCTGGTCGCGGCTCAGGCCGGTGACGGTGGTGCGATAGACGGTCGAACCGTTCGAGGCCGTCACCTCCTGCACCCGCTTGTCGGCCCCGGCGGTGAACTGCGGATAGCGGCCGACGATGGCGGCGAACTCGCGGTCCGCCAGGCTGGGGGTCGAGAAGGCGCCGATCTGTACGCCGGAGGTTCCCCCGACGGTCGCCGGGGTCCGGGGCTCGGTCTTCGCGGGGGGAGGCGTCACGGGCGTCGGTCGCGGCGCGACGGGCGCGGTCGTTCCGGCCGGACGCGGCGCCGGACGCGGCTGGGCGACCTCGGGCGGCGGGGTGAAGGTCGGGGCGGCGGTCGGGGCCTCGGCGGCGTCATAGACGTCGATGCCCGCTTCCGGATCGATCGGCTGGGCGTCGACCGGAGCGTCGGCCTTCATCTGCACGACCGGCGTGCCCACGGCGGGCGGGGCGTCGTTCGAGGAGCGCGGCCCGGCGCGATAATAGACCACGACGGCGATGATCAGCAGCAGCAGCACCACGCCCGAGATGATCAGGGTCATCGGCGGCGCCTTGGCCCCGCCCCCGCCGCCGGCCCGGCGGGGGTCATAGCCGCCGCGGTTGAACGGCAGGTCGTCATCGGTCGGCGGCGTATAGGCGCCCCGGTCGCGGCCCTGGTTCGGACGATAGGGATCTTCGTTGGACATGACGCGCCTCATGGTCCGCGCGAATCGACGCGCGGAACCCACACTCTATCCCGGTCCGAGTCCTTTTTCAGGCCGCAGACGCAACTCCTCCACCTTGTCATCCCCGACGTGGCGAAGCGGAGATCGGGGACGCCTGAAGCATCACCGAGTCCCTCCCGGAAAGCGCCTGCGCTTATCCGGGAGAAAGCCTGCGGCCCAAACCCTTCTCCCGGCTCGGCCCACAGGCCGTCCGGGAGGGCAATGGGAGTAGCCCCGCCCGTCCCGGCTCTCCGCTTCGCTTCGGCCGGGATGACAAGCTAAAGATCCAGCGCCAGATCCAGGCTGAACAGCTTCCTGTGCTCCTCGATGGCGTAGCGGTCGGTCATGCCGGCGATATAGTCGCACACCGCCCGGGCGCGCTTCGCCATGTCCGATGTCCCCGCCTTGCCCGACCATTCGGGCGGCAGGGTCGCCGGCTCGGCCATGAACAGCTGGAACATCTCGCCCAGCAGCCGCCGCGCCTGGCTGCGCGTGCGGTTGACGCGATAGTGGCGGTACATCCGTTCGAACAGGAATTTCCGCAGCACCCCGAGATCGGCCAGCATGCCGGGCGAGAACGCCACCAGCATCCGGCCCGCGGTGCGCACCGCCTCGGTCGAGCGAATATCGTCGGCCGCGATCCGCGCCTCGGTCTCGGCCAGCACGTCCTCGACCATGGCCCCGATCATGCGCCGCACCGCCTCGATGCGGATCATCCGGTCGTCGATGTCGGGCCAGTCCCTGCGCACCCCGTGCAGCACCGGCCCGATCAGCGGCACATCGGCCAGGTCCTCGAGCGAGAACAGCCCCGCCTGCACCCCGTCGTCGACGTCGTGATTGTTGTAGGCGATGTCGTCCGCGATCGCCGCCGCCTGGGCCTCCAGCGAGGCGAAGGTCCCCAGCCGCAAATCCCAGCCCGGCGCATAGTCGGCGATGGCCTTCCA
Source organism: Brevundimonas denitrificans (assembly GCF_030160755.1). Lineage (GTDB taxonomy): Bacteria > Pseudomonadota > Alphaproteobacteria > Caulobacterales > Caulobacteraceae > Brevundimonas > Brevundimonas denitrificans. The sequence continues at coordinate 3,770 of NZ_BSOY01000048.1, read as the reverse complement.
CGCCGGTTCGTCCAGCCGGTGCGACACCGGCCCGTTGTGCTTGACCACCCCCTCGACGGTCTCCCAGCTCAGGTTCAACCCCTCGAACTGCGGATAGCGATGCTCCAGCCGGGTCACGACGCGGAAGGTCTGGACGTTGTGGTCGAAGCCGCCCCACGGCTCCATCTGGGCCTGCAGCTCGTCCTCCCCGGCATGACCGAACGGCGGATGGCCCAGGTCGTGCGCCAGGGCCACCGTCTCGGCCAGATCCGTGTCCAGCCGCAGGGCGTGGGCCAGCGACCGCGCGATCTGCGCCACCTCCAGCGAATGGGTCAGGCGGGTGCGGTAGTGGTCGCCCTCATGGGCGACGAAGACCTGGGTCTTCTCCTTCAGACGGCGGAAGGCCGTGGCGTGGATGATCCGGTCCCGGTCGCGGGCATAGGCGTTGCGCGTGCGGCTGATCGGTTCGGGCGTCAGCCGGCCGCGGCTGTGCTCGGGATATTCGGCGTAGGGCGCGCGTTCGGGGATCAACGTCGGCTGCTCATTCGGCTGCGGGCCTTTGCGATCGGCCCTGCGCGCCTCATATAGGCCCCTGTGAGCACCGTCCAATCCGCATCCCTGTTCCAGATATCGCCGTCCGCTGGCGGGCACGGCCTGACCCTGTCCGACAGCGCCGCCAAACGCCTGGCTGAACTGGGCGCGGCCGAGGGTCATCCGGTCCTGCTGCGCGTCGCCGTCGACGGCGGCGGCTGCTCCGGCTTCCAGTACCGGTTCGAACTGGTCCAGTCCGCCGAGGCCGACGACATCCGCGTCGAGACCGGCGGCCAGGCGGCCGTCGTCGACCCCGTCTCCCTGCCCTTCCTCAAGGGCTCCGAGATCGCCTTCGTCGACGACCTCGCCGGAGCGCAGTTCGTGGTGCGCAATCCGAACGCGGCGTCGAGCTGCGGCTGCGGGGTCAGCTTCTCGATCTGAGGCGGCGTCCGCCAGGGGTGGAAAGCGGTCTTCGCTCGTGATGAGCTTGGGGCATGCCCTATTTCGACGCCTATTTGATTCCCGTCCGACCGTCGCAACTTCCGGCCTATCGCGACTTCTCGAAGAAGGTGGGGGCCGTCTACCGGGAGCACGGGGCAACCCGGACAACCGACATCATCCTTGACGACAGCGATCAGCCTGCCGCGTCATTCCACGCCGAGGAAGCGCGTGAAGGGTTGGGTGACGAAACCCGGACCTTCTTGGACGCCGCCGCGGGGACCGCGGGCGAAACGGTGATCCTCTCCTGGACGCAATGGCCGGACAAGGACGCTCGGGATCGAGGTCTGGCTGCGGCCCTTTCTGACCCCAGGGTTCAGCCCGATCCCGAAGACGGAGTGATATTCGAAGGACGACGTCTCGTGGCAGGCGCGTTCAAACACCTCGGCGACTGGTAGCCGGGTCCGCCCGGGGTAGTCAGCGGACCTTGGGGCGCCCGCTCACCCCCGCCCCTCCTCCGCCCTCAGCGTCAGCACCCGCACCCCGTCCTTGGTCACCGCCACCGTATGCTCGAACTGGGCCGAGAGCTTCCCGTCCGCCGTCACGACCGTCCAGCCGTCGTCGCCCTCCAGCACCTCCCGCCGGCCCTGGTTGATCATCGGCTCGATGGTGAAGACCATCCCCTCCTTCAGCGTCAGCCCGGTCCCCCGCTTGCCGTAGTGCAGCACCTGCGGCGCCTCGTGCATCTCGCGGCCGATGCCGTGGCCGCAGTATTCGCGCACCACCGAATAGCCGGCCCGCCTGGCGTGATGCTCAATGGCGTGGCCGATGTCGCCCAGCCGCGCGCCCGGTCGCACCGCCCGGATGCCCTTCCACAGCGCCTCCCGCGTCGTCCGCACCAGCCGCTTCGCCGGCGCCGCGACATCCCCGATCAGATAGGTCTTGCTCGAGTCCGCGATGAAGCCGTGCTTTTCCAGGGTGATGTCGAGATTGACGATGTCGCCGTCCGCCAGCACCTCGTCCGCCGAGGGCACGCCGTGACAGATCACGTCGTTCCGTGAACTGTTCAGCACGAAGCCATAGCCGTACTGTCCCTTGCTGGCCGGCCGCGCGTCCAGTTCGTCGACGATGAAGGCCTCGACCCGGTCGTTGACCTCCAGGGTGCTCATGCCGATCAGCGTCTGTTCGTCCAGATGTTCGAACACCGAGGCCAACAGACGCCCCGCCTCCGCCATCAGCTCAACCTCGGCCGGCGTCTTGATCATACCGCCGCGGCCGCGGCTTGCGGCGATCCCACGCCCGCCGCCTTCAGTTCGCGGGCCATCAGTTCCTGAAAACTGAGGCCGGGATTGAGCTCGCACAGCATGCCCAGCCTGATCCAGAAGGCCGCCTGGGCATTAATCGACCGGCAGGACGCCCGGCTGGCCCGGCGCAGCTGCTCGTGCAGCTCATCCTCGATATTGACGATCCCCACGGGCCGCTCCTGACTATACGTTTCGTATGCGTTGCATATATTCTTGCGCCAACCGGTGCAAGATCACGAAACGGGCGTCGCGGCCCCTTGCATTTAGGATTTTTCCTAATTAGTCTTGTTCCTATGAACGCACTGTTCAAGGCCCTGTCGCATCCGGTCCGGCGCCGCATCATCGACATGCTGCGCAAGGGGCCGATGGCGTCCGGCGACATCGCCGCCGCCTTCGACATGAGCTGGCCGACCATCACCGGCCACCTCAATGCGCTCAAGGAGGCCGGTCTGGTCTCGCCCGAGCGCGAGGGGGCCTCAATCCGCTACCGGCTCGAGATCTCGGCCGTGGAGGAGGCCCTCGCCTTCCTGCTGGCCATGACCGGCGCCCGCCGCCGGGATTCGGGAGACAAGACATGACCGCGCCACGGAAAGCCCGCTCCGCCCTCGATCTGGCCACCGTCGTCCTCAGCCTGATGGTCGGCGCCCTCGGCATCTGGACCATCCTCGCCGGCCCGACCGAACTGCTGCCGATCCACTACAACGCCGCCGGTCAGGCGGACGACTGGGGCAGTCGGGAACTGCTCGGCGGCGGCCTCGCCGGCCTCGCCCTGCTGACCCTGCTGCTCGGCGGCGGCATGGCCCTGGCGGCCGGCCGCACGGACGATCCCGCCCGCCGGCGGGCCCTGCGCTACGCCCAGCTCGTCGTGGTCCTCAGCATTCCGCTCATCAGCCTGCTCATCGCCTCGGCCAGCCTGTCGGGCGCGACCGACATCAGCGGCGCCCTGCCGGTGGCCCTGATGAGCCTCGTGATCCTGCTGATCGGCGCCTTCCTGGGCCGGGTCGGGCCCAATCCCTTCGTCGGGGTGCGCACGCCCTGGGCCTACAAGAGCCGCCTGTCGTGGGAGCGCTCCAACCGCCTCGCCGGCCGCCTCTTCTTCGTCATCGGCCTCGCCGGGCTGCTCACCGCCCCGTTCGCGCCCCAGCCTCTCGGCCTCTACGCCATCGTCGGCGCCATCGTCCTCGCCGCGGTCTGGTCCGGGGTCGAAAGCTGGCGCGTCTGGCGCACCGACCCCGACCGTCAGCCCTTCTGACCCCGACCGCCCGGAGACCCGCCATGCTCAGCCTGCTCCTCGCCGCCGCCCTGCTGTCTGATCCGGTCGCCGCGCCGGTGACACTGCCCGCCGACCCGGCGCCCCTGCACGGGACCCTGCTGACGCCGGAGGGTCCGACCCGGGCCGCCGCGCTGATCATCGCCGGCTCCGGCCCCACCGACCGCGACGGCAACAGCCCGCTCGGCGTCTCCGCCTCCAGCGAGTTCCTGCACGCCGAGGGCCTGGCCGGCCGCGGCGTCGCCACG
>NZ_BSOY01000047.1 GCF_030160755.1 Brevundimonas denitrificans | reverse complement strand
GCCCAGACGGGCGAAGGCCGCCCAGTCGTCCTGGGTTTCGATATCGAACTGCGGACCGCGCTGAGCGTCAGCCTCGATCGTGCCGAGCGTGTGGTAACCAGCGTCAATCGCGCCGTACCAGCCATTCGGCTCGGCGTTGGCGACGCCGGCTGCGAACAGCCCCGCCATCGCAACGCCGGCGAGAAGTTTCACCTTCATCATATCCCTCATATTCAGTGGTTGCCCGAAGTCCCCGTTTATACGGGGTGCTCGTAAGGCCGAACGGGAATGTTCCTTCGGGGTTCCTCATTTTGGATACGAATGTGGCGACTGTGGCGCCGTTTCAACACATTGAGCGGGGTTTCCCGAAGCGGAACGGCTGCTAGGAAGCTCTTGGCACAGGAGGAGCAGTCGGATGACGATACGGTTTGACGGGCGTGTGGCGATCGTGACGGGGGCCGGCGGCGGCCTGGGGCGGGAACACGCCCTGGCGCTGGCCAAACGCGGCGCAAAAGTGGTCGTCAACGACCTCGGCGGCGCCCGGGATGGTTCTGGCGCCTCTGCGACCGCCGCGGAATCCGTCGTCGCGGAAATCGTGGCCGCGGGGGGCGAGGCCATGGCCAACGCCGCCTCGGTCACCGACTACGCCGCCGTCGAGGCCATGGTCGCCGCGGCCATGGCGAAATGGGGCCGGGTCGACATCCTGGTCAACAATGCCGGCGTCCTGCGCGACAAGACCTTCGCCAAGATGGAGCTGGACGATTTCCGCTTCGTGATGGACGTCCACCTGATGGGCGCCGTCCACTGCACCAAGGCGGTGTGGGACATCATGCGCGAGCGGAACTACGGCCGCATCGTCATGACCACCTCCTCCTCGGGCCTGTACGGCAATTTCGGTCAATCGAACTACGGGGCCGCCAAGATGGCCCTTGTGGGCCTGATGCAGACACTGTCGATCGAGGGCGCGAAGAACGACATCCGCGTCAACTGCCTGGCCCCGACGGCCCATACCCGCATGACCGAGGACCTCGGCGCCCGCCTGCCGCTGGACCTGCTGGGCCCGGACACGGTCTCGCCCGGCCTGCTGCACCTGGTCAGCGAGGACGCCCCCAGCCGCTGTATCCTGACAGCCGGCGCCGGCGGCTTCGAACGCGCCTATGTGACCCTGACCCAGGGAATCCGCGCCGTCGGCGAGGACGCGCCGGAACAGGTCGCCGCCCGGTTCGCCGAGATCTCAGACCGCACCGGCGAGATCGTGCCCGAAATGGGCGCGGCCCAGGGCATGATCGAACTGACCAAGGCGCAACACGCCGCGGGCTGACACTTGCCTTGACCCGACGGCAAGCGCCTAGGGTCGGAACCACCCCCGGCTCGAGCGACACGCGACAGCGTCTCGAGCCCGCCCAGCAACAGGAGTCCCCGGGATGTCCCGCGAAGCCGTCATCGTCTCCACCGCCCGCACGCCCATCGGCCGGGCCTATCGCGGCGCCTTCAACGACACCCAGGCGCAGCAGCTGGGCGGTCACGCCATCCGGCATGCCGTCGCCCGCTCGGGCGTCGATCCGGCCGAGATCGAGGACGTGGTCATGGGCGCGGCCCTGCAGCAGGGCTCGACGGGGACCAATGTGGCGCGGCAGTCAGCGCTGGCCGCCGGCCTGCCGGTGACGACGGCGGGCATGAGCCTGGACCGCCAGTGCGCCTCCGGCCTGATGGCCATCGCCACCGCGGCGAAACAGGTGACCCACGACGGCCAGGTGGTCGCCGTCGGCGGCGGGCTGGAGTCGGTCTCGCTGGTGCAGAACCAGAACATGAACCTGTTCCGGCTGCGCGACCCCGACCTGCTGAAGCTGCAGCCGCACATCTATATGTCGATGCTGGAAACCGCTGAGGTCGTCGCCGCCCGCTACGGGATCAGCCGCGACGCCCAGGACGAATACGCTCTTCGGTCGCAACAGCGCACCGCCGCCGCCCAGGCCGAAGGCCGGCTGGACGCCGAGATCGTGGCCATGACCACCACCATGCAGGTGATGGACAAGGCCACCGGCCAAGCCTCGGCGAAGGAGATCACCCTGTCGAAGGATGAGGGCAACCGCGCGGATACGACGCTGGAGGGTCTGTCGTCGCTGAAGCCGGTGTTCGGCGGCGGCGAATCGATCGCCGAGGGCCGGTTCATCACCGCCGGCAACGCCTCCCAATTGTCCGACGGGGCCTCGGCCTGCGTCCTCATGGAGGCCAAGGAAGCCGAACGCCGCGGCCTGCAGCCGCTGGGGGCGTATCGCGGCATGGCCGTGGCCGGTTGTGACCCGGACGAAATGGGCATCGGCCCGGTGTTCGCCGTGCCGCGGCTACTGGAGCGTCACGGCCTGACGATCGACGACATCGGCATCTGGGAGCTGAACGAGGCCTTTGCCGTGCAGGTGCTGTACTGCCGCGACCGGCTGGGCATCCCCGATGAGCGGCTCAATGTCTCCGGCGGCGCCATCTCCATCGGCCACCCCTACGGCATGTCGGGCGCCCGCATGACCGGCCACGTCCTGATCGAGGGCAAGCGGCGCGGCGCGAAATACGGCGTCGTCACGATGTGCATCGGCGGCGGCATGGGCGCGGCAGGGCTGTTCGAGATCTACTGAGTCCTCGCCTCGTACTCCGCGCGCCGGGCCTCCATCATCGCGAACCAACGGGCGCGCAGCACGGCGGGACGTCCCGGATAGCGATCGTCGAGAAATTCGGCATCGACCACGCGGTCGGCGCGGAAGGTGCGGAAGTCGGCGCGTGTCTCGCACCAGCCGACCAGCAGCCGCGTCGTCTCGCGATATCCCACCAGACAGGGCCAGATGACGCGCAACGTCTCCCGGCCCTGTTCGTCCGCATAGTGGAGGCGCAGCTTGCGACCGGCATGAATCCACGCCCGGACGCGGGACATGTCGAGGGTCTCGACCTCATGCCGCCAGGCGGGCGGGGTGGCGACGGCGGGCTCCAGCACCACCGGTCTGAGCCGGTCCGGCACGGTGGCGGCGATCTTGGCGATCAGATCGCGGGCGGCGCGCGCCAGGGCCGGATCGCCGCGACCCGCCACCCATTGCGCGCCCAGCACGGCCGCCTCGACCTCATCCGACGTCAGCATCAGCGGCGGCATGTCGAAACCGCCGTCCAGAACATAGCCAATGCCCGCCTCGCCCCGGATCGGCACCCGCTGGGCCATCAGGGTGGCGATGTCGCGATAGATGGAGCGCTTCGACGTCTCCAGTTCGGCCGCCATGGCGTCGGCCGTCACCGGTTTCGAGGACCGGCGCAGCACCTGGATGATCTGGAACAGCCGGTCGGCCCGTCTCATTCGCCCACTCTGGATGACTGCTGCTGACAGCATGCTGGCAGCAGGGTGGCAGTAGTCAAGACGGGTCGGCGGCGAGGGGTCGCCGACGCGCGCAAGCAGCGAAGCGCCGCGCCGCGCGCCGAGCGACAGCGCCACCCGGAAGGAGCTTCATCATGCTGACCCTGTTTCACGCCCCACAATCGCGTTCGAGCCGCATCCTCTGGCTGCTGGAGGAACTCGGCGTCGACTATGACATTCGCTACGTCGACATCTTCCGGTCCCTGACCGGCACGGGCGGCCGCGACCCGGCCAATCTGCATCCCGACGGCAAGGTCCCCGCCCTGGCGCACAACGACGCCTTGGTGACCGAGTCGGCGGCGATTGCCCTGTATCTCACGGACCTGTTCCCGCAGGCCGGACTGGGGGCCCCGGTCGGATCATCCGAACGCGCCGCCTATGTCACCTGGCTGGCCTGGACGGCAGGCGAGATGGAGCCGGCCTACTGGAGCAGGATCAGCGGCCAGACCGACGGCGATCCCGCGGCCCGGGCCCGCTATGACGCCGTCATCGCCCGGCTGTTCAGCGCGCTGGAACGGGGCCCTTATCTGATGGGCGAACGGTTCACGGCAGTCGACGTCATGGTCGGCAGCGCCATGGCCTGGGGTCGCGAATATTCGCCGGACAGTCCCCTGCTGGACGCCTATCTGGCGCGGATCATGGACCGGCCGGCGAACGCCATGGCGACAGCCAGGGACGGCGAACCGGGCGGGATCGTTCAGGCGGCCTGACCGGAGGCGGCGGCGGCGGACCCGCCGCCGCCGTTCGCGGGGCGTTCGACGGCGCGAAGGGTCGAGACGAAGTCGTCGCGCCAGATTCCCACGTCCGTATCGCGCACCACCTGCATCAGGCACTCCCATTTCCGCTTCCGTTCCCCCAGCGGCATGGTCAGGGCGCGCTGGATGGCGTCGGACAGCTCCTCGCGGCTGAACGGGTTGACCAGCAGGGCCTCGCCCATCTGTTCAGCCGCGCCGGCGAACCGCGAGAGCACCAGCACCCCCGGATCGTCGGGGTTCTGGGCGGCGACAAATTCCTTGGCCACCAGATTCATGCCGTCCCGCAGCGGCGTGACCAGACCCACGCGCGCGGCCCGGTAGATGCCGGCCAACTGGTCGCGACGGTAGGTGCGGTTGAGGTAGCGGATCGGTTGCCAGTCCATCTCGGCGTATTCGCCGTTGATCCGACCGGCCAGGGAATCCAGCCGACCCCGGATGTCCTGATAGGCATCGACGTCGTCGCGGGAAATGGGCGTGACCTGCAGCAGCAGGACCTCGGAGCGCATGTCCGGATGGGTTTCGAGGAACTGCTCATAGCCCAGCAGCCTCTCCTCAAGCCCCTTGGAGTAGTCGAGCCGATCGACGCCGACGATCAGCGACCGGAACGCCGCCGAGGCCGCCATCCGGTCATAGGTGCGGTTGCCGAGCTGGGAATTGCGCGCGGCGATGAAGCCCTCGACGTCGATGCCGATGGGAAATACGCCGGTCTGGACCGTCTTGCCGAAGGCCTCGAGTGCGTCGTGGGGCAGCAGCTTGCCGTGCACGCTGGGCTCGGACGCCACATAGTCGCGGAACAGGTCCAGCCATTCGCGGGTCTGGAAGCCGATCAGGTCGTAGTCGAACATCGCCTCCACCAGCCGGCGGTGATGCGGCAAGGTCACCAGCAGCTGCCGCACCGGCCAGGGGGTGTGCAGGAAAAAGCCGATACGGTTCTTCACGCCCAGTCGTCGCAAATCCCGGGCGAGCGGGATCATGTGATAGTCGTGGATCCAGATGACGTCTTCCGGCTGGATCAGGGGCGCGAGCACCTCGGCGAACCGGGCGTTGGTTCGCTCATATCCCTCGCCGTAGGACCGCTCATAGGCGGTCAGGTCGACGCGGTGATGGAACAGCGGCCACAGCGTCTTGTTGGCGTAGCCGTTGTAATATTCGTCGACGTCCTGGGCCTCCAGATCGACGAGCGCGACGGTGACGCCGGCCCGGTCCTCCATCTTCAGCTCGCCGGTGAAATGCTCGACCGTCTCGCCTGACCATCCGAACCACAGGCCGTCGTATTTCCGCAGCGCAGCCGACAGCGCCATGGCCAGGCCGCCGGTCGAGCCGGCGGCGGGGTCCCTGGGCGCGGACACGCGGTTGGAGACGACGATCAGGCGGCTCATCGCGCGTCCGTCCAGGAACGGCTGAGCAGGACGGCGCAGTTGATGATGCCGACGAGGGAGTAGGTCTGCGGATAGTTGCCCCACAGTTCCTTGTCGCCCAGCGACAGATCCTCCGACAGCAGCCCGGCGTGGGTCCGGCGGCTCAGCATTTCCTCGAAGATTTCGCGGGCCTCGGCGTCGCGGCCGTTCTGGTGCAGGGCCTCGATGAACCAGAAGGTGCAGAAGTTGAACGCCGTCTCCGGTTCGCCGAAATCGTCCGCCTCGATATAGCGAAACAGATAGGGCCCCTTCTTCAGATCGCGCTCGATGGCGTCGAACGTCGCGACCTGTCGCGGATCACGAGGGTCGAGGAAGCCGAGATCGGTCAGTTGCAGCAGGGAGGCGTCCAGCTCGCGATTGCCGAAGCTGGCGGCGAACCGGCCCTCGTCGGGCAGGAAGGCCTCCCGTTCAATCCGTTCACGGATGATCGCCGCCCGGTCGTTCCAGAACACGGCCCGTTCGGCCAGTCCCATGTGATCCGCCGCCTTGGCCAGCCGGTCGCAGGCGGCCCAGCACATCACCGAGGAATAGGTGTGGACCCGGGCGATGGTGCGGAACTCCCACAAACCCGCATCGACCTGGTCATGCATGGCGAAGGCGCGGTCGCCGACCTTCTCCAGCGCATGGAAGTCATCGATCGTACCCGGGCGCAGCAGGCGCTGGTCATAGAAGGTCTGGACCAGCGGCAGGACGATCTGTCCGTAGACGTCGTGCTGAAGATGCTCGCGCGCCTGATTGCCGATCCGCACCGGCTTCATGCCGCGATAGCCCTCGACGGTCTCGGTGATCCGCTCGTCGATGTCCTCTTCCAGCCCCACGCCATAGACGGGCTGGACGTGACCGCCCGCCGAGGCGTCGACCAGATTGCGCAGATAGCCCAGGTAGTTTTCCAGCAGGTCCACGGCGCCGAGCCGGTTCAACGCCCGCACCACATAGTAGGCGTCGCGGATCCAGCAGTAGCGGTAGTCCCAGTTGCGGCCGCTCTCGGGAAACTCGGGCACGGAGGTGGTCATGGCCGCGACGATGGCCCCCGTCTCCTCATAGGCGCAGAGCTTGAGCGTGATCGCCGCACGGATCACCGCCTCCTGGTAGTCGAGCGGCAGGTAGAGGGTGCGGACCCAGTCCTGCCAATAGGCCACGGTGCGATCGAGCACCGCCGACACGCCGGGTCCGACGTCCTGGTCGTAGCCCTCGTCGGGCCCGAAGAAGAAGGCTTGCGGCCGTTCCAGCCGGAAGGTCCGCTCGTTCAGAATGTGGGAAACCGGGCAGTCGGTCGTCAGCCGGAAGGTCACATCCGTGCACAGATAGCGGATGTGGTTGGAGCCGTTGGTGGTCTTCGCGCGGCGAGCGCCCCAGTCGGCGGATGGTCGCAGGCGAATCCGGATGCGCGGCGATCCACCGAGCGGCCGGACGATCCGGCCGAACGCCAGCGGTCGGTAGGTGCGGCTGTGTTTCGGATGGCGCGGGGCGAAGTCGATGATCTCGACCGACGCTCCATCTTGCGCCGTCAGCACCGTACGGAGCACCGGCGTATTGCGGATATAGGCCTGTTCGACCGTCGCCTGCCCTTCCAGTTCGATGTGCCAGAAGCCGTGGTCAGGGTTGGACCCGTCCATCAGGGCGGAGAAGACCGGGTCGCCGTCCACGCGCGGCGCGCAGGCCCAGACGTAGCGCCCGTCGCGGTCGATCAGGGCGCTGATCGAACAGTTGCCGATCGGGGCGAGGTCAAGGTTCGGGGTCATGCGCGCGCCTCGACGGCGTCCAGCCAGGTCAGGACGGCCTCCACATCGGGCAGGCCGAAGGTCGCGGCGGTCCGGCGCGGCGGTCCGATCAGCACGCCGAAACCGCCCAGATCGGCGGCGGCCCGGAACCCGTCCTCATCGGTCAGGTCATCGCCCAGCATGACAGGCATGGCTCCCGCGAAGGGCGGCTCTTCCATGAAGGCGTTGAGCGCCGTGCCCTTGTCCGTTCCGGGCGTCTTCAACTCGACCACCAGATGGCCGGCCTGCAGCGCCAGTCCGGTCTCGGCGGCGAGACTGTGGGCCAGGGCCTCGACGGCCGCCGCCTCGGTCGGCGCGCCGCGATAGTGCAGGCCGGCCGACACCGCCTTGTCCTCAACGATCATGCCGGGGCGGTCGCGGGCGAAGCGCTCGAAGGCGGCGACGGCCGCGCGCACCGCAGGCGCTGCGGCGGCATGGTCCAGCGATCCATCCGCCCGCCTGCGCTCCAGCCCATGCACGCCCGAGGCGGAGGCGGAGGCGCGCTCCGCGATCCGGTCGATCTCGGCGATGGTGCGGCCGCTGATGATCGCCACCCGCCCGTCGAGCCGTTCCACCAGCCGACGCAGCACCACCGTCCGGCGGGCATCCGGCACGACCGCGTCCGGCGTGGCCGCCAGCGGCGCCAGCACGCCGTCCATGTCAAGGAAGAGGGCGGGCCGCTCCAGAAGGACGGGCGGCGGCGGCAGATACGAGAGCGACTCGGCCGGCGCGGACGCGCCGTCGGTGTTCAGGTTTGAGGTCCGCATGGCTGTTCCAACGCATCGGTGCGGCAAAGGTTGACCCTCCGGCCCATTTTTCTCGCATCGCAGCAATCGGTCGCGGTTTTCAGACGGATTGTGAAACCGCGTCGGATGGGCCAATTCCGCAGCATGACCGACGCCGCCGCCCCTGCCCTTTCCGCCGATCCCGCCGCCATGACCGCTCGTGCGCGGGAGGTGATCCGGCTGAACATCGCCGCGCTTCAGGCGCTGGAATCCGGCCTCGACGACAGCATCGGCCGCGCCTGCGAGATCATCCTGTCACGACCCGGCTATGTCGTGGTCACAGGCATGGGCAAGTCGGGCCATATCGGCGGGAAGATCGCCGCCACCCTGGCCTCGACCGGGACCAACGCCTTCTTCGTCCACCCTGCCGAGATGAGCCACGGCGACCTCGGCATGCTGCGCAAGGACGTCACCCTGCTGGCCATCTCCAACTCGGGCGAAAGTCGGGAGCTCCGCGATCCGCTGCTCTACTGCCAACGCGAGGGCATTCCGGTCATCGGTCTGACCCAGAGACCCGGCAGCTTCCTCGGCCGCTCGTCCGCGGTCTGCCTGACCATGCCGCAGGTGGCCGAGGCCTGCCCCAACGGCCTGGCCCCGACGACCTCGACCCTGATGACGCTCGCGCTCGGCGACGCCCTGGCCATGGTCCTGATGGACCGGCGCGGCTTCACCGCCGAAGCCTTCGGCCTGCACCATCCGGGCGGCAAGCTGGGCATGAGCCTGCAGAGCGTGCGCGACTGGATGGGCGACCGACCGCCCGCGCCGGCGACCGTGCCCCTGACCGCGAGCTTCGCCGAGGTGGTCTCCGCCATCACCGAGGGCCGCAAGGGCGCGACGGCGGTGCTCCACGAAGACGGGACCCTGGCCGGGATCGTCACCGACGGCGACGTGCGCCGGGCCTTCTCACGCGATCTCAACGGCCTGACCGCCGCCGACGTCATGAGCCCGGGCCCCAAGATCATCGCGCCGGACGCCCGTATGAGCGACGCCGTGGACCTGATGACCCAGAACAGGATCGCCACCCTGCTGGTGGTCGAGGCCGACCGGCCCGTCGCCATCGTCCACATCGCCGAACTGATGCAGGCCGGCTACGTCGGCTAGTAGGCTCGTCCGCCGTCGACATTGCCCGGCGGCGAATAGCGGCAGGCCAGGACCGACCGGTTGCCGCGCGAGGCGATGGCGCAGCCCACGTGGGTCGTCCCGCGCCACACCAGTTGGGTGTAGTGGCCGACAGCGGTCCACTGACCTGTCCGGCTGACATCCGGAAACACGCCGCGCACATAGTCGCGCTTCTCGGCCGCCCAGTCCGCGACCATCTCCTCGGGCGTCCAGATGCGACTGCCCCAGCCGGTCCACAGATTCTCGCCATGGCCATGCTGGGCCGGGTCATGTTCCCATCGACCGGTATCCACCAGCTCGCGCGCCCAGACGCCGGCTTCCACGGCCAGGGCGTCGTCCCAGCGCAACGGCGGGCTGCCGACCCGGCGCCGTTCCACATTGTGCGCCGCCAGCAGCCGGGCGGGCACATCCTGCGGCGGGGCGGCGACCCGCATCGGCTCATCCTGACGCACCGCGATCGGACCGGCGCAGGCGGGCGCCGCCAGGCCGGTCGTCAAAGCCAGGGCGAGGAACAGGGAACAGCGCATGGAGCCTCTTACGTCAGATGCGCGATCATAGCGCACCGGCGCCGGCGCCGTTCCCTGATTCCGGTCAGCGCGCGTCGGCGCCCATCGGCGTGTCCATCAGCGCCTTTTCGGTGTCGTCGCCCTCAAGCGTCAGGGTCTCGGCCAGCTTGCCGGCCTGGAACTCCTCCATGGCGGTGACCTTGCGGGCGCGCATGGCGTCGGCCAGGGCGTCCATGTCGAGACCGGCGGCGCGGGCCTGGCTGAACATGCCCTCGGACCGCTTTTCCTCTTCCTCGACGTGGTGCTCGATCACTTCCGACAGCACCTTGACCTTGGCGTCGTAGAATTCGTCATCCGGGCTGGCGGCCTCGATCTCGTTGATCAGAAGCTTGGCCGTGTCGTGCTCGACATAGCCTTCATCCAGCAGGTCGCCCTCGATCTGGCCACGGCAGGCCGGATAGAAGATCTCCTCTTCAAGGACCGTGTGCACCTTCAGTTCGAGACAGGCCTGTTCGGCCAGGGCGCGCTTCTTCGCCTTGGTCGTCGCCTTCTCGAACGCCGCGAAGATCTCCTCCACCTTGCGGTGGTCGGCCTTCAGCAGGGCGATCGCGTCCATCTCTTCATAGCTCTGGGCCATGGTCGTCTCCTCAAGACACCCGGACGTGTCCGGCGGAGTTAAGTCGCGGACAAGGCGCGCGTTCCCGTGGCCAGGCCAGCTGAGAGTCGTTCTCGCAATTCGCGGCTTTCCGGCGTCCGATGGTCGACACACCGACGCGTGAGAAGATGAAATACTTGACGTTGACGTAAACGTAGGGTTTGTGGCCCGCAAGTTTCGATTCCGCACTCGCCCTCAAGCAGCGAGCCACCGCGTGGCGAGCGTCAGGGCGCTCAAATGTGAGACGCACACCCATGGCCGAAGCCTATATCTATGACGCGGTCCGCACTCCGCGCGGCAAGGGCAAGAAGGACGGATCCCTGCACGAGATCACGGGCCTGAGCCTGGCGACCCAGGTGCTGGAAGCCCTGCGGGATCGCAACGATCTCGACACCTCGAAGGTCGACGACGTCATCCTCGGCTGCGTCACCCCGGTGGGCGAGCTCGGCGCGGACATCGCCCGCACCGCGGTCCTCTCGGCCGGCTGGGCCCAGACCACCGCCGGCGTCCAGGTCAACCGCTTCTGCGCCTCGGGCCTCGAGGCCGTGAACATGGCGGCGGCCAAGGTGAAGGCCGGCGAGGCCGACTTCGCCGTCGGCGGCGGCATCGAGGCCATGAGCCGGGTGCCGATGGGCTCCGACGGCGGCGCCTGGCCGGTCGACCCGTCCAGCGCCTTCCCGACCTATTTCGTGCCCCAGGGCGTCTCGGCCGACATGATCGCCACGAAGTACGGCTTCAGCCGCGACGACGTCGACGCCTACTCCATGGAGAGCCACAAGCGCGCCGCGGCCGCCTGGGCCGACGGCCGTTTCTCGAAATCGGTCATCCCGGTCCGCAACCAGCTCGGCCTCGTCCAGCTGGACCGCGACGAGACCATCCGCCCCAACACAGACATGCAGACCCTCGGCGCCCTGAACCCCTCCTTCGCCATGATGGGCGAGATGGCCTTCGACAGCGTCATCAACCAGCGCTACCCCGAGGTCGAGCGGGTCAATCACGTCCACACCCCGGGCAACTCCTCGGGCATCGTCGATGGCTCGGCCGGTGTCCTGATCGGCACCCTGGAGGCCGGCCAGGCCCTCGGCCTCAAGCCGCGCGCGCGCATCGTCGGCGCCGCCTCGATCGGCTCCGAACCCTCGATCATGCTGACCGGTCCCGAGTTCGTGACGAAGAAGCTGCTGGCCAAACTGGGCATGACCACCGCCGACATCGACGTCTGGGAGCTGAACGAGGCCTTCGCCGCCGTGGTGCTGCGCTATATGCAGGCGCTCGACATCGACCACTCGAAGATGAACGTGAACGGCGGCGGCATCTCCATGGGCCACCCGCTGGGCGCCACCGGCGCCATGATCACCGGCATCGCCCTGGACGAGCTGGAGCGGTCGAACAAGTCGACCGCCCTGATCACCCTGTGCATCGGCGGCGGCATGGGCACCGCCACCGTCATCGAACGCGTCTGAGGATTTTGACCATGGAAAACTTCAAGATCGACGTCGACGCCGACGGCATCGCCCTGATCACCTTCGACGTCCCCGGACGGTCGATGAACACCCTGACCTCGGGCGTGATGGCCGAGATCCCGCAGTGGGTCGAACGGGTGAAGACCGACGACGCCATCAAGGGGGCCGTGCTGACCTCGGGCAAGGCGAGCGGCTTCTGCGCCGGCGCCGACCTGGGCGACATGGCCGGCGGCATGCTGGCCGGCGGTTCGCTGCAGGACGCCTATGATGCGGGCTGGAAGCTGAACGGGGCCCTGCGCGCGCTCGAGACCTGCGGCAAGCCGGTCGCCGCCGCGATCAACGGCCTCGCCCTCGGCGGCGGGCTCGAGCTCACCCTCGCCTGCCACTACCGCGTCGTGGCCGATGACTCGAAGATCCAGCTCGGCCTGCCCGAGATCAAGGTCGGCCTCTTCCCCGGCGGCGGCGGCACCCAGCGACTGACGCGCCTGATCGGCGTGCAGGCGGCGATGACGGCGATGAGCGCCGGCTCGTCCTGGCGCCCGAACGACGCCAAAGGCGCGGGCGTGGTGCACGAGGTCGTGGCCAAGGGCTCGGAAGTCGACGCCGCCAAGGCCTGGATCAAGGGCGGCGGCAAGGCCGTCCAGCCGTGGGACGACAAGGGCTTCAAACAGCCCGGCGGCGGCCCCTACCACCCGGCCGGCATCCAGAATTTCCTCGTCGGCAACGCCATGCTGCGCAAGCAGTCCTACGGCAACTATCCGGCCGTCCTGAATCTGATGAAGGCCGTCTACGAAGGCATTCAGGTGCCGATGGACGCGGCCCTGCGCATCGAGACCCGCTACTTCATCAAGACTCTGATGACGCCCCAGGCCCAGGCCATGATCCGCTCGCTGTTCCTGTCCAAGCAGGAGCTCGACAAGGGCGCCGTCCGTCCCGCGGGCGTGCCGAAGTCCGATCCGAAGAAGGTCACCGTCATCGGCGCCGGCATGATGGGCGCGGGCATCGCCTATGTGCAGGCCCTCGCCGGCATCGAGACCATCCTGATCGACCGCACCCAGGAGGACGCCGACAAGGGCAAGGCCCACGTCGCCGACCTGCTGAAGAAGCGCCTGTCGCGCGGCCAGATCACCCAGGAGAAGTTTGACGCCCTGCTGGGTTCGGTCACCGCCACCACCGACTACGATCTGATCAAGGGCTCGGACCTGGTCATCGAGGCGGTGTTCGAGAACCGCGAGATCAAGGCCGACGTGACCAAACGCGCCGAGGCCCATCTGGCCCCGGGCGCCGTGTTCGGCTCCAACACCTCGACCCTGCCGATCACCGGCCTGGCCGAGGCTTCGGTCCGTCCCGAGGACTTCATCGGCATCCACTTCTTCTCGCCCGTCGACAAGATGATGCTGGTCGAGATCATCCTCGGCGAGAAGACCGGCGAGGCGGCGATCGCGAAATCGCTCGACTACGTCATGAAGATCAAGAAGACCCCGATCGTCGTCAACGACGGCCGCGGCTTCTACACCTCGCGCTGCTTCGGCACCTATGTCGCCGAGGGCATGGCCATGCTGGAAGAGGGCTACGCTCCCGCCCTGATCGACAACATCGGCCGCATGACCGGCATGCCGCGCGGGCCGCTGGAAATGCACGACGACGTGGCGCTCGACCTGTCGGTCAAGATCGCCAAACAGACGGCCGCCGATCTGGGCGACAAATACCAGCCCCTGCCCGGCTCCCACATCGTCCAGAAGATGGTCGAGGAACTCGGCCGCTACGGCCGCAAGAACGGCATGGGCTTCTATGACTACGACCAGAAGCCCAAGAAGATCTGGGCCGGTCTGGCCGACCTCGCCCCGGTGAAGATCAACGACTCCACGCCGGATCTGGTCGAGGACCAGAAGCAGCGCCTGCTCTACCGCCAGGCGGTCGAGGTCGCGCGCTGCTGGGAAGAGGGCGTAATCGACGACCCGCGCGAGGCCGATGTCGGCGCCATCCTGGCCTGGGGTTTCGCGCCCTGGACGGGCGGCCCCATCACCCTGATCGACCAGACGGGCCTCAAGGCCTTCGTGGCCCAGGCCGACGACTACGCCGCCCGCTACGGCGACCGCTTCAAGGTGCCGCAGTTGCTGCGCGACATGGCCGCCAAGGGTGAGACCTTCTACGGAAACTTCGCCGGCAAACAGAAGGCCGCGGCCTAGGGCCGACGGGGGCGGGTCAGAGGTTCACCACCTCGAACCCGTCCTCGGCCGCCAGCCGTTCGGCCAGGGCGGCCCGATGGCAACCTGCGTGGTCGGCCTCGAAACAGAGCAGCGCCGTATTCTTCTCCGCCGCCAGACCGCGCAGCAGCTGGAACGCCGCCTCGGACGCGGGTTCGGCCATATGCCCGGCGAAGATGTCCCGCATCTCGCCGATCCGCCCCTTGCGCGCCGCGTCCCGCCCCGCCTTCGGCGTGCCCAGCGGACGCAGGTGGACATAGTCGATCCCGGCCTCCTTCAGGCTGGAGCCCAGGATGGTCTTGGAGAAGCCGGCCCGGCGCGAAGCGGCCACCGCCCGCACATCCGCGACCACCTCGACCCCGGCCGCCTTCAGCCGCGCGATCACGGCGGCCTGGGGCTCGCCCTCATAGCCGATGGTGAAGAGCTTCATCGGGTCGTCTCCTTCTCGTCCCGCATCCTGAAGCAGACGTCTCGGGTTGGCGACCATGAGCCTGGCCGCGACCCGCTCGCTCCGACCGAATTTGACGCAGGCCGGTGCTAAGCCCGAGGAGGATGATCCGGGTGCGGACGCAGTGGACGCAGTGGACGCTTCGGACGGTGTTTTTTGCGGCCCGGAGCGAGTGTCCGGGAGCCTCAGGCGGTCCGGACTCCCGGGCTTGACCTTGGCGAGTATCGGCTTCACCCCTCATTGTGACCGCCGACAGGAGCCTCTGATGATCCGCACCTTCGCCCTCACCCTGCTGCTCGGCTCCGCCGCCTGGAGCGCCCAGGCCCAGGAACTGTTGATCCGCGGCGGCACGATCTACACCGGCGTGGCGGCGCAGCCGACGGCCGAGGTGGTCCTGGTCCAGGACGGGCGGATCGCCTACGTCGGCCCAGCGTCGGGCGCGCCCGAGGTCGAATACGCCGAGACGCTCGACCTTCTCGGCGCGACCATGTTCCCCGGCTTCACCGACGGCCATGCCCACCTCGACGGCATTGGATGGCGCGAGCTGACCCTCAATCTCGAGGGCTCGGCCTCGGTCGCCGAGGCCATGGCCCGCCTCGCCGCCTGGGCCGAGGCCCATCCGGAAGGCCCGATCGTCGGCCGGGGCTGGATTGAAACCCGCTGGCCCGAGTCCCGCTTCCTGACGGCCGCCGACCTCGACGCCGCCGCGCCCGGCCGGGTGGTGTTGCTGGGCCGCGCCGACGGCCACGCCGTGGTCGCCTCCTCCGCCGCCCTTGCGGCGGCCGGCATCGACGCCTCCACGGCCGCCCCCGCGGGCGGCGAGATCCTCAAAGGGCCGGACGGCCGCCCGACCGGCCTGCTGGTCGACGCCGCCGAACAGCTGGTCGCCGGTCTCATGCCCCAGGCCGATCCCGAAGCCCTGCGCGCCGCCTATCGCGCCGGCTTCCGGGTCGAGGCCGCCTATGGCTGGACGGGCGTCCACTTCATGAGCGCGCCGTGGAAGGATATCCCGCTGCTGGAGGCCATGGCCGAGGCCGGCGAGGCGCCGCTGCGCATCTACAACAGCGTCACGCCCGACGGCGCGACCGCGCTGATCGCGGGCGGGCCGCGCAGCGTCGCCGACGGCCGGATCATCACCCGGGCGATCAAATACTACGCCGACGGGGCCCTGGGTTCGCGGGGCGCGGCCCTGTTCGAGCCCTATGCCGACCGGCCCGACACCACCGGCCTGATGCAGATTACGGAACAGGAGATCGTGCCCCTGTACCAGGCCGCCCTGCGCGGCGGCATCCAGATCGCCACCCACGCCATCGGCGACCGCGGCAACGCCTCGGTGGCCGAGTGGTATCAGCAGGCCCTCGCGGGCGTCGCCCCCGCCGACCGCCCGAACGGCGCCGACGTGCGCTGGCGGATCGAGCACGCGCAGATCCTGCGCCCGTCCGACTATCACTGGTTCAGGGAGCTGCCGATCATCGCCTCGATGCAGCCCAGCCACGCCATCGGCGACCTGCATTTCGCGCCCGCCCGCCTCGGCGACGCGCGGCTGGACGGCGCCTACGCCTGGCATAGTCTGGTCGACCTCGGCGTCGTGGTGGTCGGAGGGTCGGACGCCCCGGTCGAGCGGGGCGCGCCCCTGATCGAATTCTACGCCGCTATCGCCCGCGCCGATCTGGAAGGCTTTCAGGGCCCCGACTGGCGGCCCGGCGAGGCCGTCGATCGCGCCACCGCCCTGAAGATGTTCACCCTCTGGCCGGCCTACGCCAGCTTCCGTGAAACCGAGCTGGGCACGATCGAGGTCGGCAAGCGGGCCGACTTCACCGCCTTCTCCGTGGACCTGATGACGGCGCCGGCCGCCGACATTCCCAAGGGTCACGCCACCCTGACCGTGGTGGACGGCGTGGTGGTTTATCGGGCCGACTGAGCCGGCGAGACGTCCGTCCCGCCTTGATGCGGCGCGCCGATCCGCCTAAGGCTGCGTCCGGCTCCGCGGGCGTGATGTAGTGGTAGCCTGAAAGCTTCCCAAGCTTTTCGTGCGGGTTCGATTCCCGCCGCCCGCTCCAGGCCTTTGACCCGGATCGAAATCTGAGCCCGGTCGGACGGCGTCCAACCCAACCGATTTCGCTCTGGCCTACTCCCGGGTGACCGCAACGCCCCGGTCCGCGAGAACGGACGGAACGCTGTCCTCGCCGGCGAGATAGCCCGCGCCGAGGGCGACGAAGGCAACGCCGGAGCCGTCCAGCACCGTCTGCAGATGATCAGCCAGCAGCAGCGACCGGCGCACCAGCATCGCCTGGTAGAGGGGTTCGCTGCCCCGGCGCATGGACAGGGTGACAGCGCGCTCCACGCCGGCCATGTCGCCCGAGGTCCAGGCGATGACCGACGCGTCCATCTCGGCCAGCACCGTCTCCGGGCTTCGGATCGAGTAGCGGAGCAGGTCGATCTGGGTCTCCTCCGGCAAGTCCGCGAGATAGAGGAACTGGTCCTCCATCGTCTCCAGACCCCTGACCGGCTTCCCGGCCGCCGCAGCGCGTTCGCGCAGCCGGGTCTCGACGCCAAACGCCGGATCGTAGCCAGCCTCCAGCATCGGGGCATTGCCGACGATCAGGCTGGCCAGCCAGGGCCGAAAGCCGTCGAGTTGCTCCTCCGTCAGCCCGGCCCGGCTCGCTGCGGCAGAGAGCGCACGCCGGTCCTCCGGCGACAGCAGGCGCGACAGCGGCCGGCCGGAAGACAGGCCGTGCGCAGCGACCAGCCGGGGCAGATCCGCCGCCCCGGCCGCGGCGTCGACTTCGAACCAGATGTCTGTCGAGGCGTCGAGGGCCGCCATGACCCTCGGGGTCTCCCAGACCGTCGCCGCGCGCAGCATATGCACGGTTCCGAACAGGTAGACGGTCGAGTCGGCGTCCCGCATCACCCAGAGGGCCGGATCAACCGTGGACGCCTGCGGGTGCGGGCTGGAGGCGGAGGCCGGAACGGCGATCGGGCCGGCGATCAGCCAGCCGGCGATCGCCAGCCCCCATCCGCGCCGCAGACAGCGGCTCCCGCTCATGGCGCCGCGGTCACCGTGACGCCGCGATCCTCGAGGATTTCCTGGACGCTGTCGTCGCCCGCGAGATGGGCCGCGCCGACGGCGATGAAGATCGTGCCCGACCCCTCCATCAGGGTCTGGATCTGGTCGGCCCAGTCGGTGTTCCGCTGGACCAGCAGGGCCCGATAGAGGCCGGGGCTCTCCGACTGCATCTCCTCCACCGCGACCGCCTCCAGCGCGGCGACGTCGCCCGCGGCCCAGGCCTCGACCATCCGGTCCAGCTCGACCGTAGCGTCCTCGTACGACTCCAGGGTCGAGCCGAGGAAGGCCAGCTGCTCGGACTCGGGCATGCCGGCGAGGATGCGGACCTGTTTGTCGATGGTCTCGAAGCCGTGGACGGGCTTGCCGGCGGCGTCGGCGCGGGCCTTGAGGGTGAGCTCGACCCCGGACTGCGGGTCGTAACCGGCCCGGGTCAGGGGCGCGACCGACAGGGTCAGGGCGGCGAGCCAGGGACGGAAGACGTCCATCTGGACCGCGTTCGATCCGATCGAGCGGGCCGCGCTGTCCAGCAGGTTCAACTGGCCGGTCGTAATCAGGTGCGACAGCTGGCGGTCGGGCGACAGCCCATGCTGCTGGATCAGGGGGACGATGGCCGCCTGGTCGTCGGGGTTGGAGATTTCGAACCAGACCTGGTCGGCGCTGTCGAAGGCGGCGTCGACGCGGGCCGAGCCCCAGGCGGTCGTCGGGCGCAGGACATGGACCGTGCCGAACAGATAGAGGGTCGAGTCGGCGTCGCGGACGACCCAGAGGGCGGGGCCTGCGCCCTGGGCCTGGGGCACGACACGGGCCGCGGCGGCCGGGGCCGGCGCAGCGGCCTGGGCGAAGGCCCGG
Organism: Brevundimonas denitrificans; assembly: GCF_030160755.1. Taxonomy (GTDB): domain Bacteria; phylum Pseudomonadota; class Alphaproteobacteria; order Caulobacterales; family Caulobacteraceae; genus Brevundimonas; species Brevundimonas denitrificans. Next base: position 6,203 of record NZ_BSOY01000047.1, on the reverse strand, counting down.
GTCGGCCCGAGCACGAGGGCGGCGGCGAGGCCGAGGCCCAGGGCGGCGCCCAGAAGCGCCCGACCGGCGGTCTTGAGGGTCTCAATGGCGGTCACGACGGCGTCCTTACTCGGAGAAGATGGATTCGATCGGATGCCCGAAGACGTGGGCGATCTTGAAGGCGAGCGGCAGGGAGGGGTCGTAGCGACCGGTCTCCAGCGCATTGACGGTCTGGCGCGAGACGCCGAGCGCATTGGCGAGGTCGGCCTGGCTCCAGTTGCGTTCGGCGCGCAGCACCTTGAGGCGGTTGTTCATCGGGTCATTCCCGCATCCGGGTGATCCACCACCAGGCCCAGACCACGGTGTAGCCGATCAGCATCAGCAGCATCATGCCGAAGGCGCCGGTGGCGGCGTAGGCGGCGGGGTCGGTGCGGCCGTCGAGCCAGGACGGGATCCGGATCGCGCCGGCCTGCGGCAGGGTGGCCATGCAGAGCAGGACGCCGCCCACCGCCATGCCGCCCGAGCCGCCCCAGTACCACGCGGCCTTGTGAGCCTCGCGCGCGGCCTCGTCGATGGACCGCATCCAGGCGGCGCCCGCGGCCATCGAGCCGACCATGATCAGGACGACGAAGGCGCCCATGATCCAGACGATAGCGCGATCCTCGTCCAGGCTGCCCTGGGCGGAGAAATATCCGACCACGGCGGCGGCGACGAACACCAGGGCGATCAGCGCGGCCAGGCCGACGGCGGACCAGAGGAAGACAGATTTCAGGCCCTTGGCCATGGCGGAGATATCCTCGTTCGAATGACAAGGACGTTTTACATATGCCGGCCGCGCCCTGTCAAGCACCCTTGTCAACCGGGCCGTTGCTCCCGCCTCAGCCGCCGTCAGCGATGCGCAGCGCGGGGGTTTCGGTCAGTTCGGGGCGGCTCAGGCTGCGCGGGGCCTGTTCGATCGGCGTCAGTTCTGGCAGTTCCTTGCCCTCATGGTCGACCTGCAGGTCCTCGAAGCGGCGGGCGGAGACCATGACCTGGCTCTCGAGCGAACCGACGAACTGGTTGTATTTACCGACGGCCGTCTCGAGCGCCCGACCGACGGCGCCGGCATGGGCGCCCATGACCGAGAGGCGTTTGTAGAGTTCCTTGCCGAGTTTCGCGACGTCCTCGGCGTTCTTCGCCTGCTCCTCGGCGCGCCAGCCGTAGGCGACGGCCTTGCACAGGGCGAACAGGGTGGTGGGGGTGACGATGACCACGCGCGAGGCCATGGCCGTGGTCATCAGGTCGGGCTCGTGGTCAAGCGCCGCGGCCAGGAAGGCGTCGCCGGGGACGAACATGGCGACGAAGTCGGGGCTGGGTTTGAACTGGTCCTGATAGGCTTTGGATGAGAGTTGGCGGACGTGGGTCTTCATACTGGTCGCGGTCCGCAGGGAGGCGGCCCTGGCCTGGGCCTCCTCATCGCCGTCCGTTTCGTCGCCGAAGGCCAGCGAGACCTTGGCGTCGATCACGAACATGCCGCCGCCCGGCAGGCGAACGACGAAGTCGGGCCGCTGCTGGCGGCCGGCGTCGTCGGCGCTGGACGACTGTTCCTCGAAGTCGAAGCGGCCCGCCATGCCGGCGGCCTCGAGCACATTGCGGCAGGTCTGTTCGCCCCAGCGGCCGCGCCGGCCGGTGTTGCCGCGCAGGGCCTCGGTCAGGCGCCGGGCCTCGTCGCGGGTGGCGGTGGAGGCGGTCATCAGCAGGGCCAGCTGCTCCTTGAGCCCGCCGGTCTCCTCGTTGCGGGTCTTCTCCAGCGCCGCGACATGTTCCTGGAATTTGGCGAGGGTGTCGGCGACGGGCTTGAGCTGGGCCTCCATCCGCTCCCGGGCCATCAGTTCGCGATTGCGGAAGGTCTCGTCGGTCCGCTTGAGCAGTTCCTCGGCGACGGTCGAGGCCGACTCCCTCGCCTGGGCCCGGAGCAGTTCGGTAGAGGTCGCCGCCTGGTCCTCGAACAGCCGCATCCGGGCCTCGGTCTCGGCGTAGCGCTCGCGCAGCTCCCACGCCCGGGTGTCGGCGGCGGAGGCGCGGCGGCGCTCCATCAGGGCCCAGGCGAGGGCGATGACGGCGACCGCGGAAGCGGCGAAAAAGGCGACGAGGGTGGCGTTCATGCTCCGTTCCTTATCGGGAGTCGCCGGAGGCCGCGAACTGAAAAACACCGTCCGAAGCGTCCGCTCCGTCCACTCCGTCCACTCCGTCCACTCCGTCCGGATAGTGCCGATAGTGCGGGGCCGCGTGCGTCATCTCCCCATCCTGCGCCCTGCGCACGACAGAATCGGACGCAGGCTCGGGTCGGACGGCTCAGGTCGGGCGTCTCTGGCGCATGGCCTGGATGATGGTGCCGTCGTCCAGCCAGTCGAGCTCGCCCCCGACCGGCACGCCGCGGGCCAGGGAGGTGATCTCGACGCCGGTCCCCGCCAGACGCTCGGCGATATAGTGGGCGGTGGTCTGGCCGTCGACGGTGGCGGGCAGCGCCAGGACCACCTCCTTGGCCTCGCCGCCGCGCACGCGACCGACCAGTTCGGCGACCCGCAGCGCATCAGGGCCGACGCCGTCGAGGGCGGAGAGCAGGCCGCCGAGGACATGGTATTTGCCGCGGAAGGCGCCGGACCGCTCCATGGCCCACAGGGCGCCGGCCTCCTCGACCACGCAGATCAGGGTGTTGTCGCGGGCGCTGTTGGAACAGATCGAGCAGGGATCGCGGGTGTCGGGCGCGCCGCAGACGCTGCACGAGGTCACCTTTGCGGCTGTTTCAGCGAGCGAAGCGGCGAGCGGGACCAGCAACTGTTCGCGCTTCTTCAGCAGGGCGAGGGCCGCGCGACGGGCCGATCGGGGACCGAGGCCGGGCAGCTTGGCGAGGAGGCTGATCAGCCGTTCGATTTCGGGTCCGGCGGAGGCAGCCATGCGGGTGCGCCGCTCAGAACAGCTTCGGCATGCCGGGGATGTTCATTCCGGCCATCGGGCCGGCGGCTTCGCGCATCAGGGCGCCATTGGCCTCGTCCAGCTTGCGCTTGGCGTCGGCATGGGCGGCGACGATCAGGTCGGCGAGGATCTCGCCCTCGCCGGAGACCAGCAGACTGTCGTCGATGGTCACGCCGGTGATCTCGCCGGCGCCCTTCAGGGCCACGGTGACGAGCCCGCCGCCGGAGGTGCCGGAAGCGGTGGTTTCGGCCATTTTCGCCTGGGCGTCCTGCAGCTTCTGCTGCATCGCCTGGGCCTGTTGCATGAGGGCGTTGAGATCTTTCATGCCGCCAAGATAGGCGCTGGCCCCGACCTGGAACAGGCCTGAAAAATAGTAACAGAAATTGTTTCCATTTATCTTGAACCAAAACCGGGGCGCGCCATTTAGCATCCATCACTGTTGCTAATGAGGATCCGTCCATGGCCTTCGATTCCGCTCCCGCCCGCGACCTGCCCCTGTCGGACACGGCGCTGGACCAGCTGTTCACCGGCGCCCGCACGCGCAACGCCTGGACCGACCGGCCCGTATCGGACGACCTGCTGCGCAAGCTCTACGACCTGACCAAATTCGGCCCGACGGCGGTCAACGCCACCCCGGCCCGCTTTGTCTTCCTGACCTCGCCCGAGGCGAAGGCCCGGCTTTCGCCGCTGATGTCGGAGGGCAACCGCGCCAAGACCCTGCAGGCGCCGGTCAATGTGATCATCGGCCAGGACCTGGCCTTCGCCGACACCCTGCCGGTGCTGTTCCCGCATGCGCCGGGCGCGAAGGACTGGTTCGCCGATCCGGCCGCCGCCCGCGAAACGGCCTTCCGCAACGCCTCGCTGCAGGGCGGCTATTTCCTGCTGGCGGCGCGGGCGCTGGGTCTCGATGTCGGCCCTATGTCCGGCTTCGACGCCGACGGGGTGAAGGCCGAGTTCTTCGCCGGCACGACGGTCGAGCCGAACTTCATCGTCAACCTGGGCTACGGCTCGGATGAGAACCTGTTCCCCCGCTCGCCGAGGCTGGCGTTCGAGGAGGCGGCGCAGATTCTGTAGGGGTGGTGAGGGGGCGGCGGCGCCTCTAGATCGACTTCTTGCTGAGGCGGCGCGGCGGGGTCGGCAGGCCCGCCCGCTGCACCCTGCGGGCGGCGGCGGCAAGGGCTTCCTTCAGGCGCGCCCGGCGCGTCCAGGGGAGCCATGCGTCCCGCGCCGTTATCGGGTCCCCGATGTGGAAGGTCGCGATAAAGGTGGCCATGGGACCGATCGGCGTCGGCTCCAACGGTCGCAGACGGCAATAGCCCGCCAGCCGCAGCGCCTCGATGGCCTTGCCGACCTTGCCGGTCCTGGCGATCGCGGCCGCGACCACCGTGTCGTCACATCCAAACCAGTGGGCGATGATGCGGGTGCGAAGGTCAGTGATGCGGGCGCGCTCCGGAGCCCCTCCGGCGCCGCGCGACGCTTCGATCGACAGGTCGCACTCGGTGTCGAAGCCGAACGACCGGTTGTTCAGATTGCTGGAGCCGACGCGCAACAGAACGTCGTCGATGATGGCCATCTTGGCGTGAACAATGATCGTCTTGCCCAGGCTGGTGGTCGGACTGTAGGCGTGGAAGCGTCCGTATTTGTCCGCATCCTTCAAGCGCTTGAGGAACACGGACCGGGTCCGGTCCATGGTCATCTGGTCGAAATAGCTGGGCGAGTGCTGGGTCGACACGAGGACGACCTCCGGCCCGCGCGGCTCGCCGAGGCGCGCCGCCAGCGCCTCGGCCATGATCGGCGAGGTGAAATACTGGTTCTCCAGATAGATGCAGCGCTTCGCCGCCGCGAATGACGCGAGGTAGAGGGCCTCGCTTTCGCGCACCTGCGCCACCTTCTTCCAGGTCGCCACGCTGCGGGACAGACCCACCGTCGCCCGTCGAAAATCCGGCTTGACGAAGGACGGCCAGGGCGGAGCCGGCAGGGATTCCGCCTCGGGTTCGGGCAGCGCCTCGCGGGTGGCGCGCAGCCAGCGGTCGCGGAACAACTGGCCCAGGGCGCGGGCGGGCTCCCCGTCAACCACCGTCATCACCTCGTGGCGCGAGTCGAAGCATTTGGTGTCGCGGGGCGTTTTCCGGCGACAGGGATGGTCGTCGAGGTGATCGGGCGTGTCCCAGCGGTCGGGCCCGATGTCGGCGCCGCCGCAGAAGGCCACGACGTCGTCGATGACGATGGCCTTCTGGTGGTGCGCAGCGCCCGTCGGCAGCGCGCCGTCCAGCACGAATTTCACCGGCGAGCCGGCGAAGCATTTGCGGGCCTTGAACGGAAAGAAGTCCTGGGTCGCAGCGATGGGCAGGGGCGACTTCCAGCACAGCACGCGCACGTCGAGTTCCGGCCGGGCGCAGGCGAGCTCCTTGAGGAAGGCGCCGAACCGGTCGGAGTCGGGACCGGTGCAGCCCGGTTGGGGTTCGAACAGGGTGTCGGGATCAAACGCCCAATTCAGCAGGTGGATCGATCGCCTGGCCCCGGACATGGCGTCCCGGGCCGCCAGGACATAGTCCGCCATATCAAGCAGGAGCGCGGCGCGCGGCGCCGTTCCGACCCGCCAGCAGGTGGTCCCCTCTTTCAACAGTATGGCCAGATCCCCCAGATGCGCGCGGCTCCGGCGTACAGGCCGATGCGTCCAACCGCACAACCGCCGAGCAGACCGTGACGTTCCCCGGTTTTTTCCCGCGTGGTCTGCAGGCGGCGCGGAGGATGGCGGTCAGGGGCGGCGCGGACCTGCGCCGGCCGCCCGGCTTCAGTCCTCGTCGGCCGCCTCGTCCGGGATCGCCGGCAGCTCCACCGCCGGCGCCAGCGTCTTGATCTCGCCGATCTTCGCGCCGGGGAAGGCCTCCATGACCGCCATGATGAAGGGGTCGGCCTCGACGCCCGCGCGCTCTTCCGAGCGTTTGCGGCGGTCGATCTCGATCATGGTCTCGCCGCCGCCCTGGCCGTTGGCGGCGATCAGCCAGGTGCGGCCAGTCCAGTCCTTGAGCCGCGAGGCCAGTTTGCGCGCCAGATCCATGGGCGCGCCGTCGAGGCTCTCATAGGTGATGGCGCCGGGCTTGAAGGCGACGGGGCGGACGTAGCGCTGCACGTCCATCTGCAGGCCGACCTCGCGCTTCTCGCCGATCAGGGCGACGACCTGTTCGAAGGTCTGCGGGTCCGGCGGGGCGGGCGCGGCGACCGGGCGGGCGGCCAGCTGGGCCCCCATGGCGGCCTGGGCGCCGCCG
>NZ_BSOY01000046.1 GCF_030160755.1 Brevundimonas denitrificans | reverse complement strand
GGCGTCGGGTGCGGGCCACGCCCACCAGCCCGGCCTGCCGCCTCCGCCGCCGCCCGAGGACGACCGCGTCGCCCCGACGCGCTTCTCCGGCACCCGGGTGCTGCTGGTCGAGGACAATCCGGTCGGCGCCCTGCTGGCCGCAACTTTGCTGCGCCGCGAGGGCTGCGCCGTCGAGACCGCCGCCAGCGGCCATGAGGCGGTCGATGCGATGAAGCGCGCCCGCTACGACCTGGTCTTCATGGATATGCGGATGCCCGGCATGGACGGGCCCAGCGCGGCCCGCGCCATCCGCGCCCGCGGCGACCGCACGCCCATCGTCGCCCTGACGGCCAACGCCTTCGCCGAGGACCGCAAGGCCTGTCTGGAGGCGGGCATGAACGACCATCTCGTCAAGCCGCTGGAACTGGAATCCCTCCGGGCCTCACTCGCCCGCTGGACGAACTGCACGGACCGCGCCAAGGTCGCCATCGGATAGGGACGCGGGGGCGTCGCTGCGAGGGACGCCAGAGATGACCGACGCCAATACGCCCGCCAAACCGCGCGGCCTGGGAGGTCTCGCGGTCTATGGTGAGCGGCGCGTGTTCGTAATGCTGCTGCTGGGCTTCGCCTCGGGCCTGCCCAACCTCCTCATCTTCGACACCCTGTCAGCCTGGCTGAGAGACGCCAATGTCTCGCTGGAGGTGATCGCCTTCTTCGGCCTGGCCACCCTGACCTATGCGCTGAAATTCGTCTGGGCGCCCCTGCTGGACCGGACCAATATCCCGGTCCTGACGAAATGGCTGGGCCACCGCCGGTCGTGGATGCTGGCCACCCAGGCCATGCTGATACTCGGTCTGTGGCTTATCTCGGGGTCCAATCCGCAGAATGCGCTGGGCATGGTCGCCCTCTTCGCCGTGATCGTGGGCTTCTTCGGCGCCACCCAGGACATCGCCATCGACGCCTGGCGGATCGAGGCCGCCGACGACAGCCGGCAGGGCGCCATGGCCGCCGCCTACCAGCTCGGCTGGCGCGCCGCCCAGATCACCGCCGGCGCCGTCCCGCTGATCCTGGCGGAGCTCTATAACTGGAACCTCTCCTACGCCGTCATGGCGGCGCTGATGGGCTTCGGCGTGCTGGGCGTGCTGATGGCTCCGCGCGAGCAGCAACACATTGTCCGGCCGATCCCGGTCGGTGATGTGCCCTCGCGCCCTGCGTTCGAGGTCGTCGAATGGGTCGTTCGTCTGGCGCTGATCGCCGTGGCCGCCCTGGTCATCGGCACCGGCCTGACAGACAAGCCTGACGCCCTGCTGTGGGCGTTCAGCGGGCTGATGGATGAGCCCGCGCGCCTCGCCGTGACCGCGGGCCTCGAGAACAACGAGCTCGCGGGCGTCCTGCTTCAGTTCGCCTATGTCATCGGCGGCTTCGCCCTTCTGGCGGCGGCCTGCTGGCCCCTGCCCGGATTGCGCACCCGGCCCGGAGCCTATCTTGCGGGATCGTTCGGCGAACCGCTGATGGACTTCTTCGTCCGGTTCGGGCGGCTGGCCCTGCCGATCCTGGCCCTGATCTGCCTTTACAGGCTGGCGGACTTCGTCCTCAACATCATGAACCCCTTCTACCAGGACCTCGGCTTCACCAAGATCGAGATCGCCGAGGTTCGAAAGGTGTTCGGCGTCATCGCCACATCGGTCGGAGTGGTTCTGGGGGGCTGGATGGTCGCCCGCCTGGGTCTGATCCGCACCATGGTCATCGGCGCCTTCATGAGCCCGGTATCGAATCTGATCTTCGCCTGGCTCGCCACCCAGGGGCACCAGTTGTCGGCCCTGTTCGTCGCCATCAGTGTCGACAATCTCGCCACCGGCATCGCCGGGACCGCCCTCATCGCCTACATGTCCAGCCTGACCTCGATCGGTTTCACGGCGACCCAGTACGCCCTGTTCAGTTCGCTCTACGCCCTGCCCGGCAAGATCATCGCCAGCCAGTCAGGCAAGATCGTCGAGGGCTCCGCGCGCTGGGCTGACGGCGGCGGTCTGCCCGCCATCTTCAAGGGCCTGTTCAACCGCATGCCCGAGGGTTCGCTGGTCGAGGGCGCGGCCAAGAGCGGCGTGTCCGTGGCGGGCCTCGGCGCCGGCTATTTCACCTTCTTCCTCTATTCGACGGTGATCGGCGTCTTCGCCATCCTGCTCGCCTTCTACGTCGCCAAACGGCAGCCGGCGGTCATGGCTGAACAGAAGGCGCGCGAGGATGAGGCGGCCGCCGAAGCCCAGCCGTCCTAACCCTCCGCCACCGCCCCTTCGTCATAGGCGGCGAAGGTGGCGGCGGTGATGATTTCGGAGACCGAGGCGCCGAGGCTGACGATCTGGACGGACTTCTCCAGCCCGACCAGCAGCGGTCCGATGACCGTCGCGCCGCCGAGCTGCTGCACCAGTCGGGTCGAGATGGAGGCGGAGTGGATCGCCGGCATGACCAGCACATTGGCGTGGCCGGTCAGGCGCATGAACGGATAGGCCGCGCGAGCGTCGGGATCGAGCGCCAGCTCCGGCGGCATCTCGCCCTCGTATTCGAAATCGACGCCGCGCGCGTCGAGGATGCGGATCGCCTCGCGCACCTTCTCGCCCCGGTCGCCCGGAGGATTTCCGAATGTCGAATAGCTGAGGAAGGCGACGCGCGGGGTCTTGCCCAGCTTCCGGACCGTTTCGGCGGCCTGGATGGCGATCTCGGCCAGTTCTTCCGCGTTCGGAAGTTCGTGGATCGAGGTGTCGGCGACGAACAGGGTGCGGCCCTTGGCCAGCAGGATCGACATGCCGATCATGCGATTCTTGACGTCGAGGACGCGGCGGACCTCTTTCAGCACCATGTTGAAATTGCGGGTCACGCCGGTGACCATGGCGTCGGCCTGACCGCGGGCGACCATGGCCGCGCCGAAATAGTTGCGGTCCTGGTTGATCATCCGCTGCACGTCGCGACGCAGATAGCCGCGGCGCTGAAGCCGGGCGTAGAGCCAGTCGGTGTAGTCGGCGTTGTGCTCGCTGACGCGGGCGTTGACGATCTCGATGCCCATGTCGTCGAAGATCAGCCCGGCCTCGGCGGCGTTCTGGCGGATCAGATCCTCGCGGCCCAGCAGGATCGGCGTGCCGAGCTCGGCCTGTTTGAAGCCCCAGGCGGCGCGGATGACGGCGGTCTCCTCGCCCTCGGCGAACACGACCCGCTTGTTGGGGGCGGCGCGCACGGCGCCGGAAATGTTCTGCATGAGGGCGGCGGACGGATCGAGCCTCGAGCGCAGCTCGGTCCGGTAGGCGTCCATGTCCTCGATCGGCTTGCGCGCCACGCCGGTGTCCATCGCCGCCTGGGCGACGAAGGGCGGGATGTACCAGATCAGGCGCGGATCGAACGGCGACGGGATGATGTAGTCGGGACCGAAGCGCAGCTTGCGGCCGCGATAGGCCATGGCGACCTCGTCCGGCACGTCTTCGCGGGCGAGGGCGGCCAGGGCCTGGGCGCAGGCCACCTTCATCTCGTGATTGACCCGCCGCGCCCGCACGTCCAGCGCGCCGCGGAAGATGTAGGGGAAGCCCAGGACGTTGTTGACCTGGTTGACGTAGTCGGACCGGCCCGTGGCCATGATGGCGTCCGACCGCACCGAGGCCACGTCCTCGGGCGTGATCTCCGGGTCCGGATTGGCCATGGCGAAGATGATAGGATTGGGGGCCATGGAGGCCACCATTTCCTTGGTGATCGCGCCCTTGGCCGACAGGCCGAGGACCACGTCGGCGCCGACCATGGCCTCGGCCAGGGTGCGGTGCGGAGTGTCGGTGGCGTGGGCGGCCTTCCACTGATCGACGTTGTCGCGGCCCTTGTAGATGACGCCGTCGCGGTCGACGATGACGGTGTTCTCGGCCCGCACGCCGACGGCCTTCATCAGTCCGATCGAGGACAGGCCCGCCGCCCCGGCGCCCGCCAGCACGACCTTGATGTCCTCCAGCTTCTTGCCGGTGATGTGGCAGGCGTTGATCAGGCCGGCGGTCGAGATGATGGCCGTGCCGTGCTGGTCGTCATGGAAGACCGGAATGTCGAGCAGGTCCTGCAGCTCGCTCTCGATGACGAAACACTCCGGGGACTTGATGTCCTCCAGATTGATGCCGCCCCAGGTGTCGCCGATGTTCTTGACGACGGTGATGAACTCGTCCGGGTCGGTGGTCTTGACCTCGACGTCGAAGCTGTCGACGTCGGCGAACCGTTTGAACAGGACGGCCTTGCCCTCCATCACCGGCTTGGACGCCATATGGCCGAGGTTGCCGAGGCCGAGGATGGCCGTGCCGTTTGAGATGACGGCGACCAGATTGCCCTTGGACGTATAGTCGTAGGCCTTGTCCACATCGGCGGCGATGGCCAGCACCGGGATGGCCACGCCGGGCGAATAGGCCAGCGACAGGTCGCGCTGGGTCGCCATGGGCTTGGTCGGCGCCATGGAGATCTTGCCCGGCGTCGGGCTGCGGTGAAACTCCAGCGCGTCTTCGTCGGAGAAGGTCTGTTTGTCTGTGAGATCGGCCATGCCCGTTCCTAAGCCGGGGGAGGGGCGGGGACAACCGTTGACGCAGCGTCAGAGCGCCAGCGTCCCCGTCCGTTCGACCTCGACCGGGCCGGTCATGAAGACGTGGTCGGTGGCCTCGTCCCATTCGATCCGCAGTTCGCCGCCGTCGACCTCCACCGTCGCCGCCCGTCCGGTCAGGCCGCGGCGGGCGGCGGCGACCAGGGCGGCGCAGGCGCCGGTGCCGCAGGCCCGGGTCAGGCCGGCCCCGCGTTCCCAGACGCGCAGGCGGATATGGTCGGGGGCCATGACATGGGCGAAGCCGACGTTGACGCCCTGGGGGAAGCGCGGGTGGTGTTCGATCAGCGACCCCGTGCCGCGCACAAAGGCGTCGTTCGGCGCATGGTCCATGAAGAAGACGACATGCGGATTGCCCATGGAGACGGCGCCGGGCGTATGCAGCACCGGGTCGTCAATGGGGCCGACCTGAAGCTCTATGCCGCGCGTATCCATGGCCTCGTCAAGCGGGATCTGGGTCCAGTGCAGCCGGGGCGCGCCCATATCGACTTTCACATGGGCCGTGGTCGTCGGCCCTTCGGGACCTCCCGACCCGACACGGCCTGGGCCTTCGGCTCGCCAGGCCGTGGTCGGGCCGCCGAGCGTGTCGATCGTGACCTGATCCTTGCCACTCGACTGCAGCAGCATCCAGCCGACGCAGCGCAGGGCGTTGCCGCAGGTCTCGACCACGCCGCCGTCGGCGTTCCACACCCGCATGAAGGCGTCGGCGGTCTGCGAGGGCTCCAGCGCGATCAACTGGTCGCAGCCCTCGCCCGTGCTCCGGTCAGCGATGGCGCGCGCCTGGTCGGCCGTCGGCGCGAACGGCGTCTCCAGCGCATTGACGACGACGAAATCGTTGCCGGCGCCGTTCATCTTGACGAAGGGGCGGGTCATGTCAGCCGACATATAGCGACGGGCTGGACCCGACGCGAGAGAAGGGCGTTAAGCTGAACCATGAGTCGCGCGACGCCCGCCAGCCCGTCCCAACCCCCCAAGGCCGAAGGGCTGCGGCTCAGGGCGCGGCTGCGCTATCTCTATCACGGCGCGTCGCCGCTGGCGGTGCGGTTCCGGCTGGCGGTCATCGTCATCGACTTCGCCATCATCGGTTTCTTCCTCGCCGCCCCGATCCTGCACGAGGCGGGACGGGTGTTCTATGTCGTGGACTATGTCGTGGCCGCCGTGCTGGCGGCCGATCTCGCCGCGCGCGCCTATGCCCATACCGACTGGAAGGACTGGCTGAGAAAGCCGGCCACCTGGGTCGACCTGTTCGTGCTGGCGACCCTGCTGTTCCCCGGATGGCTGTTCAATTTCGGCTTCCTGCGCCTGCTGCGGCTGTGGACCCTGCTCAACTCGGACTTCTTCTGGCGCACCATCGGGCGCAAGTACGACGACACCCGGGTGGAGGAGATCACCCGCGCCCTGGCGTCCCTGGTGACCTTCATCTTCGTGGTGACCGGCTTCGTCTACGCCACCTTCCGCGGCAGCCACCCGGGGATCAGCGGCTATCTGGACGCCCTGTATTTCACCGTCGCCACCCTGACGACGACCGGCTTCGGCGACATCACCCTGCCCGGCAACTGGGGTCGGGTGTTGTCGATCGTCGTCATGCTGACCGGCATCACCCTGTTCCTGAGGCTGGCCCAGACCATCTTCAAACCGCACAAGATCAAGTTTCCCTGCCCCACCTGCGGCCTGCAGAAGCACGACCCGGACGCGGTCCACTGCAAGGCCTGCGGCGTGGTCCTGTGCATTCCGGACGACGGGGCGTGAGGGGGTGATTGGTGGGTGGTGATTGCCGCTTCGGTGACGGCGGAAGGGCGGCGCCGACCGAGCCGCCGCGCCGCTGCCGGCCATCACCAATCACCAACCGCCAATCACCCGCCGAGATGACAAAGCCGTAACCTCGGCCCGCCCCGGCTTGTGGCGGACCCGCCCGCCGCTAAGGTGCCGCCCGACCAACCGTCGGGGACACAGCCACATGATCCGCACCGCCGCGCTCGCCGCGCTTCTCGCTTCCACCGCCCTTTCGAGCGCCGCCATGGCCCAGACTGCATCGCCCGCCCCCGCGCCCGCCGAGGCTTCCGGCGGCTTCGCGACCTCGGACGCGACCGATCCCTACATCTGGCTGGAAGAGATCGACGGCGAGCGCGCCATGGCCTGGGTCAACGCCCACAACGAGCGCTCGCTTGGGGTTTTGCGCGGCGACCCGCGGTTCGAGGGCCTGCACCAGCAGGCGCTGGAGATCGTCCAGTCACGCGACCGCATTCCCTCGCCGGGCTTCAACCACGACGGCACGATCGATAATTTCTGGCAGGACGCGGAGCATGTGCGCGGCATCTGGCGCACCACGACGCTGGACAGCTACCGCACCGAGGCGCCGCAGTGGGAGACGATCCTCGACTTCGACGCCCTGGCCGCGGCCGAGGGCAAGAACTGGGTCTACAAGGGCGCGACCTGCCTGCCGCCGGACGAGACCCGCTGCCTCGTCTCCCTGTCGGACGGCGGCAAGGACGCGGTGACCATCCGCGAATTCGACCGCACCACGCGCACCTTCGTCGAGGGCGGCTTCGTGCTCGAGGAATCCAAGGGCGGCGCTTCCTGGGTGGACGAGAACACCCTGCTGATCTCGCGCGATTTCGGTCCCGGCACCCTGACCAGCTCGGGCTATCCGATGATCGTCAAGGTGCTACGGCGCGGCCAGACGATAGACCAGGCGCAGACGGTGTTCACCGGCCAGCCGACGGACGTCTCGGTCTCTGGCTATACGCTGCGCGACGCCGACGGCGTGGTGCGGGCGACCCTGATCAACCGCGGCGTCAGCTTCTATGAGGGCGAGACCCACCGGCTGAACCCGGACGGCACGACGACGAAGCTGGAGCTGCCCGCCAAGTCGAACATCAACGCCCTCGTCCGTGGACAGATGGTCTTCACCACCGACCAGGACTGGACCGCCCCGTCGGGGCAGGAATTCAAAACCGGCGACGTCATCGCCTATGATCTGGCGGCCTGGCTGGCGGACCCGACCGTGCGTGCGCAGCTGGTCATCCGCCCCGGCCCGCGCGAGGCCATCGAGGGCATCTCCAACACCCGCAACAAACTGGTCGTGGCCCTGTACGAAAACGTGCGCGGCTCGGTCTATGTCTATGAGCCCAACCCCTCGGGCGAGTGGGCGCGCAGCCGCATGGACCTGCCGCAGAACGTCTCGGTCGGCGTCGGTTCGGCCAGCGAGCGGGACGACCAGGTCTTTGTCAGCGTCACGGGCTATCTTAACCCGTCCAGCCTGTATCTGGCCGACGCCGCGACGGGCGAGGCTGACCTGACCAAATCCCTGCCGGCCAAGTTCAACGCCGAGGGTATGACGGTCGACCAGTTCGAGGCCCGCAGCGCCGACGGGACCATGATCCCCTATTTCGTCGTCCATCGCGCCGACATGGCCATGGACGGCTCGAACGCGACCCTGCTGTACGGCTACGGCGGCTTCCAGTCGTCGCTGCTGCCCGGCTATTCGGCCACGGTCGGCAAGCTGTGGCTGGAACGGGGCGGGGTCTATGTCATCGCCAACACCCGCGGCGGCGGCGAGTTCGGTCCCAACTGGCACCAGGCGGCGCTGCAGGAGAACCGGCAGCGGGCGCACGAGGACTATCAGGCCGTGGCCATGGACCTGATCGCGCGCGGCGTCACCAGCCAGCCGAAGCTCGGCATCATGGGCGGCTCGCAGGGCGGACTGTTCATGGGGGCGATGCTGACCCAGCGCCCGGACCTGATCAATGCGGCGGTCATCCAGGTGCCCCTGTTCGACATGCTGCGCTTCCACCGACTGCTGGCCGGGGCCAGCTGGATCGCGGAATACGGCAATCCGGACATTCCGGAAGAGCGCGCCTGGATCCAGGCCTATTCGCCCTACCAGAACCTGCGCGCCGGCCAGCCCTATCCCGAGGTCTTCATCCACACCTCGACCAAGGACGACCGCGTCCATCCCGGCCACGCCCGCAAGGCGGCGGCGCGGCTGGAGGAGCTCGGCTATCCGGTGCTGTTCTATGAGAACACCGACGGCGGCCACGCGGCGGGGGCGAACCTGCGCGAGACCGCGCGGCGGCTGGCGCTGGAATACACCTATCTGACCCGGCGTCTGATGGATGCGCCGGCGGCGGAATAGGCCAGTTCAATCCGCTCATCCCGGCGAAAGCCGGGACCCAGTGCTTTCATCAGGGCATCGGCGGCTGGGATCAGCGGGCAGTCACACCGGCGGCGCCGATCGCCCACAGAACTGGGTCCCGGCTTTCGCCGGGATGAGCGAAAGTTGTAGTGCGATGAACCGACTGATCCTGTCCGCCGCGATTCCGGCGCTCCTGCTCGCGGCCTGCGCGGGCGGCCCCGCCCAGCTCCAGGTTCCGATCCTGGACGTCGCCGACGTGCCGCGGCCCTTGCTGCTCCCGCCGCCCCACATGCCGGCCGACCTGACCCCCGCGGGCGTTCGCGCGGCCGACGACCATCTGGCGCTGGAGGAGGTCAACGGGACCGAGGCGATGGCCTTTGTGGCGCAGTCCAACCAGCGCGCCCTGGCCGCCCTGACCGGCGATCCGCGCTACGAGACCTTCCGCCGGCAGGCCGAGGCGATCCTGACCGCCACCGACCGGATTCCGTCGCCCAGCTTCCTCGGCGACGGCATCGGCAATTTCTGGCAGGACGCGGCCAATCCCAAGGGGATCTGGCGCCGCACGACGCTGGACAGCTATCGCTCGGCCAATACCGAGTGGCGGACCCTGCTCGACATCGACGCCCTGTCCCGCGCCGAGGGCCGGGACTGGGTGTGGAAAGGGGCGGATTGTCTGGCCCCGGACGAAACCCGCTGCCTGATCAGCCTGTCCGACGGCGGCAAGGACGCGGTGGTGGTGCGCGAGTTTGATGCGTCCACCGGCCTGTGGGTCGAGGACGGCTTCATCCTGCCCGAAGGCAAACACCGGCTGGAATGGCTGGACCGCGACACCCTGCTGGTGGCCACCGATTTCGGCGCCGGCACCCTGACCGAGAGCGGCTATCCCTTCATCGTCAAATCGCTGAAGCGCGGCCAGACGCTGGCGCAGGCGACGGAGGTGTATCGCGGCGACATCGGCGACGGGGGGTATGGGGTCAGCCCGTCGGTGTATCGCGACAAGGACGGCGCGGTTCTGGCGGTTTTGTTCAACCGCCCCCTCGATACCTTCCGATCCGAGACCTGGCGCTTGGTGGACGGCCAGGCGGTCAAGCTGAACCTGCCGGAGCGGGTCAGTGTCTTCGGCGCCCAAGGCGGGGCGTTGATCGTGTCCAACGATGAGCCTTGGACCTATCTCGGGCGTGCTGTTCCTCCGGGTTCATTGGTGACGGCGAATTTGGACGGGCTCTCCGGCGCGGACGAGGTTATCGCTGTTGGACATTCGCCGGTGATCTTCTCGCCCGGCCCGCGCGAGTCCCTGCAGGATGTCCGCGTGATGAGCGACGGCATAGTCGCGGCCATTTCGGACAATGTGGTGGGGCGACTGGTCCGATTCCAACCCCGGCAGGTCGGCCGGGACTCCGTCGCATGGCGCGCAACGAGCATCCCGGTGTCAGCTAACAGCGCTGTAGGATTGGGTGATTCTTCCAAGTCCCGCGGCGAAGTTTTCGTCTCGACCCAAGGCTTCCTGACTCCGCCGACCCTCAGCCTCGCGGACGCATCTTCCGCGACGATCGCGGAACTCCGCTCGGCCCCCGCCAAATTCGACGCCTCCACCCACGTCACCGAGCAGTTCGAGGCCCGGTCCTCGGACGGGACGATGATCCCCTATTTCGTCACCCGCCCGCGCGACATGGCCATGGACGGTTCGGCCCCGACCATCCTGTTCGGCTACGGCGGGTTCCAGGTCAGTTTCCCGCCGGCCTACAAGCCCGAGATGGGCAAGCTGTGGCTCGAGAACGGCGGCGTCTTCGTCCAGGCCAACATCCGCGGCGGCGGCGAGTTCGGGCCGTCGTGGCACCAGTCCGTCCTCAACGAGAACCGCCAGCTGGCCTTTGACGATTTCGCCGCGGTCGCCGCCGACCTGCATGCGCGGGGCATCAGTTCGCCGCGCCGCACAGGCATCTACGGCCGCTCCAACGGCGGCGTCCTGACCTCAGTGACGCTGACCCAGCACCCCGAGCTGATCAACGCCGCGGTGATCGAGAGCCCGCTGATCGACATGTTGCGCTATCACGAACTGCCCGCCGGGGCCTCGTGGATCGGCGAATACGGCGACCCGCGCATCCCGGAGGAAGCCGCCTGGATCGCCCGCTATTCGGCCTATCAGAACCTTCGTCCGGGTGCGGACTATCCGCGCGTCTACATCACCACCAACACCCGGGACGATCGCGTCCATCCCGGCCATGCGCGCAAATTCGCCGCCCGGCTGACCGACATGGGCTATGACCACCTCTATTATGAAGAGACGTCAGGCGGTCACTCCAACGACGCCGACCCGGTCGCCAACGCCCGCCGCTGGGCGCGGCACTATGTCTATCTGAGTCAGCAGCTGATGGACTGAAGGGGCGGCTGACGATAGCGGGGGGGTTAAGCCGGCTCGACGACCTTGGCCTTCTTCGCCTTGGCGGGCTTCTCCGCCTTTTCGGCCTTGGGGGGCTTTTCGGCCTTCACCTTGGCGGGCCTGGCCGCCTTCTTCGCCAGCTTCTTCGCCTCGCGCGCAGCCTTCTTGGCCGCCCGGGCCTCGGCCTTGGCCTTGTCGGGCGCCGCATCAGCCTCGCCGGCCAGTTCGGCCAGGAGGCCGAGGAAGCCGTCGCGCTTGGCCTTGGGCAGCAGGGCGAGGATGCGTTTGTCGGCGGCCTCAACCTTCGGGCGGGCGGCGTCCAGGGCGGCCTGACCGGGGCCGGACAGGCTGACCGCTTTGGCGCGGGCGTCGATCGCCGATTTCTCGCGCGCCAGCAGCCCCTTGGCCGTCATGCGCGAGACGAGGTCCGCGAGGGTGGAGCGGTCGATGCCGGTGGCGCGGACGAGGTCGGTCTGGGTCAGGCCCGACTTCTGCGACACGGCCTCCAGGACCGCGAACTGGCGCTGGGTCAGGCCGTCGGGGCCCGTCTCCTCCGAGTAGATGTCCAGCGCCAGCTGCAGCACACGGTGCATCAGGTGGCTGGGCGAGCCGCCCAGGCCTCCGCCGCGCTTCGACTTGTTCCCGGACTTGACCATGAACCGTATCCCTTCGGCCTCGATGGGCCATGCGTAGCAGTGACGTTTTACGGTTTGACGACGGACGATCCGCCGTCGGTCCGGATATCTCAGGGCGCGGTGTCAGGCTCCGTGGGAGCCATGGGATCGACCGGCGCATCCGGCGAGGTCAGGTTGCGCATGATCAGCGGGATCTGCGACAGGCCGAAGGCTGATGAGGCGATCCACAGCACGCCCCGGAAGCTGACCCAGACATCGGCCGGATCAACGTCGCCGCGGCCGATGCGGGCGGCGGCCCAGCCGACAAGGGCTTCGCTGCGGACCAGTTCATTGACGATCGCGACCGCCAAAAAATAGACGCCATAGCGGAGCGTCAGCGTCCGCCATGCCCGGTCGTTGATCGGGATCACCGTGCCCAGCAGGGCCTTCAGCGGCTGTTTGCCGAGCAGGACGCCGCCGATCAGGGCGACCGCCAGCGACAGGTTCAGCGCCGTGACCTTGACCTTCACCCACAGACCGTCGCCGGTCAGCAGGGTCAGCAGGCCGAAGACCAGGGCGAAGCCGCCGACCAGCAGCGGCATCAGGGCCAGACGTTTCTCGACGATCAGGCCGACGGCGACGCCGACGGCGGACCCGGCGACGAGGAACCAGGTCGCCTGGACCAGGGCCTCGTCGCCGCTCATGCCGCGCAGGCGCATCACCAGAAAGGCGAGCCCGAAGGCCAGCAGGCCGCCGAAATCCACGACCTGCCGCAGGCGGGAGTCCGTCTTCACCGTCGGTTCGGGGGCGGCCGCGTCACTCATGCATCAGTCCTCAAGCCCCACCAGCAACCTTGAAAAGGCCCGGGCGTCGAAGGGTTGCAGGTCGTCGACGCCTTCGCCGACGCCGATCAGCTTGATCGGGGCGTCCGAGGCCTGGGCGACGGGCACCAGAACCCCGCCGCGCGCCGTGCCGTCCAGCTTGGTCATGACCAGGCCGGAGACATAGGCCGTGCGGCCGAAGATCTGTTCCTGGGCCAGGGCGTTGCGGCCCACGGTGGCGTCCAGCACCAGCAGGGTCTCATGCGGCGCCTCGGGATCAATCTTTTTCAGCACCCGGACGATCTTCAGCAGTTCGTCCATCAGGGCCGACTTGTTCTGCAGCCGGCCCGCGGTGTCGATCAGGACCACGTCGTACCCTTCGGCCTTCGCCTTGGTATAGGCGTCGAAGGCGAGGCCCGCGGGGTCGGCGCCGTCGCGACGGCTCTCGAAGGTCGCCCCGGCGCGTTCGGACCAGACCTTCAGCTGTTCACGGGCGGCGGCGCGGAAGGTGTCGCAGGCGACGATCATCACCTTGGCGCCCTGTCCCGTCAGGTCGGCGGCGATCTTGCCCAGGGTGGTGGTCTTGCCCGAGCCGTTGACGCCGACGAACAGGGTGACGAAGGGCCGCGGCCCGTTCAGGGGCTCATAGCGGGCCTGGTGGTGGATCAGTTCGGCGGTCACGGCCTCGGCCAGCGCCTCCTTGACCTCGCGCTCATTGGCCCCCGCGCCGAAGCGGAGTTCGCGGAAGCGGGCCACGATCCGGTCGGTGGCCGCGGGCCCGAGGTCGCTCTCCAGCAGATGCTCCTCCAGCCCCTCCAGCGCGGCTTCGGACAGCGGTTCCTTGATGAAGGTCGCGACGACCTGTTCGGTCATCTGTTTCGAGGAGCGGGAAAGGCCCTCGGTCAGGCGCGAGAGCCAGCCCTTTTTCGGCGCGTCGTTCATGGGTTGGCTTTAGCGGGGCTGAACCTGCACGTCACCAACTACTCCGCTCATCCGGGCGAAAGCCGGGACCCGGTTCTTTGGATGAGCGGTTTGGGCCTATATGAGCATAACAGACGGCCTGGCCGTCGATGTCACGCTGGACAGAACTGGGTCCCGGCTTTCGCCGGGATGAGCGGAAAGTTTTATGGCCAAGACCCACCCGTTCCATTCGCCCCGCACCCACGGCTTCGTCCGCGTGGCCGCCGCCACGCCGGTGGTCCACACCGCCGACCCTGCCGCCAATGCTGAAGAGCATGTGGCCCTCATCAAACAGGCGGGCGCGCAGGGCGTCGACCTGATCGTCTTCCCGGAGTTGAGCCTCAGCGGCTACGCCATCGACGACCTGTTGATGCAGGATGCGTTGCTGGCGGAGGTCGAGCGGCAGATCGCGGTTCTCGCCGAGGCGGCGGAAATGGCGGGCGTGATCGCCGTGGTCGGGGCGCCGCTCCGCAATGGAGACGCCCTGTACAACTGCGCCGTGGTGTTGGGTTCGGGCGCCGTGCTCGGCGTTGTGCCCAAGACCTATCTGCCCAACTACCGGGAATATTACGAGAAGCGCTGGTTCGCCCCCGCCGCCAGCCGGTCAGAGGACACGATCGTTCTCGACGGCGAGTCGGTCGACTTCGCGCCCGGCCTGATCTTCGAGGCGGTCGATCGGCCCGGCTTCGTCTTCGCCGCCGAGATCTGCGAGGACTTCTGGGCCCCGCAGCCGCCCTCGACCCGCGCGGCGCTGGCCGGGGCTCGCATCCTGCTGAACCTGTCAGCCTCCAACATCGTCATCGGCAAGGCGGACGAACGGGCCGTATTGTGCGCCAGCCAGTCGATGCGGACCCTGTCGGCCTATGTCTTCACCGCCTCCGGCTGGGGCGAGAGCACCACCGATCTGGCGTGGGACGGCCAGGCCACCATCCATGAGCTTGGCGCCAAATTGGCGGAGGGCGAGCGGTTCGCCCTGGAAAGCCATCTGACCGTCGCCGACATCGACGTCGAGCGCATCGGGCTGGACCGGCTGCGCAACGGCACCTTCGCCGACTGTGCAAGGTTGGAAGGCGAGCCCGCGACGGTGGTGCCGTTCGAGGCCGGGCCGGGGCCGGCCGGCGACCTCCTCCGCCCCCTCGACCGCTTCCCCTTCGTGCCGGACGACCCGGCCCGGCTGGACCAGGACTGCTACGAGGCCTTCAACATCCAGGTTCAGGGGCTGATGCGCCGGATGAAGGCGACGAACGGCGAGAAACTCGTCATCGGCGTCTCGGGCGGGCTGGACTCGACCCAGGCCCTGCTGGTCGCCTGCCGCGCCTTCGATCGCCTGGGCCTGCCGAGAACCGGCATCCTCGGCTACACCCTGCCCGGCTTCGCCACCTCGGAAGGGACGAAGTCCAACGCCTGGGCCCTGATGAAGGCCCTGGGCGTGACCGGGGCCGAGATCGACATCCGGCCGACCGCGACCACCATGCTGGAGGCCATCGGCCACCCGTTCGCCAGGGGCGAGCCGGTGCATGACATCACCTTCGAGAACGTCCAGGCGGGTCTGAGGACGGACTATCTGTTCCGGCTGGCCAACCAGAACGGGGCCTTCGTCCTCGGCACGGGCGACCTGTCGGAACTGGCGCTGGGCTGGGCCACCTATGGCGTCGGCGACCATATGAGCCACTACAACGTCAACGGCGGGGTGGCGAAGACCCTGATCCGGCACCTGATCCGCTGGGTGGCGACGAAGGAATACGAGGGCGAGGCGGCGGCCGTGCTGCAGGCCGTCCTCGACACCGAGATTTCGCCCGAACTGGTCCCCGCCGGCGCCGACGGCAGACTGCAGTCGACCGAGGCGACCGTCGGCCCCTATGCGCTGAACGACTTCTTCCTGTTCTACATCACCCGCTTCGGCCTCAAGCCGTCCAAGGTCGCGTATCTGGCGCATCAGGCGTGGAAGGACGCGGCGACCGGCCACTGGCCGACGGCCACGCCGGACGCCGAGCGGGTCGAATACGACCTCGCCACCATCAAGCACTGGCTGCGGAAATTCCTGTTCCGCTTCTTCCAGACCAGCCAGTTCAAGCGGTCCGCCCTGCCGAACGGGCCCAAGGTGGTCACCGGCGGTTCGTTGTCGCCACGCGGCGACTGGCGGGCTCCGTCGGACGCTACGGCAAGGGTGTGGCTGGACGAGCTGGAAGCGAACGTTCCGGAGTGAGGGAGTAGCTAGTGGCTAGTGGCTGGTGGCTGGTGGCTGGCCACCGCATGCGTAGCCGCGCCGACGCTGTCGCCCTTCCGCCGTCGGTGGAGCGGGATCCCTAACCACTAACCACTGGCCACGTCGCTACGGCAGCTCGCTCAAAAACGGAAAGATCGCCGCCTTGGCCTCGGGCTCGTCCAGCATCGGGGCGTGGCCGATGCCGGGGACCTCGACGAAATCCATTTTCGCGGCCCGTTTGCGCATCTTCGCCGCGATTTCGGGGCTGAGCAGGTCGGAGGTCTCGCCGCGCACCAGCAGGGTCGGTCGGCCCTTCGCCAGCCGGGTGAAGAAGGGCCACAGATTGGGGACCAGGGCTTTCGATCCGGCCGCCCGGATCGGGGCCATGATGTCCGGGTCATAGTCCGGCACCGGCGTGCCCTCGGTGCCCATGCGGAAGGTGCGACGGGCGAAGGCGTCCCAGTCGGCGTCCGAATAATGGGGCAGGGCGACTTCGTTGAGCTTTCGGACATAGGCGGCCGCGTCCGCCCAGTTGTTGATCTCAACAGCCTGGCCGGCATAGGCGGCGATCCGGGCCAGGCCGACGGGGGAGACCTCGGGGCCGACGTCGTTGATGATGGCGGCGGCGATGACCTTCGACCGGATGGCGGCCAGGGCCATGGTGATCAGACCGCCCATGGAGGTGCCGAGGAAGACCGCTCGCTCGATGCCGAGGTCGCGCATCAGGGCCAGGACGTCCTGGGCGTAGGTCGCGGGCTGGTAGGTCATCGGATCCGGGGCCCGGTCGGACTGGCCGCGACCGCGGATGTCCACGGCCAGCACCCGCCGGCCGCTCTGGGCGATCTGGGGCGCGATGGCGTCGAAATCGGCCGAGTTGCGGGTCAGGCCGTGGATGGCGATGACCGGCAGTTTCGCCGTGCCGGACGCGGCGGCGTAGTCGCGGGCGAACAGGCTCAGCCCGTCGGCACTGGACCAGCGGCGCTCGGCGAAGGTCTGGGTCATGGATGGCTCCGGAGGCTGACGGCCCAGCCTATTTCATGAGTCGGGGAATTCCCACCCGACGCAAACTGACAGCCGGTGTCAGCGCGTCAGTGACCCAGCAGTTCCCGGACGAATTCGCACAGGTCGCCGCCTTCGAAGCGGAAGCCCGGCACCCCGGCGCGACGGGCGGCCTCCATGTCCGACGGCTGGTCGCCGATCATGAAACTCTTCAGCGGATCGATATTGTGGTCGGCTATGGCCCGCAGGATCATGCCGGGGTTGGGTTTCCGGTCCGGATGGTCGGGATGGATATAAGCCTCGACCCGGCCCTCGCTGTGGAAGGGGCAGGCGTAGACGGCGCCGATCACCGCCCTCTGGGCCGCCAGTTTGCGAACGATCAGGGTGTTGAAGGCCTTCATCTGGTCTTCGCTGAACAGGCCGCGCGCGACGCCCGACTGATTGGTCACGATGACGCACAGATAGCCTAGCTGGTTCAGATGCCGCACGGCCTCGGCCGCGCCGGACACGAGACGCAGCTGCTCTTCCAGGTGGGGATAGCCAGTGTCCTCGATCAGCACGCCGTCGCGATCGAGGAAGACGGCGGGTACGCCAGAATTCATGATTGCCGGGCATACGGCGCCGTACACGGTCGTTGCAACCCGTCACGCGAAGTGACGGGTCCGGATTTGGCTTTAGGGCGGCCGATTTGGTAGGAGGCCGCAACCGCAGCGGCGCTGAACGCGCCCTGCATCATCCGCGCGCCCGGAGATCGTCCTGCCATGAGCATTTCCTTCATCGACCTGCAGGCCCAGCGCCTCCGCCTGAACGGCAAGATCGAGGCCGCCGTGCAGGCTGCCGTCGTCGAGGGCGCCTGGGTCATGGGCCCGCAGGTGCGCCAGTTCGAGGCCGATCTGGCCGCCTTCGGACAGGCGAAACACGCGCTGGGCTGCGCCAATGGCACCGACGCCCTGGCCCTGCCGCTGATGGCCTGGGGCATCGGTCGCGGGGACGCGGTGTTCACGCCCAGCTTCACCTTCGCGGCCACCGCCGAGATCGTGCCGTGGTTCGACGCCGAGCCTGTCTTCGTCGATGTGGACGCCACGACCTACAACATGGATCCCGGCCACCTTGAGGCCGCCATCGAGGCGACGATCAAGGAAGGCCGGCTGAAGCCGCGCGTGGTCATCGCCGTCGACCTGTTCGGCCAGCCCGCCGACTATCCCGCCATCAAGGCGATCTGCGACAAACACGGGCTCAAGCTGATCGCGGACTCGGCCCAGGGCTTCGGCTGCACCATCAACGGCGAACATCCGCTGAAATGGGCCGACATCACCACGACCAGCTTCTTTCCGGCCAAGCCGCTGGGTTGCTACGGCGACGGCGGGGCGGTGCTGACCAACGACAGCGACCTGGCCCAGATGATCGAGTCGCTCCGCGTCCACGGCAAGGCGACCGCCTCCGATCTGAAGGACCGAACCTTCGAGCATGACCCCAAATACCTGAACATGCGCATCGGCCGGAACAGCCGGCTGGACACCATCCAGGCCGCTGTCCTGATCGAGAAGCTGAAGGTGTTCGGCGACGAGATCGAATGGCGCAACCGGATCGCGGCCCGCTACAATGAAGGCCTGCGCCCTCACGTCGCCGCCGTGCCGGACGTGCCGGCGGGCAACGTCTCCAACTGGGCCCAGTACACCATCGAGCACGAGGACCGGGACGGCCTGGCCGCGCACCTGAAGACCCAGGGCGTGCCCACCGCCGTCTACTATCCGATCCCGCTGCACCTGCAGCCGGCCTACGACATGTATCCGCGCGGGCCGCAGGGCCTGCCGGTGACGGAACGGCTGATGCAGCGCGTCATCAGCCTGCCGATGCATTCCGATCTCGACGAGTCGACGCAGGATACGATCATCGCGGCGGTCGCCAGCTTCCGGTAAGGTCGCCGGATGACCCAACACCTTCCCCCGCTCAAGGTCGGCGTCGCCGGCGTCGGCGTCATGGGGCGCAACCACGCCCGCGTCCTGTCCGACATCCGCGACTTCGACCTGACCGCCGTCTTCGATCCGGACGCCGCGACGGCCGAGGGCGTCGCCGGCCTGTATGACGCCGCGGCCTTCACCACGGCCGCCGATTTCGTCGCCGCCGGCCTCGACGCCGCCGTGGTGGCGACGCCGAACCGGCACCACGCCGAGCTGGGCGTCGCCCTGCTGGAGGCCGGGGTCCATGTCCTGGTCGAAAAGCCGATCGCCGCCACCGTCGCCGACGCCCAGCGGATGATCGACGCGGCGAAGGCCAATAACCGCGTGCTGATGGTCGGCCAGGTCGAACGCTTCAATCCTGCGGTCGAGGCGGTCAAACGCGCCATCGACGGCGACGACGTCATTTCGATCCAGATCACTCGCGTCGGCCCCTTCCCGCCGCGCATGGGCGAGGTGGGGGTGGTCATCGATCTGGCGGTGCATGACATCGACATCATCCGCCATCTGACGGAGTCCGAGATCGTCGAGGTCCAGCCCCAGCTCGCCCGCACCAAGGCCGAGCGCGAGGACACGGCCCTGCTGCAGTTCCGCCTGGCCAACGGGACCATCGCCCACATCACCACCAACTGGGTTACGCCCTACAAGGTCCGCACCCTGCAGGTCGCCACCATGAACCGGTTCGTGGTGGCCGACCTGATCACCCGTCAGGTCACGGAGTATTTCGGCCAGCAGGCCGACGGCTCCTATCAGACCCGCGCCGTCAACAGCTGGCCCGCCGAGCCGCTGAAGAAGGAGCTGGAGGCCTTCGCCCACGCGATCCGAACGGGCGAGCCGCCGGCGGTCACGGGCGAGGACGGGTTGCGGAACCTGGAAGTGGCGCTGAGGTGTCTGGGGGAGGGGTGACCTTCTCTCCGCACATCCCGGCGAAAGCCGGGCTTCCCGGCCTGGCCCAGCGGTCCCGAGGTTCGTCACAAAGGGCACGAAGAAGAATTCACAAAGGGCGCAAAGGGGCCAGCGCCTGGCTCCGATTCCTTTGTGTCCTTCGTGACCCTTGGTGTGCTTTGTGATGAGCCTTGGGTCTCTGCGTCAGGTTCACAGTTTCCGGCGTGCGCCGGAATAACTGGGATCAAGCTTGACCCACCACCTGCATCCCCAGCCATTCCGCGATCAGGGCCGGCTTCTCCGCCCCCTCGATCTCGACCGTGACCTCATGCTTGAGCAGCCAGCGGCCGCCGCCCTTGTCGTCGGCGGACAGCAACTTGAACCGGCCCCGGACCTTCGAGCCCGCGGGCACGGGGGCGAGGAAGCGCAGTTTGTCGAAGCCGTAGTTGACCCCCATCACCGCCCCTTCCAGCGGCGGCACGGCGTCATAGGTCATGGCCGACAGCAGGCTGAGGGTCAGGAAGCCGTGGGCGATGGTGCCGCCGAACGGGGTCGCAGCCGCCGCCACCGGATCGATATGGATGAACTGCCGGTCCTCGGTGATCTCGGCGAAGGCGTCGATGCGGGCCTGGTCGACGGTGATCCAGCGGCTGACGCCGATCTCCTGACCGATCAGTCCGGGCAGGTCGGCGACGGGGGTCGGGGCGCCCTTGCGTTCGGTGCGGCTCATGCGGTCGGTTCCTTCAGGGGATGGGCGTGAAACGGTCTTCGATGATGGCGGCGAACAGGGCCGGGTCGACATTGCCGCCGGACAGCACCACGGCGGTGGTCAGGCCCGCCGTCCTGACCTTGCCGGCCAGCACGGCCGCCAGCGACACGGCCCCGCCGGGCTCGACCACCAGTTTCAGCACCTTGAAGGCATAGGCGACCGCCGCCGCCACCTCGGCGTCCGAGACGGTCTCGACCCGGTCGACGCGGCGGTTGATCGGGAATGTCAGCTCGCCCGGACGGTCGGTCATCAGGGCGTCGCAGATGGTGCCGGGCGCCGGCGGATGGGTCAGCCGCTCGCCCGCCGCGATCGACAGCTGCATGTCGTTGTAGTGCTTCGGCTCGACCGCGATCACCGGCGTGTGCGGCGACAGGGCCGCCATCGACAGATTGATCCCGGCGATCAGTCCCCCGCCCGAGGCGCCGCAGACCAGCTGGTCCAGCGGGGCGGCGCCGACGGCCTTGGCCTGGTCGATGATCTCCAGCCCGATCGTGCCCTGGCCCTCGATGACATAGGGGTCGTCGAACGGGCGGACGAGGATCGAGCCCTTCGACGCCGCGATCTCCTCGCCGATGGCTTCGCGGCTTTCGGTGTAGCGATCGTACATCCGCACCTCGCCCCCGAAGGCGATGACGCCCTCGACCTTCACCCGGGGGCTGTCGGCCGGCATGACGATGATGGCGTGGGTCCCGACCATGCGGGCCGCCGCGGCCACGGCCTGGGCGTGGTTGCCCGAGGAATAGGCCACGACCCCGCGTTTGAGCTCGTCGGGCGTCAGGCGGCTGATGCGGTTGTACGCCCCGCGGAATTTGAAGGCCCCGGCCAGCTGCAGGTTCTCCGCCTTCATCAGCACCCGCCCGCCGAGCCGTTCGTTCAGGGCAGGGCTCTCGATCAGGGGGGTGCGGACGGCGTGGCCGGCGATCTGGCGGGCGGCGTCCTGGACGCCGGCGAAGGAGGCGATATGCATCCGGCCACTTAACCGCATCGCCTTGATCCGCGTAAGGTGCCCGGATGAAGTCTCTGATCCTCGCCATCGACCAGGGCACGACCTCGACCCGCGCCATCGCCTTCGAGGCCGCGCCCGAGGGAGGGCTGCGGCCCGTCGCCGTCAGCCAGATCGAGCTGGAACAGCATTTTCCGCACCCCGGCTGGGTCGAGCATGACGCCGCCGAGATCTGGGCCGCGACCCTGCAGACCTGCCGTGAAGTGATCCGCAAGGCCGGGGGCGTCGGCCGGTTCGTCGCCATCGGCATCACCAACCAGCGCGAGACCTCCGTGTTGTGGGACGCCGCGACGGGCGAGCCGCTGCACCGCGCCATTGTCTGGCAGGACCGGCGCACGGCGGATGTGAGCGGGAAACTGGCCGCCGCCGGCCATGAGCCAATGGTGCAGGCGGCGACCGGCCTGATCCTCGATCCCTATTTCTCAGCGTCGAAATTCGCCTGGCTGCTGGACGCCGTGCCCGGCGCCCGGGCCCGGGCCGGGGCGGGCGAGGTCAAGGTCGGCACGATCGAGTGCTGGCTGATCTGGAAGCTGACCGGCGGCGCCAGCCACGTCACCGACGCCACCAACGCCAGCCGAACGTCGCTGATGGACCTGGCGACCCGCACGTGGCGGTCCGATCTCGCGGACCTGTTCAAGGTCCCGATGTCGGTCCTGCCGGAGATTCGCGGCTGCGCGGATCATCTCGGCGACTGCGATCCTTCCTTGTTCGGGGCGGCCCTGCCGATCCACGGTGCGGCGGGGGATCAGCAGGCGGCGCTGGTCGGACACGGAGCGCTCAAGGCCGGGGACGCCAAGATCACCTACGGCACCGGCGCCTTCCTCGTCGCCAATGTCGGGAGCAAGCCGGTCGCCTCCGCGAGCCGGCTGCTCGGCACCCTCGGCTACGCCGCCGACGGACAGATCGCCTGGGCGCTCGAGGGCTCGATCTTCTCCGCCGGCTCCGCGATCCAGTGGCTGCGCGACGGGCTGAAGGTGATCACCGAGTCGCGCCAGTCCGAGGCCATGGCCCAGGGGCTGAAGGACAATGGCGGCGTCTATCTGGTCCCCGGCTTCACCGGGCTCGGCGCGCCTTGGTGGGAGCCGGAGGCGCGTGGGACCATCGTCGGCCTGACCCGGGACAGCGGCCCGGCCCAGATGGTGCGGGCGGCGCTGGAATCGCTGGCCTACCAGACCCGCGACCTGCTCGACGCCCTGGCGAAGGACGGGGCGCCGAAGTTGAAGGTGCTCAAGGTCGACGGCGGCGTCACCGCGAACGCCTTCGCCATGCAGTTCGTGGCCGACATTTGCGACGTCGTGGTCGAGCGCCCGGCCTTCCAGGAGATGACTGCGCTGGGCGCGGCCAAGCTGGCGGCCCTGGGCGTCGGCCTGATCGACGACCTGGAGGACCATCCGGTCGAGGCCCCGGCGCGCTGGACGCCCCGCATGGCGGCGGACGAGCGCGCGCGTCTGCTCAAGGGCTGGCGCGGCGCGGTGCGCGCGGCCATCATCGCCGCTCACCCGGAAGACGCATGACCCAGACCGCCCCCGAAGACGCCCAAAACGCAGATGCTCAGGCCACCTTCTCCGGCACCCGTGAGGTGGACCCCCGCTATGCGCTCGACGAGGCGGCCCTGGATCGCTGGCTGACGGCCCATGTCGAGGGCTATGCCGGACCGCTGACGGTGCGCCAGTTCAAGGGCGGCCAGTCGAACCCCACCTATGAGCTGGTCACGCCGGGACACGCCTACGTCCTCCGCCGCAAACCGCCGGGGACGCTGCTGCCCAGCGCCCATGCCGTGGACCGCGAATTCACCGTCATCTCGGCCCTGCATAAACAGCACTATCCGGTCGCCCGGCCTTATGCCCTGTGCACGGACGATGCGGTCATCGGCTCGATGTTCTACGTCATGGACAAGGTCGAGGGCCGGGTCCTGTGGGACCTGAAACTGCCGGGCATGGAGCCGGCCCAGCGCCGCGCCATCTATGATTCCCAGGTCGATACCCTGGCCGCCCTGCACGCCTTCGACCCGGTCGCCATCGGCCTCGGCGACTACGGCCGGCCCGGCAACTATTTCGAGCGTCAGGTCGGACGCTGGACCAAACAGTACCGGGCCTCGGAGATCGATCCGATCCCGGCCATGGACCGGCTGATCGAATTCCTTCCGGCCACCCTGCCGCCCGACGGGCCGACGCGGATCGTCCACGGCGACTTCCGGCTGGACAATCTGATCCTCGCGCCGGACGGGCCGCAGGTCCGCGCCGTGCTGGACTGGGAGCTGTCGACGCTGGGTGATCCGATGGCGGACTTTTCCTATCTGCTGATCGCCTGGGTCATCCCGGCGACGGCGCGCAATGGTCTGGCCGGCGCCGATATCGAAGCCCTGGGCATTCCGTCGGTGGCCGAGACGGTGGATCGCTACGCCCGGCTGACCGGGACGACGCCCGCCAATCTCGACTGGCTGTTCGCCTATAATCTGTTCCGCTTGGCCGCCATCTGTCAGGGCATAGCCGGACGCGTTCGCGACGGCACGGCGGCCTCGGCCCATGCCCGGACCATGGCGGCGCAGGTGCCGATGCTGGCGGCGGGCGCGCTCAGTTTCGCGGAGAAGGCGGGGGCTTAGCCCGGCTCGCCCACCAGCGTGAAGGCCGCCCAATAGGCTGGGTGCGCCCAGCGACGCTCGGCGCGGACGGCGCGGATGCCGGCCTGCAACGCCCGGGCGCGGACGCCGGGATCGCCCGCGCGGCTGTCGTCGAGATCGGCGAAGGCGGAGGTGATCAGGGTCGTCGTTGCGGCGTCCGACACCTCCCAGTGGGAGACCATCACCGACCGGGCGCCGGCGTAGAAGAAGGCCCTCGCCAGCCCGGACAGGCCCTCGCCGCCGGGCCGCCCGTCCGAGGCCGCAGTGTTGCAGGCTGACAGGACCACGAACTCGGCATTGAGGCGCAGCTGGGCCGCCTCGGAGGCGCTGAGGTAGCCGTCGTCGGCCTCGGTGGCCTGGTCGGGCGGGGTCATGACCAGTCCCGGCTCGGCGGCGGCGGAGCCGGCCATGAGGCCGTGGGTCGAGAAGACCACGAACCGCGCCCGCGACAGGGCCTCGGCGTCGACGGCGCGCACGGCGTGTTCGGTCGCCTCGGGACCGATCCGGACGAGGGCGTCGGGATAGCGGGTCTTCAGTGTCTCCAGCTCCAGCTTCGAACCGGGCAGGGCGGGCAGGGCGCGCAGCTTGCCGACATCGGCCAGCCGGCCTTCGCCCATCACGTCGTCGGCCGCGGGCGACCCGCGGGTGGCGTTGGTCGGCTCGCCCGCCAGCAGGGGGGCGCCGAAGGCCGCGAGCTGCAGCCGGGC
>NZ_BSOY01000045.1 GCF_030160755.1 Brevundimonas denitrificans | reverse complement strand
CGGCGGCGAGGTCACGGGCGCCGCAGCCGACGAAGTGGCGGCTCCGGCGCCGCGCCGCGCCCCGACCGCGACCAGCGGACCGCGCCCCTATCTGGCGGAGCCGCCCCAATGACCGCCTCCGCCCTGACCCGTCCCGGCGAACGCGACCGCCTCTCGACCAAGATCACCGAACTGGACTGGCGTCTGGTCGGCCTGCTGTGTGTGGTCGCCTTTGTCGGCACCGCCATGCTCTATTCGATCGCGGGCGGGGAGTGGCGGCCATGGGCCCTTAATCACGCCATCCGCTTCGGCGCCTTGCTCGTGGTCATGCTCGTACTGGCCATGGTGCATCCGAAATGGTGGTTCCGCGGAGCCTATCCGCTCTACGGCTTCCTGCTCCTGCTGGTTCTGATGATAGAATTCACCCCGCTCGGCTATGTGGCGGGCGGCGCCAGAAACTGGCTGAATCTCGGCTTCATCCGCATCCAGCCGGCGGAGTTCATGAAGCTCGGCCTGGTCCTGGCCCTGGCGCGCTGGTACCACAGCCATACGGCGCAGGAGGCCCGTTGGTCCTGGAAGCTGCTGTTTCCGGCGGCCCTGATCGGCGTGCCCTTCATCCTGGTGGCCAAGCAGCCCGACCTCGGATCGGCCATGATCATCGGCCTGACCGGGGGCGCCGTCATGGTCGTGGCCGGGCTCAGCTGGCGGGTTATCGCCGCCGGCGCCATCGCCGCCGCGGCCATCATCCCGCCCTTCGTCATGTTCGGCATGAAGGAATACCAGCGGAACCGCGTGCTGACCTTCCTCAGCCCCGAGTCCGACCCGTCCGGCACGGGTTACAATATCATCCAGTCCAAGATCGCCCTCGGGTCGGGCGGCGTGCTGGGCAAGGGTTACGGGCTGGGCAGCCAGAGCCAGCTGGAGTTCCTGCCGGAACGGCATACGGACTTCATCTTCTCTACGGTGGCGGAGGAGTTCGGCTTCGTCGGCTCGTTCGCAGTCCTGGCCTGCTACATCGCCATCATCCTGATCGCCCTGCGCATCGCGTCCCTGGCCCACAGCCATTTCGGCCGCATCGCCGCCGCCGGAATGACCGCCTTCTTCGCCCTGTTTGTCCTCATCAACGGCGCCATGGTCATGGGTCTGGCGCCGGTCGTCGGTGTGCCGATGCCCCTGCTGTCCCATGGCGGATCGTCCATGATGACCGTCATGTTCGGCTTCGGCCTGATCCTGTCCACGCGCGTTCACCGCTACGCCGAACTGCCCAAGGGGCATGGGTTGTTCTAGGACGCCGCCGCTTCTCCCTCCCCATAGCGGGGAGGGGGCGTTACGGTGCGGGTATGACAGACAAGCCCGAACCGACCCCCGACGCCCCGCCTGCCTTCGTGCCCGACTGGGGCGACAAGCCCTGCCCGAAGCCCGGCCTGCCCGCGACGACGCCGGAGCGCACCGCCGCCCTGATGGACGGGGTGCAGATGCGCGAGAACCCCGCGGAATGGGCCTTCGTCCGCCTGTCCAAGCTGATCGAGGATTTCGAGA
The DNA here is from genome assembly GCF_030160755.1 of Brevundimonas denitrificans. GTDB lineage: Bacteria > Pseudomonadota > Alphaproteobacteria > Caulobacterales > Caulobacteraceae > Brevundimonas > Brevundimonas denitrificans. Next base: position 23,813 of record NZ_BSOY01000045.1, on the reverse strand, counting down.
AGGGGCTCGACAAGGACGACGAGATCGGCGCCCGCATCGTCGGCCTGCCCGGCGACGGCACCATGTCGATCGAGGACCTCGGCTTCTGGGGGCCGGACTTCATCATGTTTCTCGGCAAGAACTCGGACGGCAAGCCGGTGCGTCTGATCCAGCACTATGGCCAGATCAATGTCCTGCTCGACGCCCGCAAGAAGCCCGAGGAACGCGAGGCCCGCCGCATCGGCTTCCAGCTTTCCGAACTGGTCAGGAAGACCAGCCCGAAGTGATCGGTACGTTTCGACCTGTCCTCAAACAGTGTCTTCTCGCCCCGTATCTTCTCGCCCCTGCCGGTCCCGATTCCGACCTTCCCGCCCCAACCGTCGCCGCCTGAACCAGCCGCGAAACCGCGATGCGACCGGTTCTGACGTAGCGATCTGCATACTGGACAAACGCCCGCCGGGCCGGTCTTTGACAGCCTTGAACATGCCGCCCGCGCCGCCGTCAGGCGCGGTAGAACAGAATGCCCCGGTCGGCGGGCCTGCGCGGAATCAGCCGTCGCATTTTTCCGGTGCGGAGGGTGTCTTCTCGACCCCGTCCGTCTGTCGGCTCAGAGGGAGGCGGCCCAGTCCGTGGCCCGCACCAGACTGTCGACGATGCCGGGCTCGCTGGAGGCGTGGCCGGCGTCCTTGATGATGTCCAGCTTCGCCTCGGGCCAGGCCCGGTGCAGCGACCATGCGCTGGTGATCGGCGTCACCACGTCGAAGCGGCCCTGGGCGATCCAGCAGGGGATGTGTTTGATCCGGCTGATGTTCTTCAGCAGCCATCCCTCTTCGGGGAAGAAGCCGCCGTTCATGAAGTACCAGCATTCGATACGGGCGAAGGCGACGGCGAACTCGGGCTCGGCGAACTTGTCCGGCCGTGCGTCGGGACCCTCGACGCTGACGGTCTCGCCTTCCCAGCTCGACCAGGCGACGGCGCAGCGCTCGCGCTCCGCCCTGTCGTCGCCGATCAGCCGCTTGTAGTAGGCGCCCATAAGGTCGTGGCGCTCATCCTCGGGGATCGGCGCGAGGAACCTCTCCCAGGCGTCCGGGAAGATGTTCGAAGCGCCATCCTGATAGAACCAGTGCAGTTCCGGCTTGGTCAGCAGGAAGATGCCGCGCAGCACCAGCGCCTCGGCCCGCTCGGGATGGGTGATGGCGTAGGCCATGGACAGGGTCGAACCCCAGCTGCCGCCGAACACGACCCATTTGTCGATGCCGAGCAGCTCGCGAAGGCGCTCGATGTCCTCGATCAGCGTCCAGGTGGTGTTGTCCTCCAGCGACGCATTGGGCCGGCTCTTGCCGCAGCCGCGCTGGTCGAACAGCACGATCCGGTATTTCGCCGGATCGAAATAGCGCCGCATGCCCGGATTGACCGCGCCGCCGGGTCCGCCGTGCAACACGACGACCGGAAGGCCCTGCGGGTTGCCGCATTCCTCATAGTAGATCTCGTGCACCCCGCCGGTCGGCATGAAGCCGGTCGCATAGGGCTCGATTTCCGGGAACAGGTCGCGACGGGGAGTTTCGGGCGCAGGGAAGGCCATACGGGTAATCGGTTTCGTTTGCGCCGTCAGGCGGGTGTTGATTGTGACCGCAATGCGGCAATGAACAGCAAAAGCCAAGCCGCGATCATCAGCAGGCCGCCGATCGGTGCGATTGCACCCATCGCCGTCAGGCTTAACAGGGCGACGGCTGAGAGGGCGAGGCAAAACACCAGGCCCCCGACCGCCGACAGCCATCCGGCCAGGACGACCAGCCGGTCGCGGCCCGGCCAGACGGCGCAGACCAGGGCCAGCACGGCATGGACCATCTGGTAGTGGCCGCCCGTGGTCAGCAGGGTCTTGACCTGCGGTCCCGCGCCATGCGCCGCGAACGCCCCGATCAGGACGGCGAGCGCTCCGTTCAGCGCCGCGAAGGCCGCCAGATTGCGAGTCGCGTTCATCCCCGGACGCTAGCCGACAGAATCCCGTGCGTCTGCTATTCCGCCACCATGAACGCCGCCCAGCGCATGGCCCTGCAGTATGTGTTGCTCTTTGGCGCCACCGGCGTGAGCCTTCCGTTTGCAGGGCTGTGGCTGAGCGCGCAGGGGTTGAGCGGGGCCCAGATCGGAACCGTGCTGGCGGCGCCGATGCTGGCGCGAATCGTCACCGGACCCCTGCTGGCCGTCTGGGCCGACGGCTTCCGGCTCAGGCGCACGCCGATCGCGCTGCTCGGCCTGGTCATGGCGCTGGGCTACGGCCTCGCGGGCCTCGCCGACGGCTTCGCCCTGCGCGCCGCCGGCTGGTTCATCGGGGCGACGGCCATGGGGGTGCTCGTGCCCCTGACCGATGTGATGACCCTGCGCCTCGCGTCGCGCCTCGGCTTCACCTTCGCCCTGCCCCGAGGGGTAGGCTCCGCCGCCTTCGTGGTCGCCAATATCGGCATGGGCCTGCTCCTGCTGGCGACCTCGGTCGACGGGATCATCGTCTGGATCGTGGTCGCGTCCCTGGGCTTCACCGCCGCCGCCATCCTGGCCCTGCCGCCCGAACCCGTGGCCGACGGCGCGCCGATCCTGGGCCGGGAGCGCTTCCGGGGACTGGGCCGGTTGCTGGGCGATCCCGTCTTTCTGACGACGATCTTCGCCGTCGGCGCGGTCCAGGCCGCCCATGCCTTCCAGTACGGCTTCTCCGCCATCCTGTGGAAGGCGCAAGGCATCAGCGAGGCCGTCACCGGCCAGCTCTGGGCCTTCGGCGTCGTGGTCGAGATCGCATTGATGTGGTTCTTCGAGCCGTGGCGGCGTCGGGTCGGCATAGGCCCCTGGAGCCTGCTGATGGTCGGCTCGGCCGCCGCCATCCTGCGCTGGGGCGTCATGGCGCTGGCGCCGCCCCTCTGGTTGCTCTGGCCCTTGCAGGCCCTGCACGCCCTGACGTTCGCCGCCACCTTCCTTGCGGGGGTGCAACTGGTCGAACGCCTCTCGCCGCCGGACACCCATACGGCGGCGCAGATGCTCAGTTCGGTCCTGTCCGCCGGGGTGTTGATCGGCCTGGCGACGGCCGTGTCGGGCCCCCTGTACGATCGCTTTGGCGCGGGCGGCTACTGGGCCATGGCGGCGCTGGCCGGCGCGGGCCTTCTGGCCGCCATCCCCCTGCGCGATCAGTTGGCGCGGGAGCGGGGCAGGGGCGGCAGGTGATGCGCCATGGCCTGGGCCGCGGCCTTGACCGCCCGCTGAACCGCCGCGTCCGTCTCACGCTCGGGTGCGCGCAACAGCCCGATCGACGGCGTATCCGGACCGTCCGGCAGGCCGGACAGGATGCGGTACAGCAGATAGCTGCCGACATCCTCCTCGGATTCGGAACTGGCCTCGGCGGCCAGGCCGGCCTCGTTCAGCGACCGAACGATGTCGGCGACCGGCGCGGTCGCCCTCGCCATGCCTGGCCCCACGACGTCCAGCCGACCGCCGTCCAGGGACCGGTTTTCGGCCCGGATCTGTAGCCGGAAGGCGTCGCTGCGCCGCGTGCGTCCGACCAGCAGCAGGCCCCGGCAGCTTCGGTCTTCGAGATGGGCGGACAGAACGGCCGCCAGCGCCTCGGGCTCGCCTGCGGCCACCGCCACGGTCCGGGCGCCGACCGGGTTCCAGGGCGCGCCGGACAGATCCTCGACCGGGTCCCAGCCCGTTTCATCGACGTCCCAGGCGCAAATGACGAGCGCCGGCCGGAAGTCCGGGGCGGCCTCGTCCTTAGGTTCAAGCATGACCGGCCTGTATATGACAGAAGCGTGACACTGACCGGCACGGTGTCGTCACCCGGACCCCGACGTCAAGGCGCAATCGCCATGGAGGGCTCCGGCGGGGGTGAAATTCCCGCGTCAGGCGAGATCGCCCACGGCCGCATCCAGCAGCATGAACGCCCGTCCGCCGTCCGAGGTCAGACGCCCCAGGATGCCGGGCCCGTCGTTGGCTCCGGCGCGGGTGGCGAGATCGCGCGAGAAGCCGCGGACATAGGCTTCCGCGTCCGCTCGCAGGTCGGGGTCGGTCAGCACGCGGCGCGAGACGCTGCGGACCGCCGCCGGCGCCACCCGTCGCACGATCTGGCGGGCCCGGTCCGGATCCCGCTCGGCCACCGCCTGCGCCGCTTCCTCGACCCGGGAGCGGGGCAGGAGGGCGTTCGGATCCACGCCCATACGCCGGATCGCGGCGGTGATCCGCTCTTCCAGCGCCTCCGCGGCCTCGGCCGGCATGACAGGCGTATCGAGATCCAGCGGCGCCTCGCCGGGGCCGTCATCGACCAGATCATTCCAGTCCAGCCGATCGCTCACGGGCGCGCCCGATCCGGGCATGGGCTCCAGCTTCAACCGTCCCCGCAGCCCGAAGGCGCGCGGCTCCTCTCCCCTGACAGGCCGGGCCCGTCCGCTGTCGGCCTCGACGGGACCCGGCGCAGACGCGGGGACCGGCTCGCGCCGCCGCAGCGCCGGCGTGTCGCCCGATACGACCCCCATCAGCCGGACGGCCTCGGTCAGCATGTCGTAGTTGCGCCGCACCCGCTCCTGGAAGCCGGCGTCCAGCGCCTCTGTGTCAGCGGCGGCCTTCTGCGAGGCGGCGGCCAGGGCGGTCAGACCTTCCTCGACCGAGGCCCGGACGGCCTCAACCCGCTTCTGGGCCTCCTCGGGCAGGCGGGCGGCGCGTTCATCCAGATCGCCGATGGTCTCGTCGATCTGGGCGAGGGCGGCGTTCATCCGTTCGACCGTCGATTCAAGGCGTTCAAGCGCCCGATCCCCGGCCTCATCGACCAGCTCGCTGGTCTGGATGACGATCTTGCGGGCTGTGTCGACGCGGGCGTCCGCCGCCTGATCGGCCTTCTGCGCCGCCTCAAACAGCGCCTCGCCCAGTCGATCGGCGCGAACCTGGGCCTGCTCGGCCGCCTGGCTCGCGGCCTCGCGCGATTCCTCCGCCGTGGCTTGCAGCGCCGACAGCGCGGACCGGGTTTCCTCGACGAGGGCGTCGCGGGCCTCGGCCGCCAGGGCCTCGAACCGGTCGAGCGCGAGTTTCGTCGCCGCGTCGAAGCCGTCGGCCTCGCGCTGGGACATTTCAACCAGGGCCCGGAACTGGTCGGTCGCGGCCTCGACCAGATCCTTGATGGTCTCGGTTGTCCGGGTCGAGGTCTCGCCGAGCTCTCCAGCGGCGCTCCGGGTCGCGGACAGCTGCTCGCTCAACTGGGCGCGCTGGCTCTCGACCTGGGCCGAAAAGTCTTCCTGGTCGGTGCGCAGGGCATAGGCGGCGGTGACCAGGGCGGCGCGCTGCTGGCCCAGGCCTTCCTCGACCGACTGGATCTGCTCTGCGACGCCGGATCCCGCGTTCTCGAGCCGCAGGGTCTGACGCGCGAGGTCGTCGGCGGCGACGCGGGCGGCGTCCTGGGCTTCGCTGGCGGCGGCGGCAAGGTCGGCGGCGCGGGCGGCCAGGGCGGCTTCGGCCTCCCGAAGCTGGGTCTGGGCCAGGTCGGACGCGTCCACCACCATCCGGGACTGCCGCTCGACGGCGTCGATCACGCCGGAAGCCTGACTGTCCATCTGTTTGGCCAGATCCTGCATCTTCCCACGCTCGTCGCCCAATTGTTCAGCGAGGCGGCGCGCAGTGCGTCCGGCGGTCTCGGCGGCCTCGTTCAGCCGGGTCGTCTCCTGCGACAGGGCCTCCCGCAGCAGGGCCATGTCGTTGCGGGCGCGTTCGGCCGCCAGAGACGCCTGGTCGATATCGTTGCGCAGCGAGTGCAGAACGTCTCCGGTCTGCTGGGCCGCCAGAGCGGTCGGGGCGATCAGGGCCTCGGCCAGTTCGCGGGCGCGACGGGTCTCCACCGCAAGCCCGGCGCCCTGGCGCACGGCGTGGGCCAGCATGATGGCCATGCCCGCAGGCGCAAGCGCGATCAGCGCATAGACGGCCAGCCGCAGCGGCTCCAGCTCGACGGCCCCCGAACCCACTTCGAAGGCGAGCCATGCGGCCACGCCGCCGACCCAGAGCGCCGAGGCGACGCCGGCGACCACATAGGCGTGACGGCCGGAGGGAGGAGAATTCTCTCGGCCCCGGGTTCGAACCGGGGCAGGGGTCGGCTCATAGGCAACCGGCGGCGCATCCGCTGATACCGCGAGCTCGGGCGTGACGGCCGGGGGCGGCGCGGCACGCCCGGCTTCGGCCAGCGCCCGTTCCTCTGCGCGACGCTGCTCATCGGCAAGGCGGCGCCGTCGGCGTTCGGACATGGGCCGCTCGCCGGCGGCCGGATCCTTGGCCGCGAGCGACAGATCGTCGGATTCCAGCAACGGCTCGGCGACCAGCGCCGCCGATTCCGGTTCGGTCAGGTTCATCGCGGGCCGTTGACGGGGTGATTTCATGGAGCGGCGATCTCGTCACGGTGCGCGTCGACAGCTGACGCGCGATAGGACGTTTCGACCCTAACGAGTCAATCGCGGCGCGCAAAGTCGAGGCTGTATGATTCCGGGGACAGTCGATCCTTGCGGATCAGCAGTCCTGCTTGCGCTCGGTCGATGCGGCGAGCACTGCGGCGGACGGGCTGTCGCCGCAATCACGCACGCGGTGGATTTCACGCTGGGGCGTCTGACGCGAGTCAAGGTCGACGCCGAACTGCGACAGGGCCGCAGCGGCCAACATGGCGACGAACCCTGCGATGAACTCGATCAGCGCTTGCATCGCCGATCTCCCCTGTCCGACTGACGGCGGTTCTTATGCGCCCAAAACCGCGTTCGGACAATCCTGCTCCACATGAACAAAGCGTCACCATTGACCCGATGCGCCCCGCCATGGAACGGAAGTCGTCGGCGTGCGTCCTGTAGAGCTTGGGGCGCTCATCGCCGTCACGCGAATCGGCCAGACCTGCGCCATGAACGAACCGGGGCACGACCAGAGCCACAGCCTGCTGACGCCCGGCCGCAATTGTTGGCGGGTCGAGACGGCGGACCGGTTCGCCGTTCTGATGGAAAACGCGGCCTATTTTGACGCCCTGCGGTCGGCGCTGGGCAAGGCGCGGCGATCGGTCGTCATCCTGGGCTGGCAGTTCGATCCTCGTACGCGGCTGGATCCCCACACCTCCCCTGACGATCATCAGGCCCAGATCGGGCACCAGCTTCGCATGCTGGTGAAGGCCCATCCCGATCTGGACGTCCGGCTGCTGATCTGGAAATCGCCCCTTCTGATCGCCGCGTCCCAAGGTTTCTATCCCCACAAGGCCCAGGTCTGGTTCCGCAAGCGGATGGTGGAGTTCCGGCTCGATCCGCCGCCGGCCTTCGGCGCCTGCCACCACCAGAAGGTCATCATCATCGACGACGCCGTGGCTTTCTGCGGCGGTGGCGACATCTCAACCGATCGATGGGATTCCGAGGAACATCTGGACGGCGATCCGCGTCGATGTCAGCCGTCGGGCCTGATCCCGCCGCCCCGTCATGAGGTGATGGCGGTCATGGACGGAGCCGCCGCGAGGGCGTTGGGCGACCTGGCGCGGGAACGCTGGTTCCGGTCAACGGGCGAGCGGACCATCCCTGACGAGGCCGACGGCGATCCCTGGCCGGACGGTCTTGAGCCCGATCTGCACGGGACGCCTGTGGCCATCGCCCGCACCGAGCCGGCCGCGGCCGGGCGGGCCGAGGTCCGCGAGAACGAGGCCCTTCACCTCGACGCTATCCGGCGCGCCAAACGCCTGATCTATATGGAGAACCAGTATTTCACCTCGCCGGCCATCGCCGAGGCGTTGGCCGCACGGCTGGGGGATGCGGACGGGCCTGAAATCGTGCTGGTCTCGACCGGAACCAGCCCGAGCTGGTTCGATCGCATCACCATGGACACGGCCCGGTCCGAGGTCCTGTTCCGACTGGAACAGGCCGACCGGCACAATCGCTTCTTCGCCTTCACCCCCCACACGCGCGAAGGCGAGCGGATCATCGTCCACGCCAAGGTCTCGATCTATGACGACGCCGTGCTGCGGATCGGCTCCACCAATCTGAACAACCGGTCGTTCGGCTTCGACACCGAATGCGATATCGCGGCCGAGCCCGCGGACGCTGCGGGTCGGGACGCCATTCGCCGGTTTCGCCATCGCACCATCGGCCACTGGATCGGCATCGGCGGAGAGGCCTTCGGCGCGGTCGAGGCCGTCACCGGAACGGTGGGCGAGGCGATCCACCAGTTCGACACCGGCCGGATGAAGGTGCTCGGGGCGGAGCCGCCCTCGCGGGTCGAGCGCATCATTGCGGAGTTCCAGCTGGGCGATCCGACCTCGACGCGGGACGCCTTCCGCCCCTGGAAGCGACGCAGCCGGTCGCACCGCACCCTGCCCGCCCCTAGGGAGCCCTGATCTCGAAATCGACGATCAGCGGAAGATGGTCCGACGCCATTCTCGCCAGGGGAGAGAAGGGGGCCTTCACCGCCGTAACCCTCAGCTCCGGACTGGTGAAGCAATGGTCGATGCGGATGGCCGGAAAGCTGGACGGAAACGTCTTGACCGACGGCTTCAGCCCGAGACTGCGCTGACAGTCGGCCAGCCGTCGGGCCAGCGTCTGATACGGTCGGGTGACCGAGGTCGCGTTGAAGTCGCCGGTAAGCAGGGTCGGCCCGACACAGTCCGGATGGCCCAGCCAGTCGGATCCGACCAGCGCCGCCGCCTGCAGCCTCTGTTCGCGGGGTACGAGGCCGAGGTGGGTGTTGATGACATTCAGTTCGACGCCGTCGAAGTCGATCGCCGCCCAGATGGCTCCGCGCGGCTCGAGACCCGGCACCCCTCGAATGGATGGCAGGGGGCCGGACTTCACCAGTCGCTCGGGCCGCAGGGTCAGGACGGCGTCGCCGTACTGTTCGGCCTCAACCCGCATGGCGGCGTGGAAATGGAAGGTCATGGCCAGGCCGTCGGCGATCGCCTGGGCCTGATCGACGTAGCCCGTGCGCGCCCGGCCGACGTCCAGCTCCTGCAGGCAGACGATGTCCGGCTCATGCTCGGCGATCACGCCCACGATACGGGCCAGGTCGAGCTTGCGATCGACTCCGACGCAGCGGTGGACATTGTAGGTCAGCAGACGGGGCATGACGTCCTGGGAAGGGGCCGGGCGGCGGTCAGGCCAATACCACGGGGAATACGACACCAAAGCGGCGAAGGACGACCTTGGTTCAGATCAGGACCAGGCGATCCTCGACCTCATTGGGATTTGAGTGCCCGGGCGGAAAATGTTCGGCCAGAACGTCGGCGCACAGGCCGATCGCAGTCTCGAACCCGGCGGCCGGGTCATTGTTCTTCATCCCCTTGACGAGCGCCTCGACGGCGTCGGCCCAGACGGCGTGGTCGACCTTGCTGTAGATTCCCTCATCGGCGACGACCTCGACCTGGTGGTCCGAGAGGGCGGCGAAGATGAGCACGCCGGTCCGCTCCCGCGTGATGTGCAGGCCGTGGGCCAGAAACTGCTCCATGGCCGCCCGGCGCACCCGGGCCCGGCGGACGCTGCGCGGCGTGACGATCCGCCGGACGCCCGGGATCGAGGTCAGCATGAAGACGGTGACGAAAACCGCCGACTGGATCAGGGCGTAGGCGGCCAGCGACTGGCCCACGACGACGTCGGTGGAAGAGAGATGGGCGGCCTGCCAGCCGTCGCCCAGTCCCGGAATCCAGGCCGGATCGAAGCCGAACGGGATCAGACCCAGCGGCAGCAACAGGGCCGCGGCCGCCGCCCAGCCGAGCGAAATGTCGCGATAGGACGAAACCTGTCGCGCCAGAACACAGAAGATTTCGCCCGAGGTCTTCGCCTCGGCCGCCGCGATCGCGTCGCCGATACGGCTCTGAACCTGGGGAGTCAGCTTGATCACCATCCGCCGGATGCTCCCCCGCCGCCGAAACTCCCGCCGCCGCCTCCGAAACCGCCGCCGCCAAATCCGCCGCCGCCGCCGCGGCCGCTGCTTTTCAGCGCCTCGGCCGCGGCCCAGAGCAGTATGGGACCGACCCCGCTTGGCCGTCGGCGGCCCCGCCCTCCGGCGCCGCCGATCATGGCCAGAATCATCAGGATGAAGATCACGGCGATCACCACGCCGACGCCGATGGGCGCCTCGGACCGGGGCCGTTCCGCCGCCGCGGCGCGGGCCTGCGCCTCGGCCGGGTCCAGCCGCAACTGGCGGTCGATGGCGTCCACGCCCTGTTCGATGCCGCGCTCGAAATAGCCTTCGCGGAAGGAGGGCAGGATCTCGTTCTGGATGATCAGGGCCGACAGGGCGTCAGTCAGTACGGGTTCCAGCCCGTAGCCGACCTCGATCCGGACCTTGCGTTCGCGGGGCGCGACGATGAGCAGGACGCCATTGTTCTTGTCCGCCTGGCCGATGCCCCAGGCGCGGCCCAGCTGATAGCCGTATTCCTCGATCTCATAGCCCTGAAGGTCGGGCACGGTGACGACCACGAGCTGATCGGTCGTGTCGCGCTCCAGCGCCTCCAGCTTGGCCGCCAGGGCCAGCTCCTTGGCGTCGGAGACAAGATCGCCGTGATCGATCACCCGTCCGTTCAGGAGCGGAAAGGTCGGGCCCGCGGCCAGGGCCGGGGCGACCGCCGCCAGCCAGACGACGGCCAGCAGGGCCGCCATCAGGCCTGCGGCCCTGTTCACAAGGGAACCCGGAAGGGTGCGGATCACTGCGCCGCCGGCGCCGCGGGCGGGGCCGCGCCGGGTGCGGCGGCCGGCGCCGCTCCGCCGGGCTGGGCCGGGTTCAGGGCGTCAAAATTCACGCCCGGCGCCGATTGGGCCGCCTCGGTGGCCGAGAACAGCTGCATCGGCTCGGACCCGCCGTGGATGGTGTTGGCCCAGATCACCGTCGGGAAGGTCCGCAGCGAGGTGTTGTAGTCGCGCACGGCCTCATTGTAGTCGCGCCGCGCGATGGCGATGCGGTTCTCAGTGCCTTCAAGCTGGGACTGCAGGGCGATGAAATTCTGGTTCGACTTCAGCTCCGGATAGCGCTCCACGACCAGCAAGAGTCGCGACAGCGCCTGCGAGAGCTGGCCCTGGGCGGCCTGATAGCGCTGGAAGGCGGCCGGGTCGTTCAGCGTCTCGGGCGTCACCGTCACGCCCGTGGCCTGGGCCCGGGCCTCGATCACCTGGGTCAGGGTGGTGCGTTCGGCGATGGCCGCGCCCTGCACCGTGGCGACCAGACTGGGCACCAGATCGGCACGGCGCTGATACTGCGACTGGACATCGGCCCATCTCGCCTTGGCCGCCTCCTCCTTGGTCGGAATGGCGTTGATCCCGCAGCCCGCCATGGCGGGCGTCAGAATCACAACGGCTGCGAGGGCCGAAACACGGGGCGAGAAGCGGATCATCGACGTCTCCTGACAGGCCAGAGCCTGACTATCGGGGTTCAACGGCGAGGGTTCAAGCGTCCAGGGCTTCAGGCGTGACGCCGACGGACCGGCAAGCGGCCGTATAGGTGTTGGCCAGCAGGCAGGCGATGGTCATCGGCCCGACGCCTCCGGGCACCGGCGTGATCCGCCCGGCGACCTCGGCGGCCTCGGCGAAGGCGACGTCGCCCACCAGCCGGGTCTTGCCCTCGGCCGCCTTGACCGGATCACGGGACGGCACGCGGTTAATTCCCACGTCGATGACGGTCGCGCCCGGCTTGATCCAGTCGCCGCGCACCATCTCCGGCCGGCCGACGGCGGCGACCAGGATGTCGGCGGTGCGGCACAGGGCCGGGAGGTCGCGGGTGCGGGAATGGGCCACGGTCACGGTGCAGCTTTCGGCCAGCAGCAACTGCGCCATCGGCTTGCCGACGATGTTGGAACGCCCGACGATGACGGCGTTCAGTCCGGACAGGTCGCCCAGTTCGGCCTTCAGCAGCATCAGGCAGCCCAGCGGCGTGCAGGGGACCAGCCCGGGCAGGCCGATGGCCAGCCGTCCGGCGTTGACGACGTGAAACCCGTCCACATCCTTGTCCGGATCAATGGCGTCCAGCACGGCGGAGGCGTCGATGTGGCCGGGCAGGGGCAGCTGGACCAGGATGCCGTGGATGCCGGCGTCGGCGTTCAGCTCGGTGATCAGGGCCAGCAGGTCCGCCTGCGAGGTCGTATCCACAAGGCGGTGGGTGTCCGACCGCATGCCGGCGCGCTGGGTCGTTTCGCCCTTGTTGCGGACATAGACCTGGCTGGCCGGGTCTTCGCCGACGATGACGACGGCCAGGCCGGGCTTGACGCCATGCGCCGCTTCCAGCCGCGCCGAGGCGGCGGCCACGCGCTCCACGAGGCCGGCGGCGAAGGCCTTGCCGTCGATCAGGGTCGCGCGGGCGGGGTCGGCCGTCATGGATTTCGGCTCCGGTCGTCAGGAATCGTGCGGTTGCCGCGATTTACAGAGGGCGCGGTTCGGCGTCTATGATCGGAGTCGCATTCAGGGGGATATCCATGCGCCGTCAGACCATTCTTGCCGCCGTCAGTCTGCTGGCGTTGTCGGTTGCGACGCCGGCGCTGGCCCAGCAGGCCGAGACCCTCTCGCCCGGCCGGACCGTCGAGGGCCAGATCGCGGAGGGCGACGCCACCGCGGCGGAAGACGCCTATCGCTATGACGACTATCTGATCCGGGCCCGCGCCGGCCAGAGGCTGGAAGCGGTCATGCGCGCCGACGATTTCGACGCCTATCTCGAGGTGTTCCACCAGGGCGACGCCGAGGCCATGGCCAGCGACGACGACGGGCTCGGCGAGGGCACCCATTCGCGGCTCCGTTTCACGGCGGATCTGGCCGGGACCTATGTGCTTCGGGCCCGCACGCTGTCGGGCGTCGAGGGCGGCGCCTATACCCTCGGTCTGACGCAACGCCCGCCGGCGGGTCGTGCGCCGCGGCCCACGGGCATCCGGGTCGGCCAGTCGATCCGGGGCGCGCTGACGGCCGGCGATCCGGAGAGCGACGGCGGCCAGGCCTATGACGCCTACGCCTTCCGGGCCCGCGAAGGGGACCGGTTCACCATCGACCTGACCTCCGAGGCCTTCGATCCGGTCGTCCGGGTCGGTCAGATGCGGGCGGGCGAGTTCAACGAACTGGCCATGAACGACGACACCCTGGAGACGGGCCTCAATTCGCGCCTGATCTTCACGGCGGAGACGAGCGGCGACTACATCATCCGGGCGACGCCGCTGAGCCCGGGTGACGAGGGCGCCTATACGCTGGCGCTGGCGCGGGGGCCGGAACTGGCGGCCGCCCAAGCCATCGAGATCGGGGGCTCGGTCGAGGGCTCGCTGGCCGAGGGTGACGGCAACGGCGTCGGCGGCTCCACCGCCGACACCTACCGGTTCTCGGGCCAGGAGGGTCAGCGGATCCGCATCGACATGAGCTCGGAGGCGTTCGACACCTATGTCGAGCTGTTCGACGCCGGTCGCGTCAGCCTCGCCGAGGACGACGACGGCGCGGCCGAGGGCACCAATTCGCGGCTGATCTTCACCCTGCCTCGCACCGGCGTCTATTTCATCGAGGCGCGGGCCTTCTCTGAAGCCACGGGCGCCTATTCGCTGTCGGTCACCGAGGTCGAGCCGGAAAAGGCGCCCGAGGCGCTGGCTTTCGGCTCGCCGATCCAGGGTGAGATCAGCGAGACCGATCCGAAGGACAGCGAGGACCGCGGCTATGACGCCTTCGCCTTCAGCGGCGTCGCCGGCCAGCGGGTGCAGGCGATCATGCGGTCCGGCGATTTCGACACCTATCTGCAGGTCGGGCGCGCGGGGGCCGAGTTCGAGGCCCTGGCCTCCGATGACGACGGTCTGGGCGAGGGGACGGATTCCCGGCTCAGCTACACCCTGCCCGAAGACGGCGACTATGTGCTGCGGGTCTCGCCGCTGGGATCGGACGGAAAAGGCCTCTACGCGCTTGAGCTCAACGACCGCGGACCGCAGCCGCTGCCGGGCAGCGTTCTGGTCGGCGCCACGGCGCGGGGCATCCTGACCGAGGCCGACGCCACCGCCCAGGACAACAGCTTCTACGACGCCTATCGGGTGACCCTGAAGGAAGACGAGAAGCTGCTGATCACCATGGTCTCCAACGAGGTCGACAGCTTCCTGGTCGTCGGGCGAGAGCAGGCGGACGGATCGTTTGAAGTGCTGGGATCGGACGACGACAGCCTGTCGGACACCCACGCCAAGCTGGAATGGACCGCGCCTGCGGACGGCGTCTACGAGGTCCGCGCCGGCACCTTCCAGCAGGGCCAGACCGGCGCCTATGCGCTGAACGTCGAGAAACAGCCGTAAGGGATCGCCCAAGGTCCGCCGGACGCGTAGAGTGACGGCGTGTCCGACATCGTGAACCGCAAGGATCAGCATCTCGACGTCATCCTGGCGGGTCTGGCGACCCACGGGCTGGCCAACGGCTTCGGCGAGGTCCGCTTCGTGCATGAGGCCTTGCCCGATCTGGATCACGGCAAGATCGATCTGGGCACGGACTTCCTCGGGCGGCGGCTGAAGGCGCCGCTGTTGATCAGCTCCATGACGGGCGGGCCGGCGCGGGCCGAGGCGATCAACGCCCGGCTGGCAGAGGCGGCGCAGCATCTGGGCATCGCCCTCGCAGTCGGGTCGCAGCGGGCGGCGCTGGACGCGGACGGCGCGACGCCCGGGCTGGACATGGCGCTGCGGCTCAAGGCGCCCGACACCCCGATCCTGGCCAATATCGGCGCCGCCCAGCTGACCCGCGGCTTCGGCGTCGACGAGGCGCGGCGGGTGCTGGACATGATCGCCGCCGACGCCCTGATCGTGCACCTGAACCCGCTGCAGGAGGCCTGCCAGCCCGAGGGCGACCGCGACTGGTGGGGCGTGGGCGCGGCGCTGGAGGCGCTGGTCAAGGCGATCGACGCGCCGGTGGTGGTCAAGGAGACCGGGGCCGGGATTTCAGCGGCTACGGCCAGACGGCTGTTCGCCATGGGGGTGGCGGCGGTCGATGTGGCCGGGGCCGGCGGCTCCAACTGGGCCACGGTCGAGGGCGAGCGGGCCGGGGGCGAGGCCGACAAGGCCCATGCCGCCGCCTTCGCCGACTGGGGCATACCCTCGGCGCGGGCCATCGCCGAGGTCCGGTCGGCCTGTCCCAGGGGTCTGATCATCGGCTCAGGCGGGATCCGCGACGGGGTCGAGGCGGCCAAGGCGATCCGGCTGGGTGCGGATATGGTCGGTCAGGCGGCGGGCGTGCTGACCGCCGCCATGGTCTCGACCGAGGCGGTGGTCGAGCATTTCCAGACGGTGATCCGGCAGATGCGCACCGTCTGCTTCTGCACCGGCTCGGCCAATCTGACGGCCCTGCGGCGGGCGCCTTTGCAGGGCTGAAGGCGCTTCGGCAGGGGCGAGAAGACACGATTTCAGCCGAAAAATTGCGCCGCGTTTCGCGGCGACGGCCGGGGTGTGCCGTCGGCGGGGATCGGCAGGCCTGCGTGCGGTCCTGTCGGGTGAGTTCAGCGTGTCAAAGACCGCGCCCGTGGGCGATCAGGCATTGATGCACGCCGCTGCGTCGTTTTCGGTCGCAGGTCGGGAGAAGGCGCAAACTGGCTCGCACTCGAGGGGTCGAAAGGGTCGCTTCCGGGTCCAAAGGGGCGGAAAGATCGGGGGCGAGAAGACACTGTTTCTCATCCCGCTGAGGTCAGGCCGACGGCAGCAGGTCCCCCGCGAACGCCCGGTAGCGGCCCGCCCGGACGCCATCCGTAGCCCTGGCGATGTCCGGCGCGAAATAGTGGTCGGAGCCGTAGGCGGCGGCGGCCTCGCGGACGATGGCCCAGACCTTTTCCAGATCGGGGGATGAGGTCAGGGGGCGGTGGAATTCGATGCCCTGGGCGGCGGCCAGCAGTTCGATGCCGACCACGGCCGCCGTGTTCTCTGCCATGTCCAGCAGGCGCCGGGCGCCGTGGGTGGCCATGGAGACGTGATCCTCCTGGTTGGCGGAGGTGGGCACGGTGTCGATGCTGCAGGGGTGGGCGACCATCCGGTTCTCGGCGACGAGGGCGGCGGCGGTGACCTGGGCGATCATGAAGCCGGAGTTGAGACCGGATTCCTTGACCAGGAAGGCGGGCAGTTCGCTCATCTTGGGGTCGACGAGGATGGAGGTGCGGCGCTCGGAGATATTGCCGATCTCGCACAGGGCCATGGCGATCATATCGGCAGCGAAAGCGACGGGTTCGGCGTGAAAATTGCCGCCGGATATGACGTCGCCGTCGTCGATGAAGACCAGCGGATTGTCGGTCACGGCGTTGGCCTCGCATTCGAGCGTCGCGGCGGCGTTGCGCAGCACGTCCAGCACGGCGCCCATGACCTGGGGCTGACAGCGCAGGGAATAGGGGTCCTGGACCTTGGCGCAGTCGTGGCGGTGGCTGTCGCGGATGGCCGAACCGGCCATCAGGGCGCGCAGGCGGGCGGCGACGGCGATCTGGCCGGGCTGGCCGCGCAGGGCGTGGATGCGCGCGTCGAAGGGGGCGTCGGAGCCCTTGAGCGCATCGACCGACAGGGCCCCGGCGGCGATGCCGGCGGCGAAGGCGGCTTCGGCGGCGAACAGGCCGGCCAGGGCGAGCGCCGTCGAGCACTGGGTGCCGTTGAGCAGGGCGAGGCCTTCCTTGGGGCCGAGGACCAGCGGCTTGAGGCCGACGCGGGCGAGGGCGTCCTCGGCGGACAGGGTCTTGCCGTCGTGCCGGGCCTCGCCGACGCCGATCAGGACGCAGGACATATGGGCCAGCGGGGCGAGGTCGCCCGAGGCGCCGACCGAACCCTTGGACGGTATGCAGGGCAGGACGTCGGCGTTGACCAGGGCGATCAGGGCCTCGAGCGTCCGGCGGCGGATGCCAGACGCCCCCTTCGACAGCGAGGCGATCTTCAGCACCATCAGCAGGCGGACGACGTTGTCGGGCAGCAGGGCGCCGACGCCGCAGGCGTGGCTGAGGACGAGGTTCTTCTGCAGCGTCTCGAGATCCTCCGTGGCGATGGAGGTGTTGGCCAGCAGGCCGAAGCCGGTGTTGACGCCATAGACGGTGCGGCCCTCGGCGACGATGGCGGCGACCACGGCCGCGCCGCGCTCGACAGCGGTCCAGGAGGCGGGGGCGAGGGAGACGGTGCAGGGCGCGTCCAGGATGGCGCGCAACTGGGCGAGGGTGAGAGGCGCGGCGCCGATGGTGAGGGTGGTCATGGCTTACGCTTCCATCGAGGGCAGGTTCAGACCGTGTTCGCGAGCGGCCTCTTTGGCGATCTCGTAGCCCGCATCGGCGTGGCGCATGACGCCGGTGGCCGGGTCGTTCCAGAGGACGCGTTCGAGGCGTTTCGCCGCTTCCGGCGTGCCGTCGGCGACGATGACCACGCCGGAATGCTGGGAGTAGCCCATGCCCACGCCGCCGCCGTGGTGCAGGGACACCCAGCTGGCGCCCGAGGCGGTGTTCAGCAGGGCGTTCAGCAGGGGCCAGTCGGACACGGCGTCCGAGCCGTCAATCATTGATTCCGTCTCGCGGTTCGGGCTGGCGACCGAGCCGGAGTCAAGATGGTCGCGGCCGATGACGATGGGGCCGCTGAGCTCGCCCGAGGCGACCATGTCGTTGAACATCAGCCCGGCGCGGTGGCGGTCGCCGAGGCCGATCCAGCAGATGCGGGCGGGCAGGCCCTGGAAGGCGATGCGCTCGCCGGCCATGTCCAGCCAGCGGTGCAGGCCGGCGTTGTCCGGGAACAGTTTTTTCATCGCCGCATCGGTCTTGCGGATGTCGTCCGGATCGCCGGTCAGGGCGGCCCAGCGGAAGGGGCCGATGCCGCGGCAGAACAGCGGGCGGATATAGGCGGGGACGAAGCCGGGGAAGTCGAAGGCGTTGCTGACGCCCGCGTCGAAGGCGACCTGACGGATGTTGTTGCCGTAGTCGGTGGTCGGGATGCCCATGGCCTGGAAGGCGAGCATGGCCTTCACATGGACGGCGCAGGAGGCGGCGGCCGCGGCCTTCACAGTCTCGGGGTCGGAGACGCGTTTGTCCTCCCATTCCGCCACGGTCCAGCCCTGCGGCAGATAGCCGTTGACGAGGTCGTGGGCGCTGGTCTGGTCGGTGACCAGATCGGGCCGGACTCCGCGCCGGACCAGCTCAGGCAGAACATCCGCCGCATTGCCCAAGAGCCCGACAGATATGGCTTTTCCGTCAGATTTTGCTTGATCGAGCAGGGCGAGGGCCTCGTCGAGGGTCTCGGCCATGACGTCGAGGTAGCGGGTCCTGAGACGCATCTCGATGCGGCTGCGCTGGCATTCCACGGCGAGGCAGGAGGCGCCGGCCATGGTCGCGGCCAAGGGCTGGGCCCCGCCCATGCCGCCGAGGCCGGCGGTCAGGATCCAGCGGCCCGACCAGTCGCCGCCATAGTGCTGGCGTCCGGCCTCCATGAAGGTCTCGTACGTCCCCTGAACGATGCCCTGGGTGCCGATGTAGATCCACGAGCCGGCCGTCATCTGGCCGTACATCATGAGGCCCTTGCGATCGAGTTCGTTGAAATGCTCCCAGGTCGCCCATTTGGGCACCAGGTTGGAGTTGGCGATCAGCACGCGGGGGGCGTCGGCATGGGTGCGGAAGACGCCGACCGGCTTGCCCGACTGCACCAGCAGGGTCTGGTCGGCCTCGAGATTGCGCAGCTCGGCGACGATGCGGTCGAATGACGGCCAGTCGCGCGCGGCCTTGCCGATGCCGCCGTAGACCACGAGGTCCTCGGGACGCTCGGCCACCTCCGGGTCGAGGTTGTTCATCAGCATGCGCAGGGCGGCCTCGGCGGCCCAGGTCTTGGCCGTCATCTCCATGCCGCGGGGGCTGCGGATGACGCGGGTGTTCGTCTGTTGAGTCGTCATGGCGGCCTCTCTACGCTGCCACCCCATGACCTTGGAAGACTCAGACGCGCTGGGCTGGCGCAGCGTCGCCGACCTGATCGGTGATCACCCTGACGCGGACGTCGCCCTGATCGGCGCCGGGTTGAACGAACGGTCGTTGACGCCGGGGCGGTGCGACCTCGGTCCGAAGGCGTTCCGGGCCGTGCTGCCGCGGTTCTCGACCTATGATGTCGAGACCGGCGAGACCCTGGAGGTGAAGATCCACGACGCCGGCGATCTGGCGCTGAAGGCTGTGACGCCGGCCAATGCCTTTGAGCCGGTGCGCGATGCGGTGGCGGCGCAGGCCTCGCGCGGGCTGACCGTGCTGATCGGGGGCAACAATGCGATCACCCGGCCCGGCGTGCACGGTCCGGGGCTGGGGCGGACGGGGCTGCTGACGCTGGACGCGCATTTCGACCTGCGGGACACCGACCAGGGGCTGACCAACGGCAATCCGGTGCAGGCGCTGCTGGAGGACGGGCTGGACGGGCGGCGCATCAGCCAGGTGGGCCTGGCGCCGTTCGCCAATACGAAGCGGGCGCATGAGAAGGCGAAGGCGGCGGGGATATCGGTGCGGACGGCGCGGGAGTGCCGGGAACAGGGCATGGCCGTGGTCGTGGCCGAGGAGCTGGAGCGGCTGTCGGGGCTCTGCGAGGTCATCTACGTCGACTTCGACATCGATGTGATCGACCGCAGCCAGTGGCCGGCGTCCCCGGGCGCGCGGCCGGGCGGGGTGTCGGCGCAGGATTTCTTCGACGCGACGCGGGTGATCGGGGCGCATCCGAAGGTGCGGGCCGTGGATCTGACCGAATACGATCCGTCGCTGGAGATCGGCGATCTCGGCTCGCTGACGGCGGGGCGGTGGTTCTGCGAACTGCTGGCGGGGTTCGAGGCGCGATGATCCGGGCGGACAGGCTCATCACCGACTGCCGGCTGGCGACGATGGTTGCGGACGGAGAGGCGTACGGGACGGTCGACGATGGCGCGATTCTGATTGAGAGCGGCCGCATCGTCTGGGCCGGCGCCCGGGCCGATTTGCCGGCGCATGAGGCGATCGAGACCGACCGCCTCGACGGTCGCTGGGTCACGCCGGGGCTGGTGGACTGCCATACGCATCTGGTGTTCGGCGGCGACCGCTCGGGCGAGTTCGAACAGCGGCTGGGCGGGGCCACCTATGAGGAGATCGCGCGGGCCGGGGGCGGCATCGTCTCGTCCGTGGCGGCGACGCGGGCGGCGTCGGAGGATGAGCTCTATGCGTCGGCGCTGGGGCGGCTGGCGGGGCTGAAGGCGACGGGGGTCACCACGGTCGAGATCAAGTCGGGCTACGGGCTGGACCCGGACAGCGAGCTGAAGATGCTGCGCGTCGCGCGCCGGATCGGGCGCGAGGCCGGGGTGCGGGTGCGCACCAGCTATCTGGGCCTGCACGCCGTGCCGCCCGAGTGGAAGGCGGACCGGGCCCGCTATGTCGATCTGGCCGTGGACGAGATACTGCCGGCGGCGCACGCCGGGGGGCTGGTCGATGCGGTCGACGCCTATTGCGAGCCGATCGCCTTTTCGACGGAGGAAGTCGGGCGGCTGTTCGACAAGGCGCGGGCGCTGGGGCTGCCGGTCAGGCTGCACGCCGACCAGCTGTCGGACGGGGGCGGGGCGGCGCTGGCGGCGAAATATGGCGCGCTGTCGGCGGATCACATCGAACACACGGGCGAGGCCGGGGTGCGGGCCATGGCCGAGGCGGGCGTCGTCGCCGTGCTGCTGCCGGGGGCCTATCTGATGCTGCGCGAGACCACGCCGCCGCCCATTGATCTGCTGAGGCGACACGGCGTGGCGATGGCGGTGGCGACGGACTGCAATCCGGGCACCTCGCCGCTGGCCTCGATGACGGCGGCGATCAATCTGGCCTGCGTGCAGTTCAGGCTGACGCCGGAGGAGGCGCTGGCGGGGGCGACGCGGATTGCGGCGCGGGCGCTGGGGCTGGAGGACGAGATCGGCACGCTGGAGGCCGGCAAGGCCGCCGATCTGGCGGTGTGGGACATCGCGCGGCCGGCGGAGCTGGCCTATTGGCTCGGCAAGCCGCTGCTGGCGCGGCGGATGGCCGGCGGCGTCTGGGACGCATAGCGAGGCCCGAATCGCGGCAGGCTGGGGGCGGAGATCGTCGCCATGCGCAGCCGCCCTGACCGGACCGAAAACCTGCTGACGGCCTTGCTGGTCTTGGTCACCGCCCTGATGGCGCTGGCGACGGCGGCGAGCCTCGGCCTGTTCAGCCTCTGAAGGGTCAGTCGCGCCAGCTGGTGAGCGCCGCCACGTCCGGACGGGGGCGTTCGAGCGGCGGTTCGGCCAGGGTCCCGATGTGGATGAAGCCCGCGACCCGCTCGGCCGGGCGGACGTCAAAGAGGGCCAGGGCCTCGGGGTCGTAGCTGTACCAGTCCGTGATCCAGCTGGCGGCGTAGCCCAGCGCATTGGCGGCGTGTTCGAGGTTCATGCAGACGGCGCCGGCCGAGAGC
Organism: Brevundimonas denitrificans; assembly: GCF_030160755.1. GTDB lineage: Bacteria > Pseudomonadota > Alphaproteobacteria > Caulobacterales > Caulobacteraceae > Brevundimonas > Brevundimonas denitrificans. Next base: position 2,488 of record NZ_BSOY01000045.1, on the reverse strand, counting down.
TGCTGCTCCCAGACGGGCACCTTGTGGTCGGGCACGGGCGTGGAGAGCACGAGAATGGTCAGCGGCGGGGCGGTCAATTTGGCCAGGGTCTTGCCGGCCTTGCCGGGGTCGGGCTGGCGCGCGGCCAGGGGGGCGAGGGCGAGGGCGAGGTCCGCGCGGCTCTGCGGCCCCATGACCACGAACCGCCAGGGGAAGAGCTTGCCGTGGTCGGGGGTGCGGGCGCCGAGCAGCAGGATGCGTTCGACCTCAGCGGGCGTCGGGCCGGGCGCCGCCAGGGACTGGGCCGGGGCCGAGCGGCGGCGCGCCAGGCGGTCCTGCATCTCGGCGGACGGGACGGGCAGGGGGAGGGCGGCTCCCAGATCGGCGTCGGTCATGGGTCTGAACTAGGCGCGCGAGGCCCGGTGCGCCATACCCGCGGCCATGAGCGACTCTCACACGACCTTCGACGACGACCGCCCGCTGCCTGCCTGGGACGATGGAAGCGACCGCCCGCCGCCGTGGCGGGACGCCGGTTCGGCCGTGACGTTCGAGAACCCCTGGCTGCGGCTGACGCGTCACGACGCGACCGCCCCCACGGGGGTGAAGGCGGACTATGTGGTCATGCGGCCGAAGAATCTGTCGGTCGGGGTGCTGCCGGTGCATGAGGACGGCACGGTGACCCTGGTGGGCCAGCAGCGGTTCGCCCTGATGAACTGGTCGTGGGAGATGCCGGAGGGCGGGGCGCCGTTCAACGAGGCGCCGATCGAGGGGGCGCGGCGGGAACTGGCCGAGGAGGCGGGTCTGGCGGCGGCGCACTGGTTTCCCGCCTACAAGGCCGAGATGAGCAACTCCGTCACCGACGAGCGGGCCATGGCCTGGATCGCCTGGGGTCTGACGCCGGTCCCGGTCGCGCCCGATCCGACCGAGATCATCCGCGTGGCCCGCGTGCCGTTCGCCGATCTGCTGGCCGGGATCAGGAGCGGGGCGATCCGGGACATGTTCACTCTGGCCACGGCGCTGAGGGCCTACCATATGGCGCGGGAAGGCGAACTGCCGCCCGAACTGGCGAAGGCCATGCTGGCGGGCGTATGATGACGCCGAAGGAGAGGCCGATGCCCAAGCTCGAAATCGTCGCGCAGCGGTCGGACTGCTGGTCGGCCCTGCGCGCTTCCGCCGAGGCGGCTGCGCGGGACGAGCCGCATCTGGCGTCGCAGATGAACGCCGTCATCCTGTCCCACGACGATCTGGCCAGCGCCCTGAGCTTCCAGATCGGGCGCAAGCTGGGCGACAGCGAGCTGGGGCCGATGTCGGTGCGCGAGGTCTGCCGCGACGCCTTCGCCGCCGATCCGTCGATCGTCGCCGCCGCCGAGGCCGATCTTCAGGCCGTGGCCGAGCGCGATCCGGCGATCAAGACGCTGTTGCAGCCCTTCCTCTACTTCAAGGGCTTCCAGGCGCTGCAGGCCTGGCGCGTGGCCCACTGGCTGTGGACCCAGGGCCGGGAGACCCTCGCCTTCCATTTCCAGAGCCGGATTTCCGAACTGTTCCAGGTCGACATCCATCCGGCCGCGCGGCTGGGTTCGGGCCTGTTCCTCGACCACGGCACCGGCATCGTCATCGGCGAGACGGCGGTGGTCGGCGACGAGGTGTCGATGCTGCACAACGTCACCCTGGGCGGCACCGGCGCCGGGCGCGGCGACCGGCACCCGAAGATCGGCAAGGGCGTGCTGCTGGGGGCCGGGGCCAAGGTGCTGGGAAATATCACCGTCGGGGACTACGCCAAGGTGGCCTCGGGCTCGGTGGTGCTGAAGCCGGTTCCGGCGCACTGCACCGTGGCGGGCGTGCCCGCGCGGCTGGTCAACTGCCCGACCGAGGCGACGCCGGCGCGGACGATGGATCATACGCTGGCCGACATCGTCTACGACTTCGTGATCTGACGTCTCCTCCCCGTGCGGAGCATGGCGAGGTGGATCGTCGCGGAGCGGCGAGACGGAGGGGCGGAAGCGACTACCCCTCCACCGCCTTCGGCGGTCCCCCTCCCCATCCGCGATGGGGAGGAGACAGCAATCCGAGCTTCCCCTCGCGCAGGGCTTTCTCTAGGGTCCGCGCCTTCACGACAGACCTGAGGCCGAGCATGAACACCGCCGACATGAAGCGCGTCGAGACGCACCTGAAGCGCACCTTCAACACCGGCGGCATCATCCTGAAGCCGCGCGGCAAGCCCAATGACTCCTGCGAGGTCTATGTCGGCGATGAGTTCATCGGCGTCGTCTTCGAGGACGAGGACGAGGCCGGCAGCTTCATGTTCGAGATGGCCATTCTCGCGGAAGACCTGCCGCAGGACTGATCGCCCCGGCGAAGTCCGCGCACGAAAAAGCGCCGGTGGAGCGATCCACCGGCGCTTCGTCGTTTCAGGCTTTGACGGTCAACTCTTGCCGAAGATGATCCGGCCGAGCGTCGCGAAGAAGCCCTTGTTCTCGACCGGCTTGGCCGCGGCGGGAGCGGGGGCCGG
>NZ_BSOY01000044.1 GCF_030160755.1 Brevundimonas denitrificans | reverse complement strand
GCCATGCGGGCCTGCATGGCCGCGCGGCGCTCATCGGCCGTGACCGAGCCGTCGTGGTTTGCGTCGATGGCCGTCAGGCGCTGCACGCGCTGTCCGACGAACTCGGCCTGGCTGAGGCGGCTGTCGCCGTCGGCGTCGGCGCGCATGGGCCGGGCCGGGGCCTGTTGGGCGAGGGCGACGCCGGCCGAGGCCAGCATGAGGGCGGCCAGGCCGCCGACGAGAAGGGTCTTGTGCATCCTGATGATCTCCATGGCCGCATGACGCGGCCTCAATCCCTGTCTGGAGAGTGAAACGCCGTTGCCGTCAGTCTCCGTCGCGCGGCGGCGGCAGGACCGATTCGAAGGCGGCGCGCGCGGCCGTCCGCGCCTCGGCCAGCCGCGTCTTCAGCGTCTCGAAATCGGGCAGGCCCGCGGCCTCGGCGAGACGGCGGCGGAAGCCCTCGGGCTCCTGTTCCGGGTCCGGCCTGTCGTCGAAGGCCGCACTGAAAACCTGTCCCAGCGCCTGCTGCAGACGCCATGCGTCCGCCAGGGCGGGTTCGGCCGCGAGCGCCTCCAGCGTCGAGACGGTCAGCGGCGCGCCCCCGGCCGCGGCCTTCAGCTGATGCACCTGGGCGACGAACTCGGCGTCGACCTGACCGCCGGGCGCGAGCTTGAGATCCCACGCCCCCTGCCCCGGCCGCTCGCGCGCCATCAGGTCGCGCATGCGGCGGGCGTCGGCGGCGACGTCCACGCCCGGCCGGGGCCGGCGCAGGATGGCCTCCAGCGCGGCGGTCGCCCGGGCTCCGAAGGCCGGATCGTCGGTCCAGACCACCCGCGCGCGGGTCAGGGCCATGAACTCCCAGGTGTCGGCCTCGGTCGCATAATAGTCCTCGACGGCCGAGAGGCGCAGCGACACCGGCCCCTTGGCCGCGCCGGGGCGCAGCCGCATATCGACCTCGTACAGCCCGCCCTCGGCCGTATGCGCCGACAGGGCCGCGATCAGCCTCTGGGTGAAGCGGGAATAGAAGACGCCCGCGGCCCAGCCCTTGCCGTCGGACACCGCCTCCGGCGGAGCGTCGTACAGGGTCATCAGGTCGAGGTCGGAGCTCGCGGTCATCTCGCGCGACCCGGCCTTGCCCAGGGCGACCACGGCCACCGCGCCGCCGGGCAGGACCCCGCCCTGACGCACCGCCTCGGCCATGGCGGCGGGGGCCAGGGCGTCCATGACGGCGTCGGCCAGGGCGGTATAGGCGCGGCCCGCGGCCTCGGGCCCGGCGTGGCCGGCGAGGGTCTGGATGCCGATGCGGAACATCTGTTCGCGGTGCACGCGCCGGGCGGCGTCCAGCGCGGTCTCGAAGTCGGGCGCGGCGGCGGCGTCGGCCCGCATCTGGTCGACCAGACCCGAATCCTCATCGATGGCGCGGGCGAAACGGGCGTCCAGCATACTGTCCAGGGCGGCCGGATAGCGGCCGAGGGTGCGGGCCAGCCGCGGGGCGAAGGCCATGACCCCGACGACGAGGTCGAACAGCTTCGGCTGGGCCAGGAACAGGGCCTGGACCTGAACCCCGCTGTTCAGCCCGGCGAAGAAGACCGCGAACCGGCGGAAGGCGGCGTCGGCCGCGCCGGTGTCGGCGAGCGCCGTCAGCAGGCGCGGGGCCAAGCGTGTAAACAGTTCACGGCCGCGCGCCGAGCGGGTCGCCGGGATGCGGCCGTGGTGCCAGCTGCGGATCGTGTCGGCGATCGTGCCCGGCTCGGCGAACCCCATCCGCTCCAGCGTCGCCAGGGTCTCGGGATCGTTCTCGACTCCGGTGAAGACCAGCGAGCCATAGGGCGACGACAGGGCCTCTTCGCCCTCAAACAGTTCGCCATAGGTGCGGTTGACCCCCACCAGCAGGGCCTCGACCCCGTGATCGAAGGCGGCGCGGTCGCCCTCCCCCGCCAGCGCCGCCACCGCCGCCCGCCGCGCGGGGTCGGCCGGCAGGATGTGGGTCTGTTCGTCCTCGAGCATCTGCACCCGATGCTCGAGGCCGCGCAGCGCCGCATAGGCCGCCGTCAGCCCGGCGCAGGCCTCCGGGCTGACATGACCGGCGTCGCGCAGGGCGGCCAGGGCGTCGACGGTGCGGGGGCTGCGCAGGCCGGGATCGCGGCCGCCGAGGATCAGCTGCTGGGTCTGGGCGAAGAATTCGATCTCGCGGATGCCGCCCCGGCCCAGTTTCAGATTGGCGCCGGCCGCGTCCATGGCCTCGCCGGTCTTGTGGACATGGATCTGGCGCTTGATCGACTGGATGTCGAGGATGGCCGGATAGTCGAGGCTGCGGCGCCAGATGAAGGGCCGCAGCGCCTTGACGAAGTCGGCCCCGGCGCCGAGGTCGCCGATCACAGGCCGGGCCTTGATGAAGGCGGCGCGTTCCCAGTTCTGGCCGACGCTTTCGTAGTAGGCGAGCGCCATGGGGGCGGCGACCACAGGCGGAGTGGACGACGGATCGGGGCGCAGCCGCAGGTCGAAGCGGAAGACATAGCCGTCGCCGGTCCGCTCCTGCATCAGCGACGCCAGGGCATGGGCGGCCCGGTCGCAGAATTTCTGCGGCTCGACGCCCTCGGCCAGGGCGCTCTCCAGCGCCCCGGGCTCCCAGAAGAGGCTGATGTCGATGTCGGAGGAATAGTTGAGCTCGAAGGCGCCGTGCTTGCCCATGGCCAGACCGAACAGGCCGGGGACAGGGCCACGCGGGTCGTCAGCGGGGGAGACCAGCTTGCCCCGCTCGCGCTGGTCGTGGGCCACGGCCCGCAGGGCGGCCTGGGTCGAGGCGTCGGCGAAGCGGCTGAGCGCGTCGGTGACCGCGTCCAGATCCCAGACGCCGCCGAGATCGCACAGGGCGGTCAGCAGATGCAGTTCGGCCTTGAGCCAGCGGAGGGGCGCGCGGACGTCGTCAGCGCCGCCGGTCAGGGCGGCGGTCGCGGACAGTATGGCCCCCAGTCGGTCCGCGGGCGCCGCCTCCAGCGTCCGCCGAAGCCGCTCGGGCCAGCGGCGCGCCAGGCCGCCCAGATAGGGCGAGGCCGCGAAGACGGGAGCGAGCGCGGGCCAGGCGGCCTCCAGCGCATCAGCCCAACCGTCCCCGGTTGCGGCGGCGAACAGACGCTCATGGGCGCGCTCGGCCGCGACGGCGTCGATGACCGGGCCGCAGGGGACGAGCCGGGAGCCGAGCGAGCCGCTCATTCCGCCGCCGGCAGGACCAGCGCCACCCGCAGGCCGGGGCCGAAGCCGCCGTATTCGCCGGGACCTTCATCCAGCAGGATGCGGCCGCCGTGGGCCTCCATCACCGCCCCGACCAGCGACAGGCCAAGGCCGGAGCCGGCCTCGGTGCGGCTGTTGTCCAGACGCACGAAGCGTTCGATGACCCGCTCGCGATCCTCCTCGGGCACGCCGGGGCCGGTGTCGGTGACGGAGAACTCGATCTCGCCCGACGAGCGCCGGCGCGCGCGCAGCATCACGGCGCCGCCGGTCGGCGTGTATTTGATGGCGTTGTCGATGATGTTGGCCAGCGCCTGGGCCAGGAAGGGCTGGTTGCCCTCGATCATCAGGCCGCGCTCGATCTCGGCGGAGAATTCCAGCCCCTTGTCCTCCGAGGCGGGCTCGTACAGCTCGGCCATGTCTGCGGCCAGGTCGGCGGCGTCGAACACCTTCGGATCGGGCGTGCGCCCCGCGGCCGCCTGCAGGCGGGCGATGGCGAGGACCGTGTTGAAGGTCTTGAGCAGGTTGTCGGCCTCGTCGAGCGCCAGCTGGACCGCGTCGACGCCGTCGATCTTGCCCGCCTCGGCGTCCATCAGCGCCACTTCCAGCTTGGCCCGCATCCGGGTCAGGGGCGAGCGCAGGTCATGGGCGATGGCGTCGCCAGCGTGGCGGATCGAGGCCATGGATGCTTCCAGCCGGTCGAGCATGGTGTTCAGCCCGGCGCCCAGTTCGTCCAGTTCGTCGCCGGAGTTGCGGACGACGGCCCGGGCCTTGAGATCGCCCTCCTGCACCGCCGTGACGACCTTGTTCAGCCGGCCCATGGCGCGTTCGAGGTTGCGGCTGACCAGCACCCCGCCGGCCAGGCCGAGCAGCAGCACGATCCCCATGGCCGTCCACAGGGCCTGGGTCAGGCGCGCCAGATAGGCCTCGGTGTCGCTGAGCGAAGCGCCGACCAGAAGCATCTCTCCGCCCGCCAGCCGAACCTGTACGCCGCGCGCCTGGGGCCGGGTGACCCGTCCCTCCGCGTCTGTGTCAGTGAAGGGGAAGGTGATCCATTGCTGGTTTTCCTCCATCTCCGCGATCGGAAAATCCGTCAGGCTGCCGGTGACCTGGCTGCCGTCCGGGTTCTTGAGCAGATAGAGGAAGGAGTTGTCTTGCAGGGTGCGGTCGATCAGGGCCCGGTTCAGGGCGTCGAAGCCGCGTTCCTTGTAGATGCCGGTCAGGACCTGCATCTCGCCGCGCACGTCGCGCTCGGCCTTGATTCGCGCCTCGGAGGCCGAGGCGAAATAGACATAGGCCAGGATGGCGCTCGCCGCCGCCGCGAACAGGGCGAGGAACAGCAGCGTCAGCCGGAAGGGCGTGCGGCGCAGGAGGGAGGGTAATTTCATCTGTGTTCTCCCTCCCCCGCCGGGGGAGGGTGGTTGACGCGAAGCCTCAACCGGGTGGGGCGGGCCAGGCAACGCATCCGCACAGCGTCGACGACCTGCCCGACATCTGTGGGGACGGCTTCATTTGCGTAGCGCAACGTAACAAAGCCTTCACGAGCAAACACGGCGTCTCTCACCCGATCCTTTCGCGCCCGGTCCTCATCCGCATGAGAGGCGCCGTCCACTTCGACAATCACTCGACGGTCAAGACAGACGAAATCCAGAATATAGCCGCGCCGGGGAGACTGGCGACGGAAATGCAGTCCTTCCGACCGAAGCTCCCGGAGGTGAATCCAAAGCCGCGCCTCGGCCGGCGTCATCTTCTTTCTCAGGGCGCGAGCCCTGGCAATGATCGCCATGTCGCCGAGCCCTCCCCACCCGGTCGCTTCGCGACCACCCTCCCCCGAGGGGGAGGGAAATCTCTATGGTTCCAATCTGTAACCCGCCCCGCGCACCGTCTGCAGCATGGCGTGGTCGAAGCCCTTGTCGATCTTGGCGCGCAGGCGGCTGATGTGGACGTCGATGACATTGGTCTGGGGGTCGAAATGATATTCCCAGACCTTCTCCAGCAGCATGGTGCGGGTCACCGACTGGCCGGCGTGGCGCATGAGGAATTCCAGCAGCTGGAACTCGCGCGGCTGCAGGTCGATCTCCTTGCCGGCGCGATGCACGGTGCGGGCGATCAGATTCATTTCGAGATCGCCGACCTTGAGCATGGTGGCGACGCTGCCGGACTCGCGGCGGCGCGACAGGGCCTCGACGCGGGCGATCAGCTCGGAGAAGGCATAGGGCTTGACCAGATAGTCGTCGGCGCCGGCGTTCAGCCCGGTGACGCGATCCTCGACCTCGCCCAGGGCGGAGAGGAACAGGACCGGCGTCTGGTCGCCGTCCTTGCGCAGGGTCTCGACCATGCCGATGCCGTCGAGGCGCGGCATCATCCGGTCGACGACATAGACGTCATAGCCGCCCTTCTGCGCCTCCAGCAGGCCGAAGGCGCCGTCGACGGCGTGGGTCGGCTCGTGCCCCGCCTCGGTCAGTCCCCGGACCATGGCGGTCGCGGCCTCGGCGTCGTCCTCGACCACCAGAATGCGCATGGAATCAGCCCCTCAAACGTGAATCGCCGCCGATGTTAGCGCATCGGCGGCGATGGGGGCAGTTAAGGCTTATTCAGGATCGGGAAGTTCGACGACGGCCGTCGAATTGCCCTGCGGCGTCCACACCAGCAGGAAGATGGAGTCACGGTTGGCGCGGCGGGCGGCAGCCACGGCGGCCTGGAGATCCGCCACGGTGGCGGCCGGAGCGTTACCGACGCGCATGATCACGTTTCCGGGCTGGAAGCGGCGATCACCCCCCGGAGCCACGCTGTTCACCACGATGCCGTTGATACCCGCCGGGATATTGTAGCGCTGGCGAAGCACGGGTGTGATGTCGGAGACATTGAGGCCGGCTACGACCTGCCCCAGAGCAGCGCCGGCCCGCGGTTCGGTCGGCTCGCCGTCAGGAGTCTGGCCCGCATTCAGTTCAGCGCGGGACGGACGCCGTCCCGAGCGCACTGTCACGGACTGGCGGCGTCCGTCCCGGATGATTTCCAGGCGGATCGGCTGGCCAACCTGAACCTCGGCGACGCGGCGCGTCAGTTCCGTGGAGCTGGCGATGGTATCTCCGTTGATGCGGACGACGACGTCCCCCGGCTGAAGACCGGCGAGGTCGGCCGGCGCTCCCTTGGTCACTTCGGTGATGTAGGCTCCCGTGGTGCCCGCCGGCAGGTCGAGACCGTCCCGGATATCCGCATCGACATTGCCGATGATGACGCCGAGGTAGCCGCGCTGGATGGTCTCACCGCGCATCAGCCGGTCCGTGATCGGCTTGGCCACCGACGCGGGAATTGCGAAACCAATGCCGACCGACCCGCCGGCGGCGTTCGGGGAAATGATCGCCGAGTTCACCCCGATCACGCGCCCATAGATGTCGAACGTCGGTCCGCCGGAATTGCCCCGGTTGATCGCGGCGTCGATCTGGAGGAAGTCGACGTAGTTGGAAGCTTCGTCGGGAATGCTGCGGCCCTGCGCCGAGACGATTCCGGCGGTGGCGGTGCCGCCAAGACCAAAGGGGTTGCCGACCGCTATGACCCAGTCACCTACCCGTGGCTGGGCGGTTTCCTCGAAATTCACGAACGGGAAGTCCGTCCCCTCGACCTTGATGACGGCGAGATCGGTCGCTTCGTCACGTCCCACCACCCGCGCTGTCAGTTCCCGCGAATCGGCCAGCCTGACGGTGATCTCGGTGGCGTCGGCGACCACATGGTTGTTGGTGACGATGAAGCCGTCACCGGAGATGAAGAAGCCTGAACCGGCGCCCATGGCCACCGCGCCCTCGCCTTCGGCGCCGTCTTCGCCCTCTTCGCCGCCGTTCGGATTGGGGATGGCGAAGGGCGTGCCGGGAATCTGCAGCATACTGGGCTGGCGGACCCGGGTCTTGACGTCGATCTGCACCACCGCCGGAGCGACCTGGGCGAAGATGTCGGCGAAGCTGAGGGGCGCGCCTTGCGGCGGGGCGAAGGCGAGGCCGGAGCCGCCGGCGTTGGGCGCCAGGCGACCCGAGAAGCCCGCCACCGGGCCCGCCTCGGCCGAGGGCCAGTCGATGACGCCGCCGGCGGTCGCCGCGTCGGCGAAGGTCAGGCCCGCGATGGCCCCCAGCATGAATTCCTTGCGCTTCATCATAGGCGTGTCTTGCGATCCTCTCGTCGGGCGTCGAACGCCCGTTCGGCCTTACAATATAGGGCTGCGGCCTGTTTCACCAACGCCGCGACGCGATGAAAGGGTCCGCATCGCTAGTCGTCAGACGGCTTTGCGTCAGGATCGGGGCGAACCGCCTGATCGGCGAGTATCCGCGCCAGATCAGCCTCTTCGGCGGCGGACAGGGGCTCGACGGCGGCCGGACGGCGACGCGAGGCGAACCAGAGGCCCGCGCCCGCCGCCAGCAGCGCCGCCAGCGACCCGAACCACAGCAGCCAGGTCCCGCCCCGCAAGGGCGGCGTGAACAGGACGAAGTCGCCGTAGCGGCGGACCAGATCGTCGCGGACCTGTTCGTCGGATCGCCCGGCCGCGATCTGTTCCCGCACCAGGGCGCGCACGTCCGCAGCAAGGCCGGCGGGGCTGTCGGCGATGGCTTCGTGCTGGCAGACGACGCAGCGGATGTCGTCGAACAGGGCCTGGGCGCGCGCCTCCTGGGCGGCGTCGGGCAGGGGGCGGTCCGGCGTCGGCGGAGGCTCCTGCGCCGCCGCCGGCGCGGCGGTCAGGAACAGCACGGCCGCGATCAGGAGGGCGCGTTTCATGCCGCGGGCCTCCGGTTCACGCCCAGCCGCAGCCGCCGGTCCAGCAGCGACAGCAGGCCGCCCAGCGCCATGATCGCCGGGCCGAGGAAGATCAGCCGCGCCCAGGGATTCCACCAGACGCGGACATTCCAGGCCGGTTCGCCGGCGGCAGTCTGCCCGCGTTCTCCGAGCACGACATAGACGTCGTCCAGCCCGCGGAAATCCAGCCCGACCTCGGTCGTGGTCTGGCCGCCGGTCGGGAAGAACCGGCGCTCGGCGGTGACCGTCTTCGGCGATCCGCCGTCGCGCAGGGTCACGGTCAGTTTGCCCTGCTCCGCCAGATAGTTCGGGCCTTCGACCACACGGACCGAATCGAGCCGCACGGCCCATTTCCCGGCCTCGATGGTCTGGCCGGGGGCCAGCGGACGGGCGGCCTCGACGCGATAGCCGGTCTCGACCACCGCCCCCAGCACGAAGACCCCCAGCCCGGCGTGGGCCAGGGTGGTGCCCCAGGCGCCGAGCGGCAGGCTGCGCGCGCGGCGCAGGTTTTCGGCGAGGGGCGCACGGAACAGACGGACCCGCTCGGCGACCTCGGCCAGCGTCCCGAGGATGAGCCAGGCGCCGAGGCCGATCCCGGCGCCGGAGAGGGCCTTCTTCGGCTCGAAGGCCATCCAGCCCAGCAGCGCGATCAGGATCGCCAAGCCAGCGGCCACGGCCAGCCTCTGGCCCACGCCCTTCAGGTCGCCGCGCTTCCACGCCAGCAGCGGCCCGGCGGGCAGGATCAGGAAGGCGGCGGCCATGAGGGGAACGAAGGTCAGGGCGAAATAGGGCGGGCCGACCGAAATGGTCGCGCCGTTGGCCGCCTCGAGGATCAGCGGATAGAGGGTGCCGAGCAGGACGGTGGCGCAGGCGGCGGTCAGGAAGACGTTGTTCAGCACCAGCGCGCCCTCGCGGCTGACCGGGGCGAACATCCCCCCGCCCTTCAGCCGGGGCGCGCGCCAGGCGAACAGGGCGAAGGCGGCGCCGGAGGTCGCGCCGAGAATCGCCAGCAGCATCAGGCCGCGCTCGGGGTCGACGGCGAAGGCGTGGACGCTGGTCAGGACGCCCGACCGGACGAGGAAGGCCCCGAGCATGGAGAAGGTGAAGGCCAGCAGGGCGAGGAAGGTGGTCCAGCCCGCCAGCGCCCCGCGCCGCTCGGTGACCACGGCGGAGTGCAGCAGGGCCGCGCCGGCCAGCCAGGGCATGAAGCTGGCGTTCTCGACCGGGTCCCAGAACCACCAGCCGCCCCAGCCGAGCTCATAGTAGGCCCAGAAGGCGCCGAGGGTGATGCCGACGGTCAGGAAGGCCCAGCTGGCCAGGGCCCACGGCCGAACCCAGCGGCCCCAGGCCGGCCAGAAGCTGGAGTTGGCCCGGCCCTCGATCAGGGCCGCCACCGCCAGGGAGAAACAGACCGAAAACCCGACATAGCCCGCGTAGAGGAAGGGCGGGTGGAAGGCGAGCGCCGGATCCTGCAGCAAGGGATTCAGCGAGCCGCCCTGGAACGGGGCCGGGTCCAGCCGTTCAAAGGCGTTCGAGGTGAAGACGGCGAAGGCGAGGAACATCACGCCGAGCAGCCCTTGCGTGGCCACCGCCGAGGCCTTGAGCCCGAACGGCAGGCCGCGCGCACGCGTCAGGACCGCGCCGAAGCCGGTCAGGACCAGACACCACAGAACCAGCGACCCCTCGTGGCTGCCCCAGGCGGCGGCGACCTTGTAGAGCATCGGCTTGTCGGTGTGGCTGTTGGCCGCGACATTGGCGACCGAGAAGTCCGACACCGCAAAGGCCTGGATCAGGGCGGCGAAGGCCAGGGCCACCGCGACCGCGCAGGCGAGGGCCGCGCCCTCGGCGGCGCCGGCGAGCACGGGACTGCGGCGCAGACGGCCGGCCACAGCCATGCCGGTCTGCAGCACCGCCAGCGCCAGGGCCAGGATCAGGGCGAAGGCGCCCAGTTCAACAATCACCGGCTCGCGGCTCCTGCGGCGGGCGCGCCGCCCTCGGGCCGCCACTCGCCCTTGGCCTTGAGCCGGTCGGCGACCTCGCGCGGCATATAGTTCTCGTCGTGCTTGGCCAGCACCTGGGTGGCGCGGAAGCTGCGATCCGGCAGGAAGGCTCCCTGGGTCACCACCCCCTGCCCTTCGCGGAACAGGTCGGGCAGGTCGCCCTGATAGACGATGCGGGTGGTGGCCGCATTGTCCGTGATCGCGAAGGCGACCTCGCCATTGGCGCCGCGCACCACGCTGCCGGCTTCCACCAGCCCGCCCAGACGGATGACCCGGCCGGTCGGCGCGGTCTGGGCCGTCGCCTCGGACGGGGAGAAGAAGAAGGTGACGTTGTCGCGCATGGCGTAGAGCGACAGGCTGACCGCGAGGGCCAGCACCGGCGCGACCGCGGCGACAACCCACAGGCGGCGGCGCGCCTTGGGCGATTTGGGCAGCCAGCTCATTCCGTTTCCCCCGGCATCCGCCGTTGCAGGTCCGCCCGGCGCGGATCGGCCGGATCGAGGGCGGCGATCAGCGGCCCCCACATGGCCCGAACCATGGCCGCCTCGTTGCGGGCCAGCGCCGCCTCGCCGAGGAAATAGCGCGCGCCCAGCTGACCCGGATCCCGCCGCAGGGCCTGGGCGAAGGCGGCCTCGGCGTCGCCCCCGACCACGCCGCCATTGGCCCGCGTCAGGCTCTCGCCCAGCCGCGACCAGCTCTGGGCGTCGTCGGGTTGCAGCGTCAGGGCCCGGCGGAAGGCCGAGGCCGCGCCGATCGGATCGCCGGCCTCGAACCGCGCGGCGCCCAGCATGGTCAGGGCCTGATGGTCGTTCGGCCGTTCCTGCACCACCCGGGCGGCCACGGCGGCGAGTTGCGGCGGCTGCAGCGTCTCCAGCTCGGTCGTCCACTGGTCCACCCGGCGCTCATACGCCTGATCCGGCAGGCCCGGCGCGCCGACCACGGCGTAGAGCCCCAGGGCGGCGGCGGCCGTGGCTCCCAGCCCGGCCAGCACCCAGAACCGGTCCTTCGTCCCGGCCCCAACCGGAGCGGCTTCCCGGTCGGAGACGAGGATGCGGCGTCCGGCTTCGGCGCGGGCCGCGGTCCAGCCGGCCTCGTCGAGCAATCCCCGCGCCTTCAGTCGATCCAGCTCGGCCAGTTCAGCGGCGGCGGAAACGGTCTCGTCAGCGTCGGCGCCGCGCCGCGCGCCGGCCAGGGCGCACAGGCCCGCGAGGGCCGTCAGCAGCGCCGCCATGATCCAGAATGCCGTCATCACCGGCGATGTAGCCGATCAGGCGGCCCGCGACGAGACCTCGGACCCCTTTGCAGGGGCGCCGGCGACCGCGGCCCGACGCCGCACCGTGCGGGCGGGCTCGACGGCGTCGATGTGATCGAGGCAGACCGCGACCAGTTCGACGAGGCCCAGCGCATGGGTCTCATCCTCGGCCTCGCCGTCATTGATCATCCGCAGCGTCTGGTCGGCATGGTCCGACAGCCGGTCGGTCAGGGCATCGACGAGGGTCTTGCGGTCGGCCTCGCAGCCAAAGGTCGAGGCCGGGCCGCGCGATGATCCGACCAGTTTCAACAGGCTGAGCGCGGCGTCGACGGCGGGTCCGTCCACCGGGGCCGACAGCCGGGGGGCCTTGCGGGTCATGCGGCCGGCGATCTGCACCCGTTCCAGCGGAAGGGCCTCGTCCACCGCCTTGTCCGCCGCGCGCAGCAGGCCGGACAGACGCCGGGCGATGGCGACACGCGCATCCCGCACCGACTTGCCCCATACGCTCTGCGGATTGAGGGTCAGCGTCACGTCCAGTTCGCCGAGCACGCCGGCGCACCAGTTGAGATCCGCGATGACCGTCTCGACATGATCCAGATCGGCGCCGGGCTTGAACGCCTCGATCTTGCGGGCCCGGACGTCGACTCCGGCGATCAACCGGTCGACGAACCCGGCCAGTTCCGACTCGCTGAGGAATCCCTCGCGCCCCGCCGCCAGCGAGGTCTGGGTGACGATGCGGAGGATCAGGACGGCGTCCTGCAGGTGGGCGAACAGCATCTCCAGCACGCGCTGGGCGCCGTCGACGTGAACGCCGGCGCAGTCCTTGAGCAGCAGCCGCAGTTCGGCGATCTGGTCGCCGTCCGGGCGTTTGAGCCATATCTCCAGGGAGGGCAGACCGCGGCGCGCGAGGTGGGCCAGATCGAGGCAGGCCGCGAGGTCGGCGAGGCCCGCCTGACGCGCCGTTTCGTCGCCGTCGGGCGGCCAGACCAGGTCCGGCTGGTCCCGCACCACCCGGGCGGCCGCCTGGCAAAAGCGATCGGCGACCGCCGTCGCCGACGGATCATCCCGGTCCAGATGGAGCAGAAGGTTGGGCTCACGCTCGCGGGCGGCGCCCCAAAGGCGCGGCAGGACGTGAGACGGAAAGGTCATGGCCGCAATGCCATCGGCGCGGGGGCGGAACATGGGAGCCAGCGGGGCCAGAACCCTGGCGCGGCGCAGCCGGTCGCGGGTTTCTTCTCCGATGAGCATCCGCAGTTCGGCGGCCCGGCCCCCGCCCATCGGCGCCACAGCGGCGGACACGGCTCTGAGCGCGGCTTCAGGACACCGCGCCAGCAGGGCGGTGAGCGCGACGCGATGGGCGACGGAGAGCCCGGCCATACGAAAACCCCGAACCGGACCCAGTCCGGCCTACCGGACTATGGGCAGGCAGGGTTAACAACCGCTATCCAGACGGCTGAAATCAGGCCTCCGCCGCGGGCAGTTCCAGCAACACCTTCAGGCCGCCCAGATCGCTGTCGGCCAGGGTGATCCTGCCGCCATAGGCACGCGTCAGCTCGACCACGATCGAAAGGCCCAGGCCGGAACCCGGCGTGGTTTCGTCCATGCGGGCGCCGCGTTCCAGGGCCGCCTCGCGCTGGTCCGCCGGCAGGCCGGGGCCGTCGTCCTCGACCACGACCACCATCTGTCCCAGACCGGTCGGACCCGCTGTGACGCGGACGCGACGCCTGGCCCATTTGCAGGCGTTTTCCATCAGATTGCCGAGGATTTCCTGCAGGTCCTGTCGCTCGCCCCGGAAACCCAGGTCGTCGGGCGCGCGCCAGTCGATCTCGACGGACTTCTCCTCGAACACCCGCTCGAGCATGACCGCCATCTCGTCCAGCACCTCCGCGATCGGGGTGCGTTCGCCCAGCAGCTGGGCGCGGGCGGCGGCGCGGGCGCGGCGCAGGTGGTGGTCGACCTGGGCCTTCATCACCTCGGTCTGTTTGCGGACCATGTCGGGCAGCGCGCCCTTCTGCGACCCGGCCTCGGCCAGCATGACCGACAGCGGCGTCTTGAGCGCATGGGCCAGGTTGCCGACATGGGTGCGCTGGCGTTCGACCGTCTCCTGATTGTGGTCCAGCAGGCGGTTGACCTGTTCGGCCAGCGGCTGGATCTCCATCGGATAGCTGCGGGCGATCCGGGCGGCCTTGCCCTTGCGGACGTCAGCGATCTCGTTCCGGAGGCTGAACAGCGGACGCAGGCCGATCTGCACCTGCAGGAAGACGGCGATGACCAGTCCCAGGCCGAGGATCAGCAGGGCGGTCCAGGTGAAGGTCGCGAACTGGCGGGTGTCGTTCTCGATATTGGTCCGGTCGATCGCGGCCATGAACACCAGCGGCTCGGCGCGCCCCGGCAGCGACTTCAGACTGGCGGCCACGCGCAGCGGCTGGCGCAGGGGGGGGTGCAGGAAGCCGGGATCATTGTAGCTGATGGTCGTGCCGGTCGCGGCGCGCAGGCGACGCGGAAGGTCGCGCGGAACGGCCAGTTGCTCCCCGGCCAGGGACGGGGAGCCGGCGATGAAGCGCAGGCCGTCCTCGCTGTCCAGTTCGGCGACCGCCCAGTATTCGCCGGACAGGGCGCGGTCGGTCTTGGCGTCCGGGATAGCCGCGACGGTGACGCTCTCGGGCGTCGCATTGGTCGCGATCACCACCTCGTCGATGGTGTCGGCCAGCATGTTGCCGAGGCGGCGCAGCGCCGATTCCTGGTATTGCGAAGTCAGCATCCAGCCGGTCAGGGCCAGGGCGATGACGATCCACGCCGAGGCGAGCCAGATCAGACGCCGCGTCAGGCTGCGTCCGGGGCGCCCGAACCAGCGGCCCCAGGTCCGGGCGGCTTCCGGATTCGCTTCGCCCCCCGCCCCTTCGGTCACGTCCCGTCGGACTCCCCCGCCAGCGGCGTCAGGCGGTAACCCAGACCACGCACGGTTTCGATCCGGTCGGGACCGATCTTCTTGCGCAGGCGGCCGACGAAGACCTCGATCGTGTTGGAGTCGCGGTCGAAGTCCTGGTCGTACAAATGCTCGACCAGTTCGGTGCGGCTGATGACCCGGCCCTGATGCATCATCAGATAGTGCAGCAACCGGTACTCAAGCGACGTCAGGCGCAGCGGCTCGCCGCTCACGGTGGCGCGCGCGGCGCGCGGGTCGAGGCGCAGGCCGCCGCACGACAGGGTCGCCGAGGCGATGCCCGCCGAACGCCGCAGCAGGGCGCGCAGGCGGGCCAGCAGCTCCTCGGTGTGGAAGGGCTTGGTCAGATAGTCGTCGGCGCCGGCGTCGAAGCCCGACACCTTGTCCGACCAGGCGCCGCGCGCGGTCAGGATCAGCACGGGCGTGGTCTTGCCGTCCCGGCGCCAGCGCTCCAGCACCGAGACGCCGTCGATCTTGGGCAGGCCGAGGTCCAGCACCACCACGTCATAGGGTTCGGTGTCGCCGAGGAAATGGGCTTCCTCGCCGTCCGCGGCGTGATCGACGGCATAGCCGGCGTCGCCGAGAGCCAGTTTCAGCTGGCGCGACAGATCAACGTCGTCCTCGACAAGCAAGACTCGCATTCAGCGTTCTCCCACGACCCGACCCGTGCGGGCGTCCACCATGATGTCCGCCACGCGGCCGCCGGGATACTCCCAGCGAACCACAATCGTGTCGCCGCGGTTGCTGGCGCCCAGGAACCGGCCCTGGCGGCCCGACGAGGCGCGTTGCACCGCCTCGCCGACGCTGACGCGCGGGCGGTCGTCCTGCTGCTGCTGGCGGTCGCCGCGCGGACCACGGTCCTGCGCAACCGCCTGCGACAGGGGCGCGGCGGCGATCAGGGCTGCAAGCAGGATGGCGGACGGGCGGATCATGAAGAGCGGTCTAGGCCCCGGGCTCTGAACGACGGCTGAACGACGAGTGTAGACATGTTTCACCTTTTGCGCCGCCCCCCTCGCGCGCGCGACGAGGATTCGCCGTCCGGGACAGGCGTTCGGGGCGTGACGACGAATTCATGCCGATGAATGAATGCTGACGCGCGCCGTTCAGATCGCGCTCAGCCGGGGAATGGTCATCTCACATCAACGCCGGCCGCCCGGTCTGCGTGGAACGCTCAAGGAGAAGTCCGATGATGAAGAAGTTTCTCATCCCCGCCCTCGCCCTGGCCGCGGCCTCCGTCGCGGTCCCCGCCATGGCCCAGTCCTACGGTCACCAGGACCGTGATGGTCGCGGCCGCTATGAACAGGATCGCGGCGGTCGTCATGACGATGACCGGGGTGGTCGCTACGAGAATGATCGTGGCGGCAACTGGCAGAACATCAGCCAGCGCAAATACCAGCTCGACCGCCGCATCGATCAGGGCGAGCGCAACCGCCAGCTCAGCCGCCGGGAAGCGACCCGGCTGCGGTACGAGCTGAACGCCCTGGTGAACCTCGAGCGCAACTACATGCGCGGCGGCCTGTCGTACCGCGAACGGGCCGAACTGGACCGCCGCTACGACCGTCTGTCGATGCAGGTCCGCGCCGAACGCCGCGACCACGACAACCGTCGCTACTAGGCTCCGACCTTCCTCCCCGAAGGTCCCGGGGGCGCGATCCGAAAGGGTCGCGCCCCTTTCCTTGTCTCAAACCCTGAGCACGCTCTCGATCACGGTCACGGCCCGCCCGCGCAGCAGGATGCGGGGCCCGCGGGTTTCGGTTTCAATGTCCCCGCCCCGGCCGGGGAAGACCTGCCGGAACCGCACCGTCGCCCGGCCCAGCTTGTCGGCATACAGGGGCCCCAGGATGCAGTGCGCCGAGCCCGTCGCCGGGTCCTCGTCCACGCCGCAGCCCGGCGCGAAGAAGCGATCGACCACATCGACGTCGTCCGAAGCGTCCGCGCGCGCACAGACGATCACCTGACCGACCTCGCCCGCCTCGCCCTGGATGGATTCCAGGGCACGGATGTCGGGGGCGACGGCGTCCACCGCCGCCGCATCGGCCAGCACCGCGACGAGATAGCGCCCGGCCCAGACCTCGACCGGCGTGACGCCGAGCGCCTCGACCAGGCCTTCAGGCGTCGAGGTCCGACGCGGCGGGTCGGCGGGGAAGTCCATTTCATAGCCCCCGGCCGCCCGCGCCACGACCAGCGGACCCGAGCGGGTGTCGAAGGTCACGGACGCCGCCTCCAGCCCCGGTTCGGCCAGCAGCACATGGGCTGACGCCAGGGTGGCGTGGCCGCACAGATCGACCTCCATCCCCGGCGTGAACCAGCGCAGGTCGAAGCGGGCGGGGTCCGGGGTGCGCAGGAGGAAGGCCGTCTCGGCCTGATTGTTCTCCTTCGCCAGCGCCTGCATCCAGGCGTCGGAGGGCCATCGGTCGAACGGTTCGACCACGCAGGCGGGGTTGCCCCTGAACGGGGCGGAGGCGAAGGCGTCGACGGTCCACTGGCGCATGGCTTCGCTGTTACGCCAGCGCCGCCGGTCGCGCTATATCCTGCCCATGACCGACCTGCGCACCACCCTGACCGAGTCCGAGCTCCGCATCGCCTGGCGCTGGATCGCCGAGGAAAGCTATTGGGGCAAGGCGATCCCCTGGCCGGTGTTCGAGCGCGCCTGCCGGGGCTCGATCTGTTTCGGACTGTTCGAGAGCGACCGTCTCGTGGCCTTCGCCCGGGTGGTCACGGACCAGGCCACCTTCGCCTGGCTGTGCGACGTCTTTGTCGCCGCGGAGGCCCGCGGCCGGGGTCTGGGCAAGACGTTGATGGAGGGCGTGCTGGCGGAACCGCGCCTGCGGGACCTGCGCCGTTGGGGACTGGCGACCGCGGACGCCCATGGCCTGTATGGGCAATACGGTTTCGAGCCGGCCGATCCGCTGAGGCATATGGAGAAGGTGGATCGGGACATCTATCCGCGGCTGGCGGGCGCGATCACCTGAATCTCCGGCCACCGCGCACGCGCGCTGGCCACGACCCTGTCCCACCCCTTCGCCAGCGGCCGGTTCGGGTTGGGCCGCAGCGTCATGGAGAACACATCCTCCAGCCCGAACGGGGCGGCGACGCTGATCCTGTCGTCCGCCTCCAGCCGCACCCCGACCGCGAAGGCCGGGGCGACGAAGCGGGTCAGCGCCTCGTCCGTGCCGGTCAGGGGCTCGTAGGGTTCGCCGAAACGGTCCATGAACCACAGATGGACCCGCGCCTGATTGCGCACCTCGACGTCGCTCCGGAAGGGCTCGTCGAAGGCGGCGGCGACGCGCCTGATGACGGCGTCCTCGGCGTCCCAGCTGGTGTCCGGATCGAAATAGCCGAGGTCATAGTCCTTGCGGCCATAGCCGGCCGGGCGGCCGGTCACGGCGTTCCAGACGCTCTGATAGACCGCGCCGGAGAAGACCCGCCAGTCGTTCAGGCCGAGGCCGCGCACGGTGGTCAGGACGTGCATCAGGCCGGGGTCGGCGCGAACGATCTCAACCAGACGGGCGTTCAGATCCGTCATTTGCGGTCCCGCAGCGGCCAGCCGTGGTCCAGCGGCCCGTGCCCGGCGCCCAGACCCGGCGCCCGCCGGATCGCCTCGGCGACATAGGCCCAGGCCTCGGCCACGGCGACTTCCAGCGGCAGGCCCCGGGCGAGGCCCGCCGCGCAGGCGCTGGCCAGGGTGCAGCCGGTGCCGTGGGTGTTGCGGGTGGCGAACCGCTCGCCCTCCAGCAGGGTCTCGCCGGTCGGGGTCAGCAGCAGGTCCACGACCGTCGCGCCCGGCACATGGCCGCCCTTCATCAGCACCGCCCGCGCGCCCATGGCCAGCAGGGCCTCGCCGGCCCGGCGCTGGCTGTCGAGGTCGTTGACGGCGACGCCGGTCAGGGCCTCGGCCTCCGGCGCATTGGGGGTCAGCAGGGCCGCCCGGGGAATCATCAGCGACCGGACGGCGGCGACCGCATCATCCGCCAGCAGGGCCGCGCCGCCCTTGGCGATCATGACCGGATCGATCACCGCCGGGGCGTCTGACGAATCGAGGATGGCGGCGACCCGTTCGACCACGGCGGTCGAACCCAGCATGCCGGTCTTGATCGCATCGGCGCCGATGTCGTCCAGCACCGCCCTTGCCTGGGCCTCGATCAGGTCCAGCGGCAGGGGGTGCACGTCGTGGACGCCCAGGGTGTTCTGCACGGTGATCGCCGTGATGGCCGTGGCGGCGTATCCGCCCAGCATGGTCACGGCCTTGATGTCGGCCTGGATTCCCGCCCCGCCGCCCGAGTCCGAGCCGGCGATGATCAGGACGCGTCCGAGGGGCGAGGTCATGATCCGCACATGGCCCAGTCCGCGGCGCCCGGCAAGACGCCGGCCCTACCGGTCCGCATGCTCGACCGCCGCCTGCACCGCCAGCGCCTGCACCGTCTCGCGCACGTCGTGGACGCGGAGGATCGCGGCGCCCCGGCGCGCCGCCTCCAGCGCCAGGGCCAGCGAGCCGCCGAGCCGGTCGACGGGGTCGGTCGCCGTCGGGTCGATGGACTGGATCACCCGCTTGCGGCTGGCGCCGTAAAGAACCGGAAAGCCGGTCGCGACCAGCCGGTCCAGCCGGGCCGTCAGGGCCAGGTTGTGCGCCGCCGTCTTGCCGAAGCCGAGACCGGGATCGAGCCAGATCCGCTCGCGCTTCACGCCCGCCGCCATCGCCGCCCCGGCCCGGGCGGTCAGCCACCCGGCGACCTCGGCGACCACGTCGTCGTACCGGGGGTCGGCCTGCATGGTGCGCGGCTCGCCCTGCATATGCATCAGCACCACGTCGCAGCCGAGCTCGGCGGCGGTCGCGAGGCTGTCGGCGGCATGACCGAGGGCGGCCACGTCGTTCCACATCGTCGCCCCGGCGGCGACGGCGGCGCGGGCGACGGCGGGCTTCATGGTGTCGATGCTGATCGGGCCGGGCCAGCGGGCGCGCAGGCCCTCGATGACCGGGACGACGCGGGCGATTTCCTCGACGGCATCGACCGGTTCGGCTCCGGGCCGGGTGCTTTCACCGCCGATGTCGAGGATGTCCGCGCCCTGTTCGACCAGCCGCAGACCGTGCGCCACGGCGGCCTCGACCGAGGCGAGGCGGCCGCCATCGGAGAAGCTGTCCGGGGTGACGTTTACGATGCCCATGACCTGCGGGCGACGCATCAGTCCTTGCCCCCGATCAGGCTGCCGATGGCGTCGAGATAGGCGGAAAACGCCTTGCGGCCGGCGGGCGTGATCGACACCCGGGTCAGGGGCTTGTTGTCCCGGAAGCTCTTGTGGATGGCGACATAGCCGGCCTTCTCCAGCGTCTTCAGATGGACCGACAGATTGCCCTGGGTGGCCTCGAGCACGGTCTTCAGTTCGGTGAAGTCGGCGCTGTCGGCGTCGGACAGATAGACCATGATCCCCAGCCGCATGCGGCCGTGGATGACGTCGTCGATCCGTCCGAGGTCGGCCAGGCCCATGGCGCGTTCAGGCCCCCTTCGGCGCGGCGCGGGCGTCGCGGAACAGGATCCAGCCCGGCAGGGCGAAGAGCAGGAACAGGGCGACGGTGCAGACGCCGAGATACAACATCGGCTCGCGCACCAGGACGCCGAGCGCCACGGCCGTGACCCAGCCGCCCAGGGCCACAGCCAGCATCCAGCCCTTCCGCTTCAGCGTCCAGGCCATGTACCAGGCCGCGGCCTGGAGGGCGAAGACGATGGCCGCGTAATAGAGCCAGATGGCGAAGTCCTGGTCCCGGTATGCGCCCACGCCGAAGACGATGATGACGGCGCAGTTGGCCATGCCCGTGGCGCTGAAGGCGGCGTTGAGCGTGCGGGTCGCCACCGGGCCACGATTGGACCCGCCAGCCTTGCGATCCTTGAGGATGGCCCAGGTCAGGATCGACAGGAAGGCGACGCTGATCCCGACGACAAAGGCCAGGTTCGCCAGGTCGGGCCAGCGGATCAGGCCGGTCGCCTGCCCGACGTGGAACAGGCACTGCAGGCCGTACAGCAGCCCGCCGGCCAGATAGCAGATCGCCAGGGTCATCGGCGGTCGGCCGCCGCCCTCGACGATCGAGCGCATGAAGGCGAGGTCGTCCTCGGGGGAATACAGGCGGGGCTTGGCGGGCATGACGATTCTCCGGAGCCGGCTCGCCCCTGGGGTGGACGAGCCGGCAGGTATTGGCAAGCTATTCGGCGGCGGCGAATTCGGCTTCCCGCTGACGGCGCCAGGGGACGCGGCGGCCGTTCAGCCAGCCGCCGACGAAGCTGTGGCGGACCAGCAGTTCATAGGTCAGCAGGCTGATCGCCATGGTCCCGCCGATGACCGCGCCGAACTTGACGAACCAGGGCCAGGTCTCGTTGACCACCAGAATCTGGCCGACCATGACCAGCGGCAGGTGGACGATGTAGACCCAGTAGGACGAGTCAGCGAGGTAGCGGCGGACGGCGCTGTATCCGGAAGCGAAACGCAGCGCCAGCGACAGGACCGCGAAGGTCGAGGCGAAGACGGCGAGCGCCATGACGGCGGCCAGCGGGGCCTTCAGCTCCGGATCGGCGACCGGCGCGAGCTCCGGGACCGGCCCGCCGACCATGACCAGGGCCGCCGTCCCGACGCCCAGCGCCACGACCGTGAAAACCGGCCACAGGCGCTCGATGCGGACCAGCAGGTCGCGGCGGCGGTCCAGCAGGAAACCGAGGCCGAAGGCGGTCCCGAAGGCGGTCAGGGCGGTCGCGTTCGGAACCAGTCCGGTGTCCGGGGTCGGAATGCCGAAGAAGGGCGTCCAGTTGGGCGTCAGCCAGAAGGCGACCGCCAGCGGGGCGGCCATCAGGGCCGGCGTCCAGGGGCCGATCAGGGCGCCGGTGATGCGGTCGACGAACCGGCCCCAGCCGCCGTCGCGATCCGCCATCGCAAACGGCGCGCGCAGGATCAGCATGGCGACATAGAGGATCAGCAGCACCCACAGGAACCACAGATGGGTCAGGGGAAAAGTCTCGAGCGTCAGCGGCGGCGGCGGCGGTCCGTCGGTCGGAATGGTTCCGCCGTTGCGGATCGCCGCCATCCAGACCAGACCCGCGATGATGGCGGCGAGCACCGGAAACCAGAAGGTCGCCAGCGGTCCGGCGATCCGCATACCCCGGTCCTTGATGAAGCCGAGGAACCCGCGCCGGTCCAGCATCATATGCGCGAACAGGCCGGCGATCAGGAAGAAGGCAGTCATCCGGAACAGGTGGATGGCGAAGAAGATGACGCTGGCCACCGGCGAGTTGTCGGTGTCGGGCACGATCCAGATGGTGACCGGGAAATAGGACATGGAGGCATGCAGGACGACGCCCAGCAGCAGGGCGGTCCCGCGCAGGGCGTCGAGACCGTGCAGGCGGTCGGTTTGGTGGATTTCAGATGACGGCATGGCGCCCTCCCCTTGTTGGACGAAAGCCGTATCGCACAGACTAGTTTGTATTGCAAACTTGTCTATCTGGATCGCATATCTTCCGTCGGAGTTTGACTTCCCGCACCCTTGGCCTAGCCTGTCCGCATGTCTGGAAGGTCCGAACAGGGTCGGTTGTTGAATCACGCGGGACGCCTCGTCGCAGGCGGCTGACCCCGGGGCGACGACACGCGTCGCGCTCCGGGGCCGCCTGCCGTCGCCTTCCACAGACCCCGACCGTCAGCGCCCTGCGCCGACGCGTCCTTTTTCGGAAAAGACCATGACCATCCATGCCCCCGGCGCCGCACCCGCGCGCCTGCCCGCAATTCATCTCACGTCAGCCGACCATGCCCTGCTCTCCGGGCTGGTCGGCGATGCGCCCGCCGAGGGAGCCCCCGGTCTGCTGCAGCAGGAACTCGCCCGGGCGACCGTGCACAAATCCGCGCGACGGATCGCGACCGTCGGGCTGAATCGCTGGGTCCACTACATCGACGGCCACAACAGCCGCACCCGCAGGGTCAAGATCGTCCCGCCGGACCAGGCGGACATCGACCGCGGCCTGATCTCGCCCCTTTCGCATGTGGGCGCCGGGCTGCTGGGCCTCGCCGAAGGCCAGTCCATCGTCTGGCCCGATCCCGCCGGCCGCATCCGCAAGCTGACGGCGATCCTGATCGAGGACCCCGAAGACTTGATCTGACGGGCCCAACGAAAAGGGCCGGGGAGCGATCCCCGGCCCTTCCCTGTTCCAGCGCGGTGCGGCGGTTCAGTGAACCGTCTGGACCTCGACCGAGGTTCCGTCGGACACCGGGGTGATCGGCACGGAGACCGAGGGGCCGGCGTTGGGGAAGTTGCTCTCGTCGCGGTTCGGAGCGACGCCCTTCTCCAGCAGGTCCTTGATCTCCTGGCCCGACAGGGTCTCGTACTCGAGCAGGGCCTGGGCCAGGGTCTCCAGATCGGCGGCCTTTTCGGTCAGGATCTGGCGGGCCTCGTCCCAGCCGGCGCCGACGATCCGCTTGACCTCGGAATCGATGATCCGGGCCGTCTCTTCCGAGACGTTCTGGCTGCGCGCCACCGAGTGGCCGAGGAAGACCTCCTGCTCGTTCTCGCCATAGGCGACGGTGCCGAGGATGTCGGAGAAGCCCCACTGGGTGACCATGCGACGCGCCAGCTTGGACGCCTGCTGGATGTCCGAGCTGGCGCCCGAGGTGATGTTCTCCTTGCCGAAGATCAACTCCTCGGCCACGCGGCCGCCGGCCATGATGGCGATGCGGTCGACCATCTGCTGGTACTTCATGGAATAGCGGTCGCCTTCCGGCAGCTGCATGACCATGCCGAGCGCCTGGCCGCGCGGGACGATGGTCGCCTTGTGCACCGGGTCGGCCATCTTGACGTTCATGGCGACGATGGCGTGGCCGCCCTCGTGATAGGCGGTCAGGCGGCGCTCTTCCTCGTTCATGGCCATGGATTTGCGCTCGGCGCCCATCATGACCTTGTCCTTGGCGTCCTCGAAGTCGCGATGGGTGACCATGCGACGGTCCTTGCGGGCCGCCATCAGGGCGGCTTCGTTGACCAGATTGGCGAGGTCGGCGCCCGAGAAGCCGGGAGTGCCGCGGGCGATGGTCTTGACCATGACGTCCGAGGCCAGGGGCACGTCCTTCATGTGGACGCGCAGGATCTTCTCGCGGCCGTTCACATCCGGGTTGGGCACCACGACCTGACGGTCGAAGCGGCCAGGTCGCAGCAGGGCGGGGTCCAGCACGTCGGGACGGTTGGTGGCGGCGATCAGGATGATGCCCTCATTGGCCTCAAAGCCGTCCATCTCGACCAGCAGCTGGTTCAGCGTCTGCTCGCGCTCGTCATTGCCGCCGCCGAGACCGGCGCCGCGGTGACGGCCGACGGCGTCGATCTCGTCGATGAAGATGATGCAGGGGGCGTTCTTCTTGGCCTGTTCGAACATGTCGCGCACGCGGCTGGCGCCGACGCCGACGAACATCTCGACGAAGTCGGAGCCCGAAATCGAGAAGAAGGGCACGCCCGCCTCGCCCGCGACAGCGCGGGCCAGCAGGGTCTTGCCGGTGCCGGGAGGGCCGACCAGCAGGGCGCCCTTGGGAATCTTGCCGCCCAGACGCTGGAATTTGGCCGGGTCCTTGAGGAAGTCGACGACCTCCTGCAGCTCTTCCTTGGCCTCGTCCACGCCGGCGACGTCGTCAAAGGTCTTGCGGCCCTTGTGCTCGGTCAGAAGCTTGGCCTTGGACTTGCCGAAGCCCATGGCCCCGCGGGCCCCGCCCTGCATCTGGCGCATGATCAGGATCCACAGGCCGATGATCAGGACGAAAGGCAGCAGTCCGATCAGGGCGCTGACCCACAGCGACTGGCGCGTGGTCTTGACGTCCACCTCGGCGCCGGACGCCTGGATGCTGTCCACCAAGGCCGCATTGGGAACGGGGGTGATGACATTGACCACCTTGCCGTCGCGCAGGGTCGCCTTCACGGTTTCGCCGCGCACCTCGATCCTGACGATCGCCCGGTCGTCGCGGGCCTTCAGCAGGTCGGAATAGCTCATCGCCACGGGGCGAGCCGCCGCCGCCTCCTTGGCGCCCGGAGGCGCCGTGAGGCCGCCCGGGCGGCTGGCGGCGACATAGAAGGCCATGGCCCCCAGGATGATCACGCCCCAGATGGCCAGATTGCGCAGGTTCATTCTCGTCTCGTTCCCTGGGTGCGCCGAAGCGCCCGGTCGTCAGTGATGTAGGCCGGAAAATAGGTGGTTCCGGGGCGATGCGCCATGGATAGCGCCGCCAAGGTCCCGTTCATGCGTCATTCGGTCCAGCGCCAGCGCCAGTCTTTCCTCGACCAGGGCCACCGCTCTCGCCGCCCTCCCTGCAAGAACCGGCGCAGTCGCATCGTTCCGGATCAGCACAGGCATGGAGCCTCGCGCCGCGGGCGGCAGGGCCTTCAACACCGCCCGGTCGGCGTCGGACAGGGCCGCCAGCCGTCCGGCGGCGGGCGCGACGGCCCAGCCGGGCGAATCGGTCGTGATCGCCCAGCGGCCGTCCCAGACGGTCTCGACCCCCGCAGACAGCGGCAGCGGCGGGCGCGGGCGACGGACGAATTCGCCGGCTTCGCGGGTCACGAGCCCTTGATCGCCGCTCGCCTCGATCCGGGAGCCGCACAGGGTGGCGGTGAAATCCTCGCCGGAAGTCAGGCGGGCGTGGACAGATGAGAGCCGGTCGCCGCGCGGGAGCCGGTCTCCGCCCCCGGCGCAGACGAGAGCGGCGGCGAGAGTGGCGGCGTCGATATGCCGGTCGATGCTGACCGACCCCTCTCCCATCGGGAGAGGGCTTGAGCCCACGGCGGCGAAGCCGTCGTCCTTGCGCGAAAGGGTGAGGGGTTCCAGTCGATCAAGCCCTTGGCGCCGTAACCCCTCATCCTCCCCCCCGGCTGGCGCCGGGCGGGCCCCTCCTTCTCCCATCGGGAGAAGGGTCAGAGCTTGCCGCGCCCGGCTCCGCGCAAACCGCACATCCTCATTCCCCGGATCATCGACCCAGTCCGCCCCCTGCCCATTCAGCCACGCCCGCACCTCCGTCCGCCCCGCGCCCAGCATCGGGCGCAGCAGCATCAGCCCGCGCCCCTCGGGCCAGGCCGGGGACGGCGACCAGTCGCGCAGCCGGCCCAGCGTGGAGCCTTCGGCGCGCATGATGTCGCCCTCGGCGATGTCGTCGGCGGTGTGGGCGAACAGGACGACCCGCGCCCCGGCCTCCCGAGCGGCGTCGGCGATCAGGCGATGGCGGGCCCGGCGGGCGGCGGCGGGCAG
>NZ_BSOY01000043.1 GCF_030160755.1 Brevundimonas denitrificans | reverse complement strand
CCTGGCGCTGCGACGGCGCGACCTGCACCGCCAGCGGCGGCGCCAACCAGCCCGCGACCCGCGCCTGCCGCCGCGTCGTGGCGCGTTTCGGCGCCGTGTCGTCCTTCAGCTACAAGGGCGTCGCCCTGTCGGCTGAACAGATCGCGGCCTGCAACGCCTGATCGCTTTCAGGCCCCGAAACGACAAAGGCCGCCCCTAGCAGGGCGGCCTTTTTATTGGCGCCGGGCCTTGAAGGCGCAGCAGCCTCAGGCCGTCTCGCCGCCCAGCCGCTTCACGATCCGCTCGCGACCGATCATCGGCGCCAGCGTCGCCATGTCCGGGCCATGCGCCTGACCGGTGATCATCATCCGCAGCGGCATGAACAGGGCCTTGCCCTTGGCGCCGGTGGCCTCCTTCACCGCCGCCGTCCAGACCGGCCACAGGGTCTCGTCGAACATCTCCGGCAGGACCGCGAGCGCCGCCGCCGCAAAGGCCGGGTCCTCGATCACCGGCGTCACCGGTCCGCGCACGATCGCCGCCATTTCAATGATATCTCTGAACTTCTGAAGGTTGCCTCGCACCCCGTTCCAGAAGGTCTCGCCCAGGTCGGCGTCCAGTTCGGCCAGTCGCGGCCGCGCCGTCGCATAGTCCATCCCGTGCAGCGCCTGGGCGTTCAGCCGGTCGAGATCGGCCGTGTCGTAGCGCGCCGGCGACCGGCCCATTTTCGAGAACGAGAAGCCGGCGCCGAGGGCCTCGATCGAGGCCCCGACTTCCAGCGGGTCGGAGGTCCCTATCCGGCCCAGATGGCTGGTGATGGCGATCGGCTCATAGCCCTGGTCGCGCATCTCGGCGATCGACAGCGACCCCAGCCGCTTGGACAGGGCCTGACCGTCCGCGCCGACCAGCAGCGGCATATGGGCGAACGCCGGCGTCGGCCCGCCCAGGGCCTCGAAGATCTCGATCTGCGCCCCGGTGTTGGTGACGTGGTCCTCGCCGCGGATCACATGGGTGATGGCCATGTCGATGTCGTCGACGACCGACGGCAGGGTGTAAAGGAACAGGCCGTCCTCGCGGATCAGCACCGGGTCGGACATCGAGGTGGTGTCCACCTCGGCATGCCCGCGCGCCAGATCCTCCCAGGCGACGCGGCGGCCGTCGAGCTTGAAGCGCCAGTGCGGCTTGCGCCCCTCGGCCTCATAGGCCGCCTTCTCCGCCTCCGTCAGCGCCAGGGCGGCGCGGTCGTAGATCGGCGGCAGGCCGCGTGACAGCTGCACCTTGCGACGCCGGTCCAGCTCCTCCGAGGTGTCGTAGCAGGCGTACAGCCGCCCGGCCGCCTTCAGGCGCGCGGCGGCCTCTTCATAGCGGTCGAACCGCTTGGACTGGTTGTAGCGTTCGTCCCAGACCAGACCCAGCCAGGTCAGGTCGTCCTCGATCCCCTGTTCGAATTCCGGCGTCGAGCGCGCCAGATCGGTGTCGTCGATGCGCAGAACAAAGCTGCCGCCCTGCCCCTTGGCGAACATCCAGTTGACCAGGGCGGTGCGGACATTGCCGACGTGCAGCCTACCCGTCGGCGACGGGGCGAAACGGACCTTGACGGACATGGGTGGAAACAGACCTCGAATGGGAGGCGGCTAGGTCGCGCTCCCTTGCGGCCAAGTCAAGGCGAGGCGTCCGTGTCGAACAGCCTGTGCAGGCCCAGACGGTAGGCGTCCGGAGCATTGGCCGCATGGGTTCCGCCCTCGATCCGCTCTCCGAACAGCCGCCATGGACGCTCCGGGCGGGCCTGCCAGACCGACAGCCAGCGCGCCGCCCCAACCTGCAGGTTCGGCCGGTCGCGCGTGCCGCTGGTCACGACCAGCGTCAGGTCGCGGCGCGTGGCGGGCGCGGCCGGCTCCAGCAGCGACTCGATGCCGGGCGTGATGGAGGGATTGCTCGCGATCCGCCCCCAGAACAGGTCGGGATCGGTCACCGCCGAGTACAGCACGAAGGCCCCGCCCCGCGACTGGCCGAACAGCACGCGCCGCGCGCCGTCGGAACGATGCCGTCGCTCGATCTCGGGGATCAGCTCCGTCTTGAGGAAGCGCTGGAAGGCCGCCGCGCCGGCCGCGTCCGGCGCCACGCCTGCGCCCGGCGACTGAAAGTCGATGTGTCGCTTGTTCACAGCCGGATCGAAGCCGCCATAGGCGATGCCCACCACGATCGCCTCGGGCAGGCGGTCGTCATAGGTCAGGAACAGATGGTTGGCCGCCAGGATCGGGAACAGCGAGTCGCCGTCAGTCAGATAGACCGTCGGATACGGCGTCGCGGCCGCGGCATCGTAGCCTTCGGGAAGGCGGACATGGATGTGATAGGTCCGCCCCGTCTCGGCGGAGTGGATCGGAAAATACTCGCCTCTCAGGGCGGGCAGGAAGTCCAGCGGTGATGCGGCGGCGAGCGGCTCGGTTCGGACGGCCGCGCATCCCCCGGTTCCGGACAGGACGGCCAGCAGACAAAGCGCGGTCCCGATCCGCATTCATCCCTCGAAGGCTTCGACCGGAACGAGCCGGTCTTCAGTCGTCCCGGTGCACCCGTTCACGACGCTCGTGACGCTCCTGGGCCTCGACCGACAGCGTCGCCGTGGGCCGGGCCTCCAGCCGTCCGAGGCTGATCGGCTCGCCGGTCTCCTCGCAATAGCCGTAGGAGCCGTCCTCGATGCGGCGCAGCGCTTCGTCGATCTTGGAGATCAGCTTGCGCTGGCGGTCGCGGGTGCGCAGTTCCAGCGCCCGGTCGGATTCCGACGACGCCCTGTCGACCAGATCCGGATGATTCTCCGTCTCGGCCTTCAGATTGACGACAGTCCCCTTGGACTCGCGAAGGATGTCTTCCTTCCAGTCCAACAGCTTGCCCTTGAAATAGGCCAGCTGCCGCTCGTTCATGAACGGCTCGTCGTCGGACGGCCTGTACGCGGCCGGGTCGACGATCACAGACGCCAATGCGGTCATAATCGCACTCACGGTCTTTAACAGCGCCCCCCTGTGGCGCAGCCCTGCCTATAGGGAGGACGAAGAGTCGCGGCAACAACACTCGCGCGAGCGTGAACGGTGAAGCTGAGACTCCGTGCGCGACCGTGACATTTCTTCATCACTCGATGCTCGCCGACCCTGCTTTTTCAAATGATTTCGGAGACTTATGCTGCACTGCGGCGTAAATCGGCCTTGGCCAGCTCTACCGCGGCGCGCAGATCGATCTGATCCAGCAGGTTGTTAAGCCCCTCGTCGGCATCAACCGGACGTTCCTCGCGGAGCGTCCGCGTCAGCCGGTCCAGCGCCCCCTCGCCCGCCTCGCCCGTCAGCAGGGCCAGTTTCAGTTCTTCCAGCCGGTCCAGCAGGCCCCCGCCGCGTCGAATCGCCCGCCGTCGACGTTCGGTGACGTCCTCGACACCCTGCAGCGCCATCAGGGCCGAGACATCGGTCACGGCGGACGGCGCGGAGGCCGAGGTCGTGGCGGTTGCGCCCGCCGCCGAACCGGCGGACGGCACGGAAAAGCCGCCGCTGGCGCGCGCGGCGCGTGGCCCTTGGGCCGAGGACGGACCGGACGGGCCTGTAACCTTCATGGCATGCGACTCCAGCACATGCCGGACCATCGTCGGCGCCGCGTCACCGTTTGGTTAACGGCCCGGCAGTTTCTGCCGCGATCGCCCGGTCCGAAAAACTCACTTCCGCTGATTTTGCTCCGCTTTTCACCTGGCACGCCGCTGGCATGACACGAGGCGCAACAGTTCGTGGACGCCCCGCCTATGCAGAAACTGCTCGCTACCCTCCTGACCGCCGCCGCCCTGGCCGGATTGGCGACTCCGGCCCTGGCCCAGTCGCGGATCAAGGACATCGCCGCGGTCGAGGGCGTCCGTTCCAACCAGCTGGTCGGCTACGGCCTCGTCGTCGGGCTGAACGGCACGGGCGACAGCCTGCGCAACTGCCCCTTCACCCGCCAGTCGCTGGAGGGCATGACCGAGCGTCTCGGCGTCAACATCCGGGGCGCCAACGCCAACTCCAAGAACATGGCCGCCATCATGGTGACCGCGGAACTGCCGCCGTTCGCCACGCCGGGCGCCCGCATCGACGTCAATGTCTCCTCGATGTGCGACGCCAAGAGCCTGCTGGGCGGGACCCTGCTGGTCACCAGCCTGCAGGGCGCCGACGGTCAGGTCTATGCGGTCGCCCAGGGTTCGGTCCAGACGGGCGCGGTTTCGGGCGGCGGCGCCTCGGGCTCCTCGGTCACCCGCGGTGTCCCCACCGCCGGCCGCATCGCCTCGGGGGCCACGGTCGAGCGTGAGACCGGCTTCCACCTCGCCAATATGACCGAGGTCCGCCTGACCCTGCGCAATCCCGACTTCACCACGGCCCAGCGCATGGCCGCCGCCATCAACCAGGTCTATCCGAACACCGCCCTGGCCGAGAACGGCACCGTCGTCGCCCTGCGCGCGCCGGGCCAGATGGGCATGGCCGGCTTCATCAGCCGGGTCGAGAACCTCGAGGTCCAGGTCGACTCCCCGGCCCGCGTCATCATCGACGAGGTCAACGGCGTCATCGTCATGGGCGACGCGGTCCGCGTCTCCACCGTCGCCATCGCCCAGGGCAATCTGACCATCTCGGTCCAGGAAAGCCCCTACGCCAGCCAGCCCACGCCCTTCAGCCGCGGCGGTGAAACCGTCGTCCTTCCCCAGACCGACGTCGCGGTCGAGGAAGAGCTGGGCCGCCAGATGCGGATCGTCGGCGGCGGGACCTCGCTGTCCACCCTGGTCAACGGCCTCAACGCCCTCGGCGTCAGCCCGCGCGACATGATCAGCATCCTGCAGGCCATCAAGGCCGCCGGCGCCCTCCAGGCCGAAATCGAGGTGATGTGATGAGCGACCCGATCGTCTCCCCCGCCACCCTGCCCCCGGCCGCGGCGCCGGCCGTCGCCACCGCCCGCATGCGCGAGACCGCCGAGGCGTTCGAGGCCTCCTTCCTGTCCCAGATGCTCAAGCCGATGTTCGAAGGCCTTTCGACCGAGGCCCCCTTCGGCGGCGGCGAGGCCGAGGGGACCTGGCGCGGCTTCCTGGTCGACGCCATGGCCAAACAGGCCGTTCGCGGCGGCGGCATCGGCCTGGCCGATCAGGTCGTGGCCGAGATGCTGAGAATGCAGGAGCAGGGACAATGACCGACGCCGCCACGCTGAACGCCACCGCCCGTGTCCGCCAGCTGATCGACCTGACCACCCGGCTCACCGCGCGACTGACCGAGGAATCCCGCGTTTTCGAATCCCATCGGCCCCATGACGCCGCCGCCGCCCTGGCCGGCACCCAGGATCTCGCCAACGTCTACCGCCGCGAGTCGGCCCAGCTGAAGGCCAATCCCGCCTCGGTCGCCGCGGCCTCCGTCGCCGACAAGACCGCCCTGATCCGCGCCACCGAAGCCTTTGAAGCCGTGCTCTCGCGCCACGCCCGCGCCGTCGAGGCCGCGCGCATCGTGTCGGAAGGCCTGGTCAGGACCATCGCCGCCGAAGTCGCCGGCCAGCGCGGCAGCCCCTCGGCCTACGGCGCCTCAGGCAAGGCCAACGCCGGCGACGGCCGCGCCGTGGCCTTCAACCGCCAGGCCTGACCACGCCGTTAATCGTCTTCGTCGAACCCGGATTCATATCCGTCGGGTAACCGGTAGACATGACAATGAAATCGCGCCTGCTCGGCATGGCCTTCGCTGCAGCTGACACCCTGCTTGAACTCGACGCCGACGGCCGGGTGGATATGGCGCTCGGCGCCGGCCCCTGTCCGCGCGGCGCCACCGCCGAGACGTGGTGCGGGGTCCTGCTGAAGGACCTTGTCGGCAAGGCCGGCCAGAAGCCGCTGGCCGACGCGCTGGCGGCGATCCGGCCCAATGTCAGGCCCGCCCCGATCGACGCCCTGGTCGTCTGCGACCCGGATCGCGTCCGCCGGGCCCGGCTGCGCCTGTTCCAGCTCCCGGACCTGGCGCCGGCTGTGTCCTGCGCCATCACCTATGACGGCGCGCCCTTCACCCTCGAAATCCCGGACGCCCCGAACCTGCTTGGCGTCGACGGCCTGCTGTCGCTTGTCCGGGGCTCGCTCCTTGAGCCAGGCGGAGATGTGGCGGTCGCCTTCGTCGACGTGCCGGGGCTGGCGGTCGCGGATGACGCGCATCAACGCGCCGCCGCGCGGGTCGCCGCCGTATTGCAGGCCTGTTCCATCGACGGGTCCTCGGCCGCGCGCCTGGCGCCGGACCGCTTCGCCCTGGTCCGCGCCTCGGACAGCCAGGCGGATATCGCGACCGAAGTCCGCGACGCCGCCGCCGCCGAGGGACTCGATCTCGCCGTCCGCGCCCGGCAAGCCGCCCTGTCGGGCGTCGCTCCCGTCGAACCGACGGTGCGCGCCCTGAGGTTCGCCCTGGAAGCCTGCATCAAGGAGGGTGGCGCCGACGGCGCCGCCGCCTTCTCGGACAGTCTCAGGCGAACCCTCAAGGAGGCCGACCGCTTCCGCGCCATGGTCCAGACGCGCGACTTTTCGCTGCAGTATCAGCCCATCGTGGACCTCGCGACCGGCGTCACCCATCATTTCGAAGCCCTCGCCCGTTTCGGATCCCGCGGTCCCGCCGACTCCATCCGTCTCGCCGAGGAACTGGGCCTGATCGAGGGCTTCGACCTCGCCGTGGCCGAAAAGGCCCTGCAGCAACTGCGTCGGCCCGGCTTCGGCCTGACGCGGATCGCGGTCAATGTGTCGGGCGCCTCCCTTGGCTCGAACGCTTACGTCGACGGCCTCCTGCGTCTCACAGCCGCCGCCCCGGACATCCGCAACCGGATCCTGATCGAGGTCACCGAGACCGCGGCTGTGGCCGACATCGAGGCCGCCGCCCGACGTCTGACCGCCCTGCGAAAGGCCGGCGTCCGGGTCTGTCTCGATGATTTCGGCGTCGGCGCCGCCTCCCTGGACTATCTGCACCGCCTGCCGGCCGACACGGTCAAGATCGACGGCCGGTTCATGCGCGACATCGGCGCCGACCAGCGGGCGCGCGATCTCGTCGCGCATCTGGTCGACCTTTGCGCCGACCTGAAGATGACCACCATCGCCGAGATGATCGAGACCGAGGAACAGGCGACCGCCATCCGGGACCTTGGCGTCGGCTATGGACAGGGCTGGCTGTTCGGACGCCCGGCGGCGGAGCCTGTCACCGCCGCGCCTAAGCCGGTCGCCGTGCGCCGCCGCGGCGCTGTGGCCAGCTGGGGCTGACCAAGGGCCAGGGTCCTTCCCACGCCGATCGCCGCGAGGAAGTCGGCGTCGTGGCTGACCACGACCAAGGCCCCGTCCCAGGCGGCCAGCGCCGTCTCGACCGCGGCGAGGGAGTCGAGATCGAGGTGATTGGTCGGCTCGTCCAGGATCAGCAGCTGCGGCGGCCGCGCGCCCGTCATGACGCAGGCGAGGGCCGCCCTCAGGCGCTCACCGCCTGACAGGGTCCCGACCACGCGCCGCGCTCCCCTATTGCGGAACAGGAACCGCGCCAGCGCGGCCGGCGCCTCGTTCGATGTCGCCTCGGGATTGAGCCGGCGATAGGCCTCGATCAGCGTCTCGTCCGGCTGCAGCAGGACCGTCCCCTGATCCAGAAACGCCGCCGACGCCGGTCGCTCGATCCGTCCCGCCGTGGGTTCGAGGTCTCCGGCCATGAGCCGCAACAGGGTCGTCTTCCCTGCGCCGTTGGGACCCGTGACCGCCACCCGTTCCGACCCGGTCAGCTTCAGCGACTCCGGCCCCACGATCCGACGCCCGTCCGGCGCATCCCAGGCCGCCTCGTCCAGCGCCAGAACCGTCCGGCCCGCCGCCAGTCCCGTGGCCGGCAACGGAATGGCGAGCGTCCTGACCCGCTCGACCCGCTCCCGCGCGCCCGCCAGCGCGGATTCAGCCGCCGCCGCGCGCCGTTCGGCCAGCCTGTGTTCGCGCGCGCCGCTGTTCTCGGCCCGCTCCGCCATCGCCCCGAGCAGGATTTTCGGCTCCGACTTCCGCGCCGCGA
Organism: Brevundimonas denitrificans; assembly: GCF_030160755.1. Taxonomy (GTDB): domain Bacteria; phylum Pseudomonadota; class Alphaproteobacteria; order Caulobacterales; family Caulobacteraceae; genus Brevundimonas; species Brevundimonas denitrificans. The sequence continues at coordinate 17,697 of NZ_BSOY01000043.1, read as the reverse complement.
ACGCCCGTCCGGCCTTGTCCCGCCGCGCCTTCTTCTCGACCGCGCGCCGGGTCTCGCGCGCGACGCGCCCGGCCTCCCGTTCAGCCGCCTCCAGCCCGTGTTCCGCCGCCGCCCTCTCGGCCGCCTTGCGGTCGGCATAGAGGTCATACCCCCCGCCATAGGTCGCGGCGCCCAGGGATGACAGCTCCACGATCCGGTCCATCCCACGCAGCAGGCTCCGGTCATGGCTGACCACGACCGCTCCGCCCTTCCACCGCTCCAGCACGCCGGAGACGATGGCCCGGCCCTCCCGGTCAAGGTGGTTGGTGGGTTCGTCCAGCACCAGCATGTCAGGCGGGTCCAGCAGCAGGGCGGCCAGCCTGAGCCGCGTCTGCTCGCCCCCGCTCAACGACCCGGAGGGTCGGGCAGGATCAAGGCCGGGCAAACCGACCCCGGCCAGCGCCGTCGCGATGCGGTCTTCCAGGGTCCAGTCCGCCTCGGCCAGATCGTCGGCCGACCCTTCGCCGGCCAGCACGCGCGCGAGGATCGCCAAGCCGTCGCCCACGCCAAGAGCGTCCGCCACGGTTCCACCCTCCGGCGGCCCGACGACCTGTTCCAGAAATCCGATCCGGCCCCCGCGCAGGACGGCCCCGTCGGCCGCCTCGGTCAGGCCGGCTATCAGCCGCAGCAGGGTGGTCTTGCCCACGCCGTTGCGGCCGACCACGCCGGTGCGTTCACGCCCGAAGGCGAGGCTCAGGTCGGAGAATAGGGTGTGGCCGTCAGGCGTGCGGGCCGCGACGCGATCGAGCGTCACGAGTGCGGATGCGGACGGGCTTGGGGCGAGGCTGGAAGATGACATAGGCGAGCACGAGCAGCGGAGCGGAAAGGGCGAAACCGATTTCCAGGGCGCTGATCATGATCGTCGAACTCCAGTGACACTCACTCGAAGCCGGCAAGATGCGGTCGAACCGCCTGTCTGGCAAGCTGTTTCGGCAATGGCGCCGCTGACAGGACCGTGAGAACCTGCCGTTACAGGAGAGATCATGCGCCGCATCCCGTCCGCCGCCGCCGTCATTCTGCTGGTCGCCCTGACCGCCTGCGCCCATGCGCCCGAGGCCGCGCCCGTCGCTCCCGACTACACGCCGATCGCCGGCGAACCGGCCCCGCCCAACGCCCGCTACTTCGCCGACTGCATCGGCCAGGCCGCCGCGCGCGGTGAATTCCGCCGGGCCGCAGACGGCGGCGGCGACGAACTGATCCTGTTCACCTGCACCGGCGCGCCGGCCCGCGCTTTCTACGACGCTCTCGGTCTGTGGAGCGTCCGGCTGGGCACGGGCTTCCTGCATGAAGGCCGCTCCTATCGCTCGACTGCGAAGGTCGTCGCCAACATGTTCGGCGTCGACTCCTGCTCCGTGGACGCCTCCAACGCCGACCATCGCTGCGTCATCAGCTTCAACGCCGGCGATTTCCTCGACGGCGATTAGCCGCAATGGCGGACCGGTGTCCGGCCGCCTAGTGTGTGCGGGTGACCCTGTCCGCTGATCCCGAAACCCGCCGCGAGGCCATTGTCCGCCGGATCGAGGCCGAGACCGGCATCGACGCGCCCATGATCGCCCGCCTGGTCGACGCCTTCTATGACCGCGTCCGCGCCGATCCCCTGCTCGGCCCCGTCTTCGCCGACCGGATCGCCGACTGGGGCCCGCATCTTGAGCAGATGCGCCTGTTCTGGTCGTCCGTGGCCCTGATGAGCGGCGCCTATCACGGGCGGCCGATGCCCAAACACCTGCCCCTGCCGGTGGACGCCCGCCATTTCGACCGCTGGCTGGAGCTGTTCGAGGCCACCGCCGCCGAGGTCTGTCCGCCCGCCGCCGCCGCCCATTTCATCGAGCGCGCCCGCCGCATCGCCGAGAGTCTGGAACTGGGCATCGCCGGGGCCAACGGCGTCCTGCTGCGCAAGGGCGAACGCTATCTGCGGCCGACCGACACGTGGACGCCGCCGGAGGCCTGACGGGACGGGGCCGCGTTCTAGCTGCCGGGAGCCTCCGGACCAGGATCGTCGAGAGAGACCTCAGGCCGGACCTTGGCGACCTTGGGCCTGGGCCGGTTCTTCCCCAGAGCCCAGAACAGGATCGCCGGAATCGGAATGCCAACCGTGAAGATCCACGGGGCGAAGGCGCCTCCCGCCTTCAGGAAGGCCGCCCCCAGCAGGTTGAAGGCGATGGGCAGGAAGGACCACCCGCCCGTGGACCAGTTCAGTGAGAAGGCCGTAATGCTGAACAGCGAAAGGACGGCCCAACCCCAGCGACGACGGAAAAGGGCGGTTCCGGTCGTCGCCACGATGAACAGCGGGATGATCACAAGCCCGGCCAGCACCAGATAGTGAACGACCGACTTGCCGGCCAGCGTAAACCCGGCGGCCTCCACCTCCGCCCGCGTTCCGCCGTTGAAGTGAAATCCGGCGACCAGCCAACGACCGTCAGCGGCCTTGACCATCAGCGTCTGGGTGACGATCACATGCTCCGGGAAGGCGTATTCGCGGGCCAGCGTATACTGCTCGCCATCCGTCCCCGCCTGATGCGTCCAAGACACCGTTCGGCCTTCCGGCGGTTCGACTCGCGGAAGAACCGACCGCATCTGGACGACCTGGGCCGGCAGTTCGGGCGTCGCCATTTGGGGAGCCCCCTGGGCCCGAAGCCCCTCAGTGTCGCCGGCGATGACCTGCTGCAGGACCCGGTCTGACTGTGCCTCCCGCGCCGGATCGGCTTTCAGCCCCGAACAGGCCGCCAGCAGGAGGGCGCATGCAAGGACAACGCCCTGGAGAAACTTCATCGATCCACCCCCGACTGACGTCGCCACCAGACCACGTCCCGACCGGCCCGCGCAACCAAGGGTCGCTCGCAGCGTGATGTTCCTACATTGTTCTTGCTGAATCCCGCGAATTGATCCCCATATAGCGGCGTCGCGCCGGACCCTCCCCGGCCCTGTCGCGTTCCCGGACTCCCAAGCCTTCAGGCCCCATGACCGAAAAGCACAATTTCATCCGCGTGCGCGGCGCCCGCGAGCACAATCTCAAGGGCGTCGATCTCGACATCCCGCGCGAGCAGCTCGTGGTCATGACCGGCCTGTCGGGCTCGGGCAAAAGCTCGCTCGCCTTCGACACCATCTATGCCGAGGGCCAGCGCCGCTATGTCGAAAGCCTGAGCGCCTACGCCCGCCAGTTCCTGGAGTTGATGGGCAAGCCTGACGTCGATCTGATCGAGGGCCTGTCGCCGGCCATCTCGATCGAACAGAAGACCACCTCGAAGAACCCGCGCTCCACCGTCGGCACGGTGACCGAGATCCACGACTACATGCGCCTGCTGTGGGCGCGGGTCGGCGTGCCCTATTCACCCGCCACCGGCCTGCCGATCGAGAGCCAGACCATCTCCATGATGGTCGACAAGCTGAACGCCCTGCCCGAGGGCGAGCGGCTGATGCTGCTGGCCCCGGTCGTGCGCGGCCGCAAGGGCGAGTACCGCAAGGAAATGGCCGAGTGGCAGCGCGCGGGGTTCCAGCGCGTCAAGATCGACGGCGAATTCTACGCCATCGAGGACGCCCCGACGCTCGACAAGAAGTTCAAGCACGACATCGACATCGTCGTGGACCGGATCGTCACCAAGGCCGGGCTGGAAAGCCGCTACGCCGACAGCCTGCAGACCGCGCTCGGCCTCGCCGACGGCATCGCCGTGGCCGAATGGGCCAGCATCGCCGAGGGCGAGACCGCCCCGCGCCGCCTGACCTTCTCCGAGAAATTCGCCTGCCCGGTCTCCGGCTTCACCATCTCGGAGATCGAGCCCCGGCTGTTCTCGTTCAACAACCCCTTCGGCGCCTGTCCGGCCTGCGACGGCCTGGGGATCAAACTGGCCTTCGACGCGGATCTGGTCATCCCCGACCGCGACAAGACCCTGCACAAGGGCGCCGTCGCGCCGTGGTCACGCGGCCCTTCGCCCCTCTACACCCAGACCCTGCAGTCGCTCAGCCGCCACTACGGCTTCTCGATGGACGTGGCGTGGCGCGACCTGCCGGAGCAGGCCCAGACCGTGATCCTGCGCGGCACCGGGTCCGAGAAGATCAAATTCACCTATGACGACAACGCCCGCAAATACGAGGTCTCCAAGGCCTTCGAGGGCGTGCTGCCGAACCTCGAGCGCCGCTGGCGCGAGACGGACTCGTCCTGGGTGCGCGAGGAACTGGGCCGCTTCCAGTCCGAGACCCCGTGCGAGGTCTGCCTCGGCAAACGCCTCAAGCCCGAGGCGCTGGCGGTCAAGGTCGCGGCGACCGACATCGCCGAGGTCTCCTGGCTGTCGATCAAACACGCCCACGAGTGGTTCACCGCCCTCGAGGGCAAGCTGACCGACAAGCAGATGGAGATCGGCCGCCGCATCCTGAAGGAGATCACCGACCGGCTGCGCTTCCTCAACAATGTCGGCCTCGACTATCTCAGCCTGTCGCGCGCCTCGGGCACCCTGTCCGGCGGCGAAAGCCAGCGCATCCGGCTGGCCTCGCAAATCGGCTCGGGCCTGACCGGCGTGCTCTACGTCCTCGACGAGCCCTCCATCGGCCTGCACCAGCGCGACAACAGCCGACTGCTCGAAAGCCTGCGCGGCCTTCGCGACCTCGGCAACTCCGTCCTCGTCGTCGAGCACGATGAAGAGGCCATCCTGACCGCCGACTACGTCATCGACATGGGCCCGGCCGCCGGCATTCACGGCGGCGAGGTCTGCGCCCAGGGCACGCCCGCCGAGGTCATGGCCAACGGGAACTCCCTGACCGCCAAATACCTGACCGGCGAGCGCGAGATCGAACTGCCCGCCGAAGGCCGCCGCCCGATCGACCGCAAGAAGATGCTGAGGATCAGCGGCGCCACCGGCAACAATCTGAAGAACGTCACCGGCGAAATTCCCGGCGGCGTCTTCACCTGCATCACCGGCGTGTCCGGCGGCGGCAAGTCGACCTTCACCATCGAGACCCTCTACAAGGCCGCCGCCCGCCGGCTGCACAACGCCTCGGACGCCCCCGCCTCCTTCGACCGCATCGAGGGGCTGGAGATGTTCGACAAGGTCATCGACATCGACCAGTCGCCCATCGGCCGCACCCCGCGCTCGAACCCGGCCACCTACACCGGCGCCTTCGGCCCGATCCGCGACTGGTACGCCGGCCTGCCCGAGTCAAAGGCCCGCGGCTACGGCCCCGGCCGCTTCTCTTTCAACGTCAAGGGCGGGCGTTGCGAGGCCTGCCAGGGCGACGGCCTGATCAAGATCGAGATGCATTTCCTGCCCGACGTCTACGTCACCTGCGACGTCTGCAAGGGCAAACGCTACAACCGCGAAACGCTGGAAATCGTCTTCAAGGGCAAGTCGATCAGCGATGTTCTCGACATGACGGTCGAGGAGGCCGCCTCCTTCTTCAAGGCCGTGCCGTCGATCCGCGACAAGATGCTGACCCTGAACCGCGTCGGCCTCGGCTACGTCCAGGTCGGCCAATCCGCCACCACTCTCTCGGGCGGCGAGGCGCAGCGGGTCAAACTGTCCAAGGAGCTGTCGAAGCGGGCGACGGGCAAGACCCTCTACATCCTCGACGAGCCGACTACGGGCCTGCATTTCGAGGACACGCGCAAACTGCTGGAGGTGCTGCAGGAGCTGGTCGACAACGGCAATACCATCGTGGTGATCGAGCACAATCTCGACGTCATCAAGGTAGCCGACTGGCTGCTCGACTTCGGCCCCGAGGGCGGCGACGGCGGCGGCGAGATCGTCGCGGTCGGCACCCCCGAACAGGTCGCCGCCAATCCGAAAAGCTGGACCGGCAAGTACCTCAAGGAGATTCTCGACCGCCACGAAACCCGCCGCAAGGCGCGGGTGGCGGCGCTCAGAAAGAGCGCCTGACGGGTCAGGCCGGCTCGGCCACGGCCTCCGGAGCGGCCTCGACGCCGTAACCGCGGGTACGTCCACGCAGGGCCAGCACGACCGTGCCGACCAGCAGCACTGCCGTTGTCACCAGGCTGGCCTCAGGTCCGAAGCTCGCGCCGGTCAGCCACCACGCCGCATCCGGCGCCGCCGTCAGGTCGGTGATCAGGGGCAGGTTGTCGATCTTCATCCCGGACACCTCCAGCCCGAAGCCGAGGCCCAGCAGCCAGTTCCACGCCGCATGCCAGCCGCAGACGCCCCACAGCGAACCCTCGCGCACGGCGTAGAGGCTGATGAACAGGCCGAACAGGACGATGTTGGCCAGGCCGACATACAGCTCATTCGACGGTTCGATATTGCCCGCATGCGCGAGGGCGAACAGGGCCGAGTTGGCGACGACGGCGATCCACAGACCGTGCCGCGAGGCGATCAGTTGCATCAGCCAGCCCCGGAACAGCAGCTCCTCCGACGAGCCCTGGATGATGAAGCCCAGCATCAGCACGCCGATGGGCAGCAGGGCCGCGCCGACGGCGGTCGAGCCGAACGCCCCCGTCCCCTCGACCACATAGCCCCCGGCCAGCCAGATGATCCCGACCACGCCGCCCAGAAAGGCCAACCCGATCAGATAGCCCCGGACAAAGCGCAGCGGCCCCTTCGCGTTCAGGCCGAGCGTGTTCGGCCCGCGCCGTTCGAACAGCCAGGCCCAGAGCAGGACCAGCACGGACCCCAGGCCGAAGGCCGCGACCAGTTCATAGGCCATCTGCGGCCAGCCGTCGGAACCGCCGCCCGGCGTGACGAAGCCTGTCGCAATGGCCGGCAGGAACGCCCCCACCTGACCGCCGACCATGAAGACCATGCCCAGCACGATCGCGGCGATCGTCCACGTCCGCCGATGCCTCCGCTTGCGCTCGGCGTACAGTTCAATGCCGGTCATGCGGCGCTCCTTGTGAGGGGTCAGCGGACAGGGGTCCGTCCGGGCATGAGGCGTCGACGGCGGCGAATGGATGCGCCCGGCGCAAGATTTGGCTCGAAGCGGAATACGGGCGACGGCCGGATGGGCCCACCACCCGTCCCACCCGCTAGTCGGACGCGCCGCCCTTCATGTCGCGGTAGGCGGCCGAAAACGGCGCATAGACCACCGCGACCTGCAACGCCGACATGACCGCATTGATCAGGATCCAGGCGGCGATCGCCGGCCAGGCCGACTGGAGAATGACCTGGAGGCTTTCGTCTTCCAGACCTTCCAGCGCCATCATCCCGCCGCCCGTCGCCATTTGGAGCGGCATGGCCACCAACGACCCCAGCAGGCCGACGACGATGCTCATGACCCACGCCAGCAGCGCCATGCCCAGCAGGGGCCAGAAGCGGCCCTTGGTGAAGGCGAAGGAATCGAAGATGGCGATGCGCCGTTCGGCCATGGTGATCGGGATCGCGAGGCTCAGCCGCACGGCCAGCCAGATGCACACCCCGACAGCGGCCAGGATGAGCAGCACCACCAGCAGCCACAGGGCCGGCGTTTCCGACGCGACCGTCATCCCGATCACCGCGCCGATGATCCCGCTCGTCACGACCATCAGCACCATGAAGACGAGGAACAGAACCACCGACACGACCAGCACCCGGAATTCGTCCATGCCGAGCCGGAGATAGCCGAAGGCGCTCTCCCCGGGCCGCAGCACCGAGCGCGCGACGGCCGCATAGATCATGGCGCTGGCGATGAGGCTGAGCGGCAGCAGGACCGCGAACAGCATGCCCATCATCTGGAACAGGGGCGCGAAATCCTCCATCGTCGGGGTCGCGCCGGACTGCTCGAGCTGTTCGGTCGCCGAAATGAAACCGATCAGGTTCGGCCCCATCACGGCGAAGGCCGCGACCATGATCACCGCATAGAAAAGGGCCCAGAAAATCAGGGCCATGGGGTGTCGACGCACCACCCTGAACCCCTCGAACGCCGCATCTGTCGCTGAAAACGCCATCGAATCCTCCCGCCCGAATATCGGGCCAGTCTAGTTCATCCCGCTCGCCGTGCGAACGGCCCGTGTCAGTGAGCGTCGTCCGCCGGCGGCGCAGCCTGGGCGGCCAGCTGCCGGCAGGCCGAGGCGAAGGGGGCTATCCCGAGGGTGAGCAGGCCGCCGTAGAGGGCCGAGACGATCAGGCCGCCGATGGTGACCCACGGCCAGTTGGCGACGAACAGCGACTGCAGCCCCGCAATCGGATCATCCTCGATGGCCGCATGAATCTGCGACCAGTCCATCCCGCCGGCCGCGACCCCCATGACGGCCGCTCCGATGCCGAAGACGATCATTTCCACGACGATGATGATCAGCAGGATCAGCAGCATCATGCCGAACAGCGCGCCGGTCCGGCCGCGGCCCAGCTTCCAGCCCTCCTCGAAGGCGAAGGTCCGATGCAGGACGCTGGCCGGCGCGATCAGGCTGACCCGCGCCGCGCCCAGCCAGATCGCGAGAATCAGGCCGATGCACAGGACGGCGATGATCAGCCAGTTGAACGGCTCGCCGAGACCCCAGATGGCGAACCCGATGCCGACCCCGAGCAGGACCAGGATCAGCAGCAGCAGGTAGAAGGCGACGATGATGGCCACCCCGACGACCGCGACCCTCAGTTCGTCCATCCCCAGCCGCAGGGAGAAGAACGACGTCTCGCGGGGCCGCACGACCGCCCGCATGACCGCCGTATAGACGATCACCGTCAGGACCAGCTGCACCAGGTTCAGCAGCGAGGACACGCCCTGCACCTGCATCATGTCGCCCATCATCGCGTCGTGGATTTGCTCCTGGTTGGCCCCCTCCGAAGCAATGGAGGCGAACACCTCGCCCATCATCGGCAGGATCAACGCCACGCTCGCCACCGAGGGCGCCACCAGCAGCAGACCCCAGACGAACACCGACAACGGACGTCGCCGGATGAGGCTGAACGCCTCGCCGATCGCCGTCCCGATTGAAAATCGCGCCATGTCAGCCTCCCCAAGCCCAAGGCCAAGCTAGCCCCTTTCCTCCGCCCCCGCTAGAAGCCGCCCATGACGGACATTCTGAAGCCTATCCACGTCGTCGGCGGCGGCCTCGCCGGCTCGGAAGCCGCCTGGCAGATCGCCTCGGCGGGCGTGCCCGTGATCCTGCACGAGATGCGCGGCGTGCCGGGCGTGAAGACCGACGCCCATCACACCGACGGACTGGCCGAACTGGTCTGTTCCAACTCCTTCCGCTCCGACGACTGGGAGCACAACGCCGTCGGCCTGCTGCACGCCGAGATGCGGGCGCTCGATTCCATCATCATGAGCTGCGGCGACGCCCACCAGGTCCCCGCCGGCGGCGCCCTCGCCGTCGACCGCGACGGCTTCTCGCAGGCGGTTACGGCGAAGCTCGAGGCCCACCCCATGGTCACCATCGTCCGCGAGGAGATCGCCGGCCTGCCGCCCGAGGCCGATGAGACCAATGGCTGGGACAATGTCATCGTCGCCACCGGCCCCCTGACCTCCCCCGCCCTCGCCGCCGCCATTCTCGAGCTGACCGGCGAGGACGCCCTCAGCTTCTTCGACGCCATCGCCCCCATCGTCCACGCCGACAGCATCGATTTCGACATCGCCTGGCGCCAGTCGCGCTACGACAAGGAAGGCCCGGGCGGCGACGCCGCCGCCTACGTCAACTGCCCGATGGACAAGGCCCAGTACGAGGCCTTCATCGACGCCCTCCTCAGCGGCCCCAAGGCCGAGTTCAAGGAGTGGGAGAACGTGCCCTATTTCGACGGCTGCCTGCCGATCGAGGTCATGGCCGAGCGCGGCCGCGAAACCCTGCGCCACGGTCCGATGAAGCCCGTCGGCCTGACCAACCCCCGCGACCCCCAGGTCAAGTCATACGCCATCGTCCAGCTGCGTCAGGACAATGCGCTCGGCACCCTGTTCAACATGGTCGGCTTCCAGACCAAGCTGAAACACGGCGCCCAGGCCGAGGTCTTCCGCATGATCCCCGGCCTTCAGGACGCCCAGTTCGCCCGTCTCGGCGGCCTGCACCGCAACACCTTCCTGAACTCGCCGAAACTGCTGGACCGCCAGCTGCGCCTGAAGGCCATGCCGCGCCTGCGCTTCGCCGGCCAGGTCACCGGCGTCGAGGGCTATGTCGAGAGCGCCGCCATGGGCCTGCTGACCGGCCGCCTGGCCGCCGCCGAACGACTGGGTCGCCCGCTCGAGGCGCCGCCCGTCCACACCGCCATGGGCGCCCTGGTCGAACATATCACCGGCGGCCACCTCGACGGCCCCGGCGGCATCTCCAGATTCCAGCCGATGAACATCAACTACGGCCTGCTGCCGCCGCTCGAGGCGCCCAAGGTCGACGAGGCCGGGGTCAAGATTCCGATGAAGGAGCGCGGCCGGGCCAAGAAGCGGCTGATGAGCATGCGGGCGCTCGAGGCGCTGAAGGCTTGGCGGGACGCATCGCCTCTCCCGCATCGATGACGCCGGCGAAAGACATGTTCTGGATTACAGGCGCGATCATCCTGCTGGCGGCATTGCCGGCCCTGTTGAACGTCAGGATGGCGCCGCTGGAACTGCTCGCCAACCTGCGGCCCCAGGTCATCGTGCTCGTCATTGCGTTCGGCCTGGCCGCCGTCACGGTCGGTCGCTACGTCCCCGCCGTCGTGGCGGCCCTGGTCGTGGCGGCCCTTCTGGCGACTACGCCGGAGCTGTTCTCGAAAGGTCCGGCGCCTGTAACGCGACCGGCGCTGACTGTGGTGTGGTGCAACGTCTTCAGGACGGCCGGCGTGGTGGATCGACTCGCCGTCCTTGCCCGCAAGGAAGCCGCCGACATCATCATCCTCGCGGAACCGCCGGCGGATCAGGCGAGAACGCGTCGGGCCCTGTCGGACTACCCCTTCGTCTACGGCGCTGTGGACCCCGCCGAGCATGGCGCCGTGGTGTTCAGCCGCAACGCGCTGATAGAGCGGCCTGGACCGGATTTGCCCGAAGGCGTCTACCCGGTCTCCATCGTCGAAACAGGCGGGATCCGGATCATCGCCATGCACCCGCCGGTGGCCGTGACGCCCGCCCGTCTCCGCGCGAGCGACCTCATGATGGCCGCCGCGGTTCAGGAAGCGAAGGCGAGCCCGACCCTCGTCATCGGCGACATGAACGCCACGCCGTGGTCGGACCGTCTGAGAATTCTCTCATCAAAGTTGGATCGCATTTCGCCGGCCCTCAGCTCGACGTGGTTCTCATCGCTGCCGGTGCTGGGTCTGCCCATCGACCATGCCTTCGTGACCTCCGACCTCCGCGCCTCCGCCAGGGTCGGCCCCGGCGTTGGATCGGATCACCTGCCGCTCATCATCTCGATAGCGCGAGACCGCGGGCCGAACTTCGCGCCATGAGCCCGCTGACCGAACCGGCCAAGGTCGCCATCCGCCGCCGCATCACCGAGCTGTTCAACGACGCCTCCAAGGGCGAGCGGCCGATCCTGCGCCGCGCCGACGCCCTGTTCGCGACCGATTCCGTCGCCTGGCGGGTCAATGGCGACATCGTCACCATGATGATCGGCGGCGTCTCCGGCCTGCTGCTGCAGATGCTGCACCCGGCGGTGCTGGCCGGCGTCTGGGACCATTCGGACTTCCGTTCCGACATGCACGGACGGCTGCGGCGCACAGCCAAATTCATTGCCGTCACCACCTATGACCACGCCGAACAGGGGATCGCCGCGATCGATCGGGTGCGGGGCATCCACGACCGGATCGGCGGCGTCCTGCCGGACGGAACGCCCTATCGCGTCAGCGACCCCGCCCTGCTGGCCTGGGTCCATGTCACTGAGGCGATCAGCTTCCTCAACGCCTGGATCCGCTACGCTGAGCCGGAAATGCCGCTGGCTGATCAGGACCGGTATTTCGCCGAGATGGCGCTGGTCGCCGAGCGGCTCGGCGCCGACCCTGTTCCCCGCGATCGGGCCTCGGCCGAAGCCCTGATCCAGTCGATGCGGTCCGGCCTGCGCGCCGACGCCCGCACCCGCGAGGTGGCGCAGCTAGTGCTCAACCAGTCGGTCGGCGCGGCGCTCACCGACGCCGCCTCGGCTGTGATCATGCAGGCGGGCGTCGATCTCCTGCCCGACTGGGCCCGGACGATGCACGGCCTCAGGACGCCGCCGGTCCCCGTGGTCCGCGCCGGCGCCCGTGCCCTGGCCCGCACCCTCGGCTGGGCCTACGCCGGCTCGCCCAACCATGAGGTCTGGCCCGCCGGGGTGACCGTCTGGCCGCGCGGCTGACGGTCAATCCGGCGTCGTGACGTCCACCCACTGCGCCGTGTCGGTGTACTGCTGGAAGCGGGTGATCTTGCCGCCCGAGACGGTGAAGACATGGGCGAACTGCGCGTCCAGCGCCTCGCCGGTGGCCTGGTTGGTCCCGGAGTAGCGCCCCAGCGCCACGACCCGGTCGCCGCTGGCCACAAAGGTGACGGGCGTCACCGTAAATCCCGTGTACTCGGCGCCGATGCGGCCGAAGACGCCCTCGAACACCGCGCCTGGACCATTGTAGGGATTGCGGTCGGCATAGGGGTGGCCCTCGGCCTCCATCCAGACCAGATCAGGGGCCAGCAGACCGCCGATCGTGGCGCCGTCATTCGCCGCGAAGGCCCGGTACAGGCTCTCGACCGCGGCCTGGTTGGCGGCGTCGCCGGCGGGGTCCGCGCTCATCGCAGGCCGCGCCGTTTCGGCCGCCGCGATCATCGGAACGCCCAGGGCGCCGGCGGCCGTCAGGGCCGCGATCAGGATGGTGCGAACAGTCATGGGATCCCCCGGGGTCCACCGATCAACGATCTTCGGAACCTGCACCGTTTCCGGACGGGGGTCGATATCTTTCCCGCGTCAGAGGCGCCCGCGGAGGGAGGCGACGACCAGCCGCAACCGTTTGACGAACTCGGGCGCGTCGGGCCGCGTCAATGCGGCGGCCGCCACCGCCGGAAAGGCGTGCACGGGCAGGCCGGCAAGCGCCCGGTTGGCGGACGCCTTCAAGGCCTTCGCCTGATCCGCCTGCCCGGTCTGAACCAACCCGCGCACCCGCCCCGCCTCGATCACCGCCCCGTCAAACCCCGGTCCCGCCAGCACCCGCGCCGCCGCCTGCATCGGGCCGACATAGAAGGCGTCCAGATCGTGCGGCTCGCCGTGCACCCGGCCGATATGGGCCTCGATCAGGGCGTCGAACGGCGCGCGGTCCAGCCCGTGACGCGCCACGACGTCGGTCAGGGCCTCCAGCACGGGATGGCCCTTGCGAGCGATGCCGGCGAAGACGCCGTCCAGCTGTTCGCGCCACCAGACAAAGCGCATCTCGGCCAGCATCGGCTGGGTGACCCGGGTCGGGATGGCCATCAGCTCGGCCTCGAAGGCATAGAGGGCGATCAGGTCCGCGCGCAGCCGCGCATCGGCCACGAACCGGCTGGACAGCCACCGGTCGATGTCGGCGGCGCGAACCTGGGCGTCGAGCGTGTCGCCCCGAAACTCGGAAGACCGGTCAGCCAAACAGGGTCTGGTACATCGCCATCGAGGTCAGCATCGGCAGCGACAGCAACAGGTTGGTGCGGCTGGCCAGCATGGCGACCCGCGCCGCCTTCGCCTTCACATCATCCCCCGCGGGCACGATGCCGAGCGCGCGCTTCTGGTTCGGCCAGATGATGCCCCAGACATTGAGGAACATGATGATGGCCAGCCAGATGCCGATCCCCATCAGGGTGAAGCCCTTCTGGTCCTCCGTCAGCCCCTGGGCCAGGCCGAAGGTCATCACCTCGGCGGCATAGGCGTGGCCGCGCGCCAGCATGACGCCGATTCCCGCCAGCACCGTCACCAGCGCCGACCAGCGGAACCAGAACAGGGCCTCGGGCGCGATATGTTTGCCGACGGCGGGCTTCAGCTCGGCCGGAATATTGGGCATGACCCGGATCTGGACGAAGTTGAAATAGTACAGCAGGCCGATCCACAGGATGCCGGCCGCGACGTGCGCCCAGCGCAGGACCGCCTGCCAGAAGGCCTCGCCAAAACCGCCCGACACCTGGCCGAAGGCGAGGATCATCACCCCAGCCAGCGCGATGCTCAGCAGGATGGTGGTGCGAAAGTTCGACAGCAGCTTGCCCATGGTCCGCCCCTCCCCGGGCGCGATTCGATAGAGGTGGACTGTAGACCCGGTGTCGCCGTCGGCCAACGGCGCAGTGGCCAGTGGCTAGTGGTCAGTGATTGCAGCGCGACTGTCAGCGGAAGGGCGGCGCGGACCGCGCCTGCGCACAGGCGTCGGCCAATCACCAACCACTGACCACTAACCACTCGCGGCCTACGGCCGCGACGCCATCCCCAGCTTGATCGGCTTGGCTTCCTCGTCCTTGGCCCCGCGCTTGACGCCCCACAGGAGCAGGACCGGCGCTGCGACATAGACCGAGGAATAGGTGCCGACCACGATGCCGAAAATCAGGGCGATGGCGAACGGCTGCAGCGGTCCGCCGCCCAGCACCGCCAGTACGCCAAGGGCGAACAGAGCCGTCACCCCGGTCATGATCGTCCGGGACAGGGTTTCGTTGATCGACAGATCGATGATTTCGCCCAACGGCATCTTCTTGAACTTGCGCAGGTTCTCGCGAATGCGGTCATAGACGACGACCGTATCGTTCATCGAATAGCCGATCACGGTCAGGACCGAGGCAACAGCCGTCAAGCTGAACTCCATCCCGGTCACCGCGAACAGGCCGAAGGTCAGGATCACGTCGTGCAAGAGGCCGATCATGGCCCCGAGCCCGAACTGCCATTCGAACCTGAACCAGATGTAGACCATCATCATGCCGATCGCGACGGCCAGCGCCAGGACGCCATTCGTCAGCAGTTCGCCTGAAACCGCCGCCCCGACCGCCTCGGTGCGGGTGAACTCCACCTGCGGTCCCAGGTCCGCGGACAGCGCCGCCTTGGCCCGGTTGATCGTGTCGGCTGCGCTGACGCCTTCAATGTTCCCGAACTTGGCCATCGCGTGATAACGCCCGGTCGGATCCGTGCCCGGCACGGAATAGCTCTGGACCTGCGCGTCCGGTACGCCCAGGCCGTTCAGGCTGGCCCGGATCTCGGCGAGATCGACGGGCTCGGGCCGGGTCGACATCTCGATCAGATTGCCGCCCAGGAAGTCGACGCCGCAGGTCAGGCCGCCGCATTTGTTGTCGGCCGGGTAGATGGTGAGAAAGACCGACGCGATCACAGCCAGGATCGACAGCCCGCCGAACAGCCGGGCGTATTTGACGAACCGGAAATTCGTCTTGATCGGCAGAAGTTTGATGAGGGGCCAGAATTTCGACATGGGCGACCTCACGACGCGATCGGCAGGGATTTGGGCCGCCGCAGGCGGAGCCAGACGACCAGCAGCACCTGGGTGACCAGGACCGCGGTGAAGACCGAAGTCACCACCCCGATCGACAGGGTCCAGGCGAAGCCGCGCACGGGCCCCGCGCCGAACCAGAACATGATCAGCGCGGCCAGGATGGTGGTCAGGTTGGCGTCGATGATGGTCACCATGGCGCGGTTGAAGCCGGCGTCCATGGCCGCGATCGGCGAGCGCCCGGCGTTGGCCTCGTCCCGCATCCGTTCATAGATCAGCACGTTGGCGTCCACCGCCATGGCGAGGGTCAGGATCAGGCCGGCGATGCCGGGCAGGGTCAGGGTGGCGCCGGTCATCGACATCGCCCCGATGATCAGCAGGCCGTTCAGGAGCAGGGCGATCACCGAGATGCCGCCAAACAGGCCGCCGTAGGACAGCACCATGAAGACCAGCACGCCGGCGAAGGCGATCAGGGTCGCCAACTGCCCCGCCCGCACGGCGTCGGCGCCCAGAGAGGCCGTCACGCTGCGGCGTTCCTCGACGGACAGCGGCGCCGGCAGCGAACCGCCGTTCAGCAGGTTCACCAGCTCCGAGGCCGAGGCGATGGTGAAACTGCCCTCGATGATGCCGCTGCCGCCGGTGATGGCGCTGTTGATGCGCGGGGCCGAGATCACCTTGCCGTCCAGGATGATGGCGAAGGGCCGGCCGATATTGTTCGCCGTGGTCTCGCCAAAGCGCCGCGCGCCCTGGCCGTCGAAGCGGAAGCCGATGGCCGGCTGGTTGCTCTGGTCGGTGGTGACATTGGCGGCGACCAGGTTCTCGCCCGAGACGATGACCCGGCGCTTGACCAGATAGGGCGTGACGCCGTCCTCGCCCATCAGCAGTTCAGCGTCGGGCGGCACCGCCCCGGCCAGGGCTTCCTGGACCGAATTCTCGACATCGACCATCTGGAAGGTCAGCTGCGCCGTCTGGCCGATGACCCGCTCCAGCTGGGTCGGATCGCTCTCGCCCGGCGCCTGGACCACGATCCGCTCGGCGCCCTGACGGGTGATGGACGGCTCGCGGGTGCCGAGGCTGTCGATGCGGCGGCGCACCACCTCGATCGACTGGTCCACGGCGGTCGGCCCCATGGCCGTGATGGCGGCGTCGGTGAAGGCGTAGCGGATGCGGTTGTCGCCCTGCCGGGTCACGGTCCGGTCCGAGGCCACGGCCATTCCCCCGCCCAGCAGGGTGCGCATGGCGGTGACGGCCGGCTCCATCTGCACGGGGTTGCTCAGGGTGATCACCACCCCGTTGCCGTCGCGGACGATGCCGGCCACGGCGACCTGGGCTTCCGACAGCGTCTGGCGGGCGTCCTCGTTGAGGTTGGCGATCCGCTTGTCGCGCATGGCCGAAACATCCACCTGCAGCAGCAGGTACGACCCGCCCTGCAGGTCCAGGCCCAGGTTCAGGGTCGGCTTGGGCAGCCATCCCGGAAGGGATTCGCGCTGCGCCGGCGTCAGGGCATTGGCGTAGGAGAACAGCAGCCCGAACACGAGCGACAGGGCGAGAAGGATGACCTTCCAGCGTGACATCTGAACCATGTGGGCGTTCCCGGACCTTTCAGGACGGTGTCAGGACTTGGCGATGGTCTTGGTGTCGTTGGCGGCCACCGCGGTGCGGTCGCGCACCTGGGTGATCATCTGCTTGACCACGGCGACGTTCACGCCCTGGGCGATCTCGACCATGGCCTGGTCGGCCTCGACGCGGGTGACCTTGCCGATCATGCCGTTGGACAGGACCACCGTGTCGCCGCGCTTGAGGCCGGCGACCAGCGCCTGATGAGCCTTCATCGCCTTCTGCTGCGGACGGATCAGCATGAAGTAGAACAGGATGATCACGGGGACGAAGAAGATCAGGGTGCCGAACGGCCCCGCCATAAGTTCCGTCACGATAGTCTCCGCAGCCGTCTGGGACCGCGCCAGGCGGCCCTTGAAAATGAGGCGCGGAAACTAGGGTGCGCCGTCACACTTTGCAACGCGACGTGTGTTCGCCGCGTCGCTTTGCGCTATCGCGGCAACACGGTCAGCGGATCGACGGCCACCGGCTGGTCGCCGCGCATCCGCCAGGTCTCGAAATGGATCGAGGGCCGTCCGTCGCCCGCGGTGTTTCCGACCGTGCCGATCTGCTGGCCCGCGCGGATGTCGTCGCCGTCCCGCACCACGGCCGTACCCAGGTGGCCGTAGACCGAGCGCCAGCCGTCGCGGTGGACCACCAGCACCGTCAACCCCTGCCCGGCCAGATCGTCGCCGACATAGCCGACCCGCCCGGCCGCCGCCGCGCGGACTTCCGTTCCCGCCGGCGCGCCGATGTTGACGCCGTTGTTGCGCTCGCCGAGGCCGACCGGCCCGAACCGCCGCAGGATGTCGCCGCGCACCGGCCAGTCCAGCCCGGCCGCCGGGGC
>NZ_BSOY01000042.1 GCF_030160755.1 Brevundimonas denitrificans | reverse complement strand
GAGGATGATGACGACAGCGAAAGCGGCCGCCGCCGCCGCCGGGGCCGCCGCGGCGGACGCCGGGTGCGCGAGGAAGGCGGCGAGCGCGACGGCTTCAACTGGGTGCGTGGCCGCACCCCGTCGCTTGAAGATCCCTATGTCTGGTTTGACCCGATCAATCCGGAACGGACCGAGGCCCCTGTCGGCGAGACCGTGGCCGCCACATCGGCGACGGACGTCGATGAAGTCGTCGGCGAACGCCCCGAGGGCGAGATCGGCGGGGAACGCGGTCCGCGCTCGCGCCGCCGCCGGGGTCGCGGTCGTGGCCGGGATCGTGGCAGCGAGCAGGGCCTGACTCACGAGGTCAAGGTCGAGACCCGCGCCACCAACGAAGGCATGCCGCCCGACGGCTCGCCCGACACGCCGATGGCTGTGGTCATTGACGAGGCCGCTGATACGGCCCCGGTCGCCCTCGCCGAGGAACCCAAGCGTCGCCGCGTGCGCCGCAAGGTCTCGGCCTCCGCAACGACCGAGTCGGCTGCGGAACCGACCTCCGACGTCGAGCCCAACGAAATCGAGCCCGCAGCCGAACCCGCCGTGCTGGACGTCACGCCGGTTGAAGCCGCCGCCGAGATCGAGCCCGCGCCTGAGCCTGAAGTCGCCGCCGTGATCGCGCCGACGCCGGCGCCGCAGCCCGAAATCGACGTCGCCGCCCTGATTGCGGACGACCCGAACCAGATCGTCGCCCCTCCCGAGAAGCCCAAGCGCGGATGGTGGCGCCGCTGAATGGCCGTGATTAGATAGTGAGGATCGTTGCGGGGGGTGTTCCGGGTATGAGGAGTTCGACGTGAACTGGTTGTCCCGCACCGCCTTCCGCGCAACGGGCGTCGTCGCCGCCATGGGCCTTGTGCTGGCGGCGGCCTCGCCGGCCTCGGCCCAGAATGCGATCCGCGACACCGAGATCGAGGGCATCATTCATGAGTGGGCCGACCCCGTCCTCGTCGCCATGGGGCTGGAACCGACCGAGGTCGAGATCCTGCTGATCAACGAGAACGATCTGAACGCGTTCGCGACCCGCGGCCGGATCATGGGGGTGAACACCGGCCTGATTCTGAGGACGCGAACCGCCAACGAACTGCTCGGCGTGCTGGCCCACGAGGCCGGGCATATCAAGAACCGCCACACCCTGCGGGACGGGGCCCAGGGCGCCGGCATGCAGCCCATGCTCATGACCATGGCCCTCGGCGCCCTCGCCATCGCGGCCGGCGCGCCCCAGGCCGGCGCGGTGCTGCTGGGCAACAGCCAGTATTTCGGCACCCTCAGCGCCCTGCGCTACATGACCCATCAGGAAGGCGAAGCCGACAACACCGGCGCCCGCGCCCTCGAGAACGCCGGCGAATCCGGCCGCGGACTGGTCAGCTTCTTCGAGAATTTCCGCTCACAGGAAGTCTTCTCCGACGCGCGCCGCTACCCCTATTTCCGCAGCCACCCTCTCTCGTCCGACCGGATCGAAAACCTGCGCCGCTTCGTCGCGGAACAGTCCAACTATGATCGTTCGGACAGTCCTGAACGGGTCGCCCAGCACGCCCTCATCCTGGCCAAGATCCACGCCTTCATGGACGAGCCGAACCAGACGCTGCGCGACTATCCCGAAAGCGACGTCTCCCTGCCCGGCCGTTATGCGCGTTCGATCGCCTGGTATCGCGATGGCCAGACGGAAAGGGCCCTGACAGCCGTCGACGCCCTTCTGTCCGAACAACCTGAAAACCCTTATTTCTGGGAGCTCAGGGGCCAGATCCTGTTCGAGGAGGGTCGGCCCGCCGAGGCCATCGGGGCGCACCAACGCTCGGTCGAACTGCGGCCCGACGCGCCCCTGCTGCGCATCAATCTGGCCCACGCCCTGATCGAGACCCACGACCCGGCCAGGCTGGACCAGGCCATCGCCGAGCTGAAGCGGGCCACGGCGCTGGAAAATGACAACACCATGGGCTGGCGGCTGCTGAGCCAGGCCTATGCCAGCCAGGGCCGGGAGGGCGAGGCGCGGCTGGCCTCGGCTGAAATGTATTTCGCCGGCGGCGCCGAGGTGCAGGCCACCCAGTTCGCCCTGCGCGCCCGCGACATGCTGGAGCCCGGCACGGCTGAGTGGACGCGGGCCATGGACATTGTCTTCGCCTCGGGCGCGACCCAGCAGGACGTCGACGAGGTCGACCGCCGCAACAACCGCCGGGACCGCGGCGGCGTCATCCCCGCCGGCTGAGCCTTCGCACCGAGAAACTGCATGACCGAGACGTCCGAGACACCCCGCGGCGGCTTCCTGTCGGGGCCGCGCGCCAATATGGCCGCCCTGGCAGTGTCCGTCATCGCCCTCGTGCTCGCTGTCGCTCCCTATGCGACCGGCCGCGACTTCGATGGCCGGGTCCGCTCCTATCTGCTGGAGAACCCGGAAATCCTGCAGGAGGTCAGCCTCAAGCTGGAAGAAAAGGCCCAGCAGGCCCAGATCGCCCAGACGCAAGCGCAGGCACAGGAAATGACGGCGCGAATCGCCGCGAATCCCTCCCTGCTCTCGATCGATGCGCGCGACCCTGCTTTCGGCCCGGCCGATGCCCGCGTGACGGTGGTCGAGTTCTTCGACTTCCGCTGCCCGGGCTGCAAGTCAACCGCGCCCGAAGTGCTGCGTCTGATGCAGACCCACCCGGATGTCCGGTTCGTGTTCAAGGACTGGCCCATCCTGGACCGCGGGACCGACGACACCTCGCACTACGCCGCCCGCGCGGCCCAGGCCGCACACCAGCAGGGCAAATACCTGCCGGTGTTCCGGGGGCTGATGGCCGAGCCGGCGCTGACCAAGGCCGCCGTCGACCGAATCCTCGCCGCCAACGGCGTCGCCCTGCCAACGGCCAGAACGGCGATGGCCGGTCCCGAGATCGCCCGGCGCCTGGCCGACATCCAGATGTCGGCGGCCAACCTCGGCCTTCAGGGTACGCCGACCTTCTTCATCAACGGTCGGGCGATGGCCAGCATCCAGCCCGCCGATATCGACCGCGCCATCCGGGCCGCCAAGGCGGGCTGACCCGGAGGCGCTGTCAGGTCAGCCGATCGCGCCGACGCAGCCTTCGTCGCCGCCCACCGGCAGGTTCGCGTCGGTCAGGGACAGGGTCCATCCGTGATGGGTCGCCAGGCCCCGACGGCGGATGCCGCCGCCGTCGCCGGCGTCTCCGCCGGCATCCACAATGACCCGCCGACCGGTCGGCAGCGCCGCCGGATCGATCCGGCCGACCGCCAGCGCCGTGGGAGTCTCGCCGCCGAACCCGTCGAACACGCTCAGCATCGACCACTCGCGGCGCAGGCCCGTCCACCAGGCGTCGTCGGCATTGACCGCCAGCACCGCGACGCCGTGGCCCTCGGCGGCCCAGGCCAGGGCGGCCTGCGGATCGCGGACGGCGCGCATGTCGGCGGCCGCGCCGAAGCGCAGCCGCGCGCCGTCGAACGCCCGGGTCGGCTCGACCGGCGACCAGACCTGCACCTTGATCCGGCCCTGACGGGCCAGACCCCAGCCGACGATCTGCCGCCAGAGACTCCCGACCGCCTCGCGGTTGTCGGGGCGGGCGCGGTCGAGCATGCGCGCCAGAACGGCCTGTTCGCGGTCGGGCCGAAGCTTCACATGGGGTCCGGCGGGCGCGTCCTTGGCCTGGCCGACGCGGGCCGCGATCGCCAGGCGGCGTTCGAACAGGGCCAGCAGGTCGTCATCGATCTGGTCGATCTCATGACGCAGGGCGGCCAGCGCCATGTGCTCCGGGGAGATATCGGTCGCGGCGGGCCAGACTTGCTGGAGGGCGGGCTTGGTACAGGAAATGGACACGGTGAAAGGACTTTCGATTTCGATGGACGGCAAAGGGGGTTTTTGCGAGCCGCCGCCCCGTCGCGGGGCGGTCGCCGGCGAGGCCGTCAGGACGATGTCCCCGACGCCTCAGCCGGCGTATCGAAAGCCGTAGAAATACAGGTCCGCGGCCGCGAAAACGCGGGCGAATGCAGTCGCAGCGATGGCTTGCGAGCGGACCATGCATGCCAAAGGGCGCACGGATCGTGCGACGTCAACCCGTGCTGGCGCTCAGCAGGACAAAACGCGTGCGGTTGTCTTCGGAATCCTGGATGTCGTTGCGCAAAATCGACAATTCATAGACTTCCGCGGCTCGCGCCGGGGCCACGGCGGCGCGGCTGACGTCGCCGGCCTCGGCCACCGCGCGCGCGGCGCCGGCGGTGTCAAAGGCCTCGACAGGGGTGATCCCGAGTGCGGCCAGCGAGGCCGGACACTGGCGCAGGGCGACCGGATGGCTCTCGGCCGTCTTCACCGTGCGCAGGCTCGCGCCGGGCGGCGCCATCAGGGCCAGACGAATGGGCCGCCAGACCTCGGAGACGACTTTCAGATTCGCCGCCTCGACCAGTGAGGCCGCCGGCTCGACCCGGCCGATGGTGGTGTTCTCGACCGGGATCAGGGCGCAACCGACGTCGCCGGCCTTCAACGCGGCGATTGCGGCCTCAAAGGAGTCATAGGCGACAGCCTCGTCCCAAGGCCGCAAATCCATGCAGGCCTCGTGGCTAAAAGCCCCCGGCGCGCCCTGATAGGCGCAGCGACCGCCGCCGGCCTCAATCTCGGCGTCGTCGCCCTCGGGCCTGCCGACGCTCTCCACCTCAGGCCGCTTCCGACTGCGCCCGCCGCCCGGCCTTCAGCCGCTCGGCGACCAGGAAGGCCAGCTCCAGCGCCTGATCGGCGTTCAGGCGCGGGTCGCAATGGGTGTGATAGCGGCTCGACAGGTCGTCCTCGGTCAGGGCCTGTGCCCCGCCCAGACATTCGGTGACGTTCTGGCCCGTCATCTCAAGGTGCACGCCGCCGGGGTGCACGCCCTCGGCCTCGGCCACATCGATGAAGCCCCTCACCTCGCCGAGGATGCGTTCGAACGGCCGGGTCTTGTAGCCGTTGCCCGCCTTCAGCGTATTGCCGTGCATCGGGTCGATCGACCAGACCACGCGTTTGCCCGCGGCCTTCACCGCCTTCATCAGGCGCGGCAGGCGGTCGCCGACCTTGTCCACGCCGAAGCGGCCGATCAGGGTCAGCCGGCCCGGCGTATTGTCGGGGTTCAACACGTCGATCAGGGCCAGCAGGTCGTCGGGCTCCATCGTCGGTCCGCATTTCAGGCCGATCGGGTTCCTGATGCCCCGCGCGAACTCGATATGGGCGCCGTCCAGCTGGCGGGTGCGTTCGCCGATCCAGACCATGTGGGCCGAGGTGTCGAACCATTCGCCGGTGGCGCCGTCGAGGCGTGTCAGCGCGCTCTCAAGGTTCAGCAGCAGGGCCTCATGGCTGGTGAAGACCTCGACCCGGCTCAGGTCTGGATGGCTCTCGGGCGTGACCCCGACGGCCTCCATGAAGGCCAGGGCCTCGGTGATCTTGTCGGCCAGCTCGCGATATTTGTGGCCGTAGGCGCTGTCGGCGGCGAACCCCATCGTCCAGCGGTGGATGTTGTAGAGGTCCGCATAGCCGCCGCCCGCGAAGGCGCGCAGCAGGTTCAGGGTCGAGGCCGACTGGTTATAGGCCCGCAGCAGCCGCTGCGGATCGGGCAGACGCTCTTCCGGCGTGAATGGCATGCCGTTGATGATGTCGCCGCGATAGCTGGGCAACTCCACGCCGTCGATCTGCTCGACCGAGGACGACCGCGGCTTGGCGAACTGGCCGGCGATGCGGCCCACCTTCACCACCGGCTTGCGGCCGGCAAAGGTCAGGACCACCGCCATCTGCAGGATCAGGCGGAAGGTGTCGCGGATGTTGTCGGTCGAAAATTCCTTGAAGCTCTCGGCGCAGTCTCCGCCCTGCAGCAGGAAGGCCTCCCCGGCCTCGACCTGGGCCAGTTTGGCCGTCAGCCGTCGCGCCTCGCCGGCGAAGACCAGCGGCGGCAGGGCCCGCAGTTCGTCCTCGACGCGGCCGAGGGCGGCCATGTCAGGATAGTCCGTCGGCATCTGCACGACGGGCTTTTGTCTCCAGCTATCGGGGGTCCAGCGCATACTCATGCCGCCAAGATAGGCGGATGACCCTCCCGGGACAATGAACGCGGTGTCGCGTTAGTCAGCCCGCCGACATATTCCCGGGCTGCTGCTTGTCTTTCAGCGTCACCAGTTCCTCGGCCATGGTGGGATGGACCGCGCAGGTGGCGTCCCACTGCGCCTTGGTCAGACCGGCCTTCACGGCGATGGCGGCCAGCTGGATCATCTCCGGCGCCTCGGGGCCGACGATGTGGACTCCGACCACCTTCTGGCTCTGCCCGTCGACGACCAGCTTCATCAGAACCCGCTCGTCCGAGCCGGTGAAGGCGTATTTCATCGGCCGGAACCGGGTCAGATAGACATCGACCTCGCCGGGACAGCTGTGCCGCGCCTCGCTCTCGGTCAGGCCCACGGTGCCGACAGGCGGCTGGCTGAACACGGCGCTGGCCACGGCCTCATAGTCGAAAGCCTGCGGATTCCCGCGATAGACCGTCTCGTGGAAGGCCACCGCCTCGCGGATCGCCACGGGAGTCAGGTTCATCCGGTCGGTGACATCGCCGATGGCCCAGATGTTGTCCGCCGTCGTCTTCGACAGCGCGTCGACCTTGATCGCCCCGTCGTCGTTGAGCTCGACGCCCGCTGTCTCCAGTCCCAGCGTCTTGACGTGCGGCACACGGCCCGTGGCGAACATGACGACGTCGGTCTCGATCTTCATCCCGTTCTCCAGCACGTTGATGAGGCCGGTGTCCGTCTTCTCGATGGCCTCGTGCTGGCAGCCCAGGATGACCTTGATCCCCCGCTTCTCGATCTCGCCGGCGAGGTGGGCCCTCACGTCGTCGTCGAAGCCGCGCAGAATGTTGGGGCCGCGATAGATCAGGGTGGTTTCCACCCCGAGGCCCGCGAATATCCCCGCGAACTCCACGGCGATATAGCCGCCGCCGGCGATCAGGATGCGTTTCGGCAGTTCCGGAAGGTGAAAGGCTTCTTCCGAAGTAATGGCGTATTCGATCCCGGGCAGACCCTCGGGAACCCAGGGCCGCCCGCCCGTGGCGATCAGGATCCGCTCGGCCGTGATCGTCTGGTCCTTGCCGAGGATTTCGACGGTGTGGGCGTCCTTCAGCACCGCCCGGCCGTGGATCAGATCGACCCCCGCCTTGCCCAGGTTGGCGGCGTAGATGCCCGACAGACGTGCGATCTCTACGTCCTTGGCCTGCATGAATTTCGGCCAGTCGAAACTGGCCTCGACGGTCCAGCCGTAGCCTTCCGCCGTGTGAAACTGGTGGGCGAAGTCGCTGGCCATGACCATGAATTTCTTGGGCACGCAGCCGCGGATGACGCAGGTGCCGCCGACCCGGTGTTCCTCGGCGATCGCCACCCGCTTTCCGCCCAGGGCGGTCAGCCGCGCCGCGCGCACGCCGCCCGAACCGGCGCCGATGACGAACAGGTCGTAGTCGTAGGTCTCAGCCACAGCGCATTTCCCGGAAGGTTCGCCGTGGCAGGTAGCCATCCCCTCCCCGACCGGCAAGTCGCCTCGCGCCGGAATAGCCGAGCCCGCCCGTATAAGGCGTCGTCCGGGCGTGTCGTCCGGGTCTCGATTCGCCGCTGAGAGGTCGATCCGCGCCATTTCGCGTTGACCGTGTCTGTCCCGGCCCTCTTAGTGACCCAAGAGTATCAATTCAGGGCGTGCAACATGATTGAACTGTTCCTGGCGGGCGCGCTGCTTCTGTCCCCGCCCCAGACGCCCGCCCCCGCCGTGAGCCAGGACCCGGTCCAGCTGGAAGACGTGCTCGTCTCCGGTCGTTCGCTGGACAGCCTGATCCGCGATTTCGTCGGCGAGGTCGCCGAGCCCAACCGGAATCGCGGTCTCGCGCGCTGGAACGATCGCATCTGTGTCGGGGTGGCGAATCTGGAGGGCGAGATCGCCCGGTATCTGTCCGACCGGATTTCCACCGTCGCCACGGACCTGGGCCTCTCCGCCGGCGCGCCGGGCTGCACGCCCAACGTCCTGGTCATCGCGACGGCCGACGCCGGAGACCTGGCGCGCAAACTGACCGAGGAACGGCGCCGCGCCTTCCGCATGGGCGGCGCGGGGATGGATCGCGGCGGGGCGGCCCTGCGAGACTTCGTCGAGACGGACCGTCCTGTGCGCTGGTGGCAGATGGCCATCCCGGTCGACTCAGAGACGGGGGACATCGCGGTCCGGATTCCCGGCGTATGCACGGGCGCTTGCGTCGGAGCCGCCGACTACGCCCCCCAGATCGCGGTCGCCTCCGCGTCCCGCCTGACGACCCAGATCGTCGATAACCTGACCCGGGCGATCGTCATCGTCGATGTCGATCAGGTGTCAGGCGTCTCGGTCCTTCAACTGGCTGACTACATCGCCATGGTGTCGCTGGCGCAGATAGACCCGAACGCGGACACGAGCAGCTATGCCTCGATCCTCAATGTGTTTGACGCTCCGGAAATCAGCGACAGTCTGACGGACTGGGACAAGGCCTATCTCGATGGCCTCTACAGCGCCGAACGCAACCATGTGGGGGAGCGCGCCGACACCAACGAGATCGCCGGCTCGATCCGCCGTTCGCATGACCGGCTGCGCGAGGAAGACGAGGCCGAGGAGCCCGCCCCCGCCGAATAGCCCATCCTCAGGGCGTCAGCAGATCGAACCCGTCGTCCGTGCCGATGATCGCCTCGTCCGCGAGGTCGAGGAACAGGCCGTGCTCGACCACGCCGGTGATCAGCTTCAGGTCATCCGCCAGCCGCACCGGGTCGTGGATGGCGGCGCATTTGGCGTCATAGATCAGATTGCCGCCGTCCGTGCGCACCAGCCCCCGCTCGGCCATCCGCACCCGCGCGGGCATGGCGATGTCATGGTCGGCCAGCACATCGGCGATGCGGTTGGCGGTGGTCTTGTGACCGAAGGCGACGACCTCGATCGGCAGGGCGAAGGCGCCCAGCACCGGCACGACCTTGGCCTTGTCGGCGATCACGAGGCAGCGCGCCGAGGCCTCCCACACCAGCTTTTCGCGCAGCAGGGCCGCGCCGCCGCCCTTGATCAGGGCCAGTCCCGGCCCGACCTCGTCGGCGCCGTCGACGGTCAGGTCGATGCGGGGCGTGTCCTCCAGCGTCGACAGGGTCAGCCCCAGTTCGCGCGCCAGCTCGGCGGTGGCCTCCGAGGTCGGCACGCAGCGCAGGCCCTCCAGCCCCCGGGCCGCCAGCGCCTTGACGAACCAGGCCGCCGTCGAACCTGTGCCCAGGCCCACGACCATGCCGGCCTCGACCCGCAGGGCGGCCGCTTCGCCGGCGTGGCGTTTCTGGGCGTCCGCGCTCATTTCGCCTTCGCCGCCTTCCTGGCCCGCATGGTCTCCATGAACCGCGCCGCCCAGCCGGACTTGGCTGTCTGAACACCGCGCGCCAGCGCCAGATCGCCCGGAGCCACGTCGGCGGTGACCACCGACCCCGACCCGACCATGGCGCCCGCGCCAATGGTCACCGGAGCCACCAGCGAGCTGTTAGAGCCCACGAAGGCTCCCTCGCCCACGATGGTGCGATGTTTGAAGAAGCCGTCGTAGTTGCAGAAGATGGTGCCCGCGCCGATGTTGGCCTTCGCCCCGACCACGCCGTCGCCCAGATAGGACAGGTGGTTGGCCTTGGCCCCGGCGTCCATGCGGACGTTCTTGACCTCGACGAAATTGCCCACCTTGACCCCCTCGCCCAGGTCCGCGCCGGGGCGCAGCCGGGCGTAGGGACCGACCTCGGCGCCGGTCGCGACCGTCGCCCCCTCGATGTGGCTGAAGCTGCGGATGCGGGCGCCGCCGGCGATCTTCGCACCGGGGCCGAACACGACATAGGGCTCGATGGTCGTCCCGCCGCCCACCTCGGTGTCGAACGAGAAATGCACCGTTTCGGGCGCCGGCATGGTCACGCCCGCGGCGAGGAAGGTCTCGCGCTGCACGGTCTGGAACAGGGCCTCGGCCACCGCGAGTTCGGCCTGGGCGTTGACCCCCATGACCGCATCCTCTCCCGCGAACACAGCACGAGTGGGCTCGCCGCGGCGGCGGGCCAGTTCGACCACGTCGGTCAGATAGTATTCGCCCTTGGCGTTGTCGTTCCGGACCTCCGCCAGCAGTTCGAACAGCAGGGCGGCCGGCGCCGCCATGACGCCGGAATTGCAGGCCGTCAGCGCCAGCACCTCCGGCGACGCTTCCTTGGCTTCGGTGATGGCCGCGAGCGTGTCCCCCTCCATGACCAGTCGACCGTAGGCGCCCGGATCGCGCGCCTCGAACCCGATGACCGTGACGCCGTCCGTCGAGGCGAACACCGGCTCGATGTCGGCGGCCTTCAGCAGCGGCACGTCGCCATAGGTGACGACCACCTGACCGGTGAAGCCTTTCAGCGCCGCCTCGGCGCAGCGGACGGCGTGGCCGGTGCCGATGGGCGGGTCCTGCACGGCGATCGCCGCCTCGCCCAGCCGCTTGACCACATGGGCGCGGACCTCGGGCGAATGATCGCCGACCACGACAATGATCCGCTCGCAGCCCAGCGCCTCGGCCGCGTCGATGGCGTGATCCAGCATGGCGCGGCCGCCGACCGGGTGCAGCACCTTGGGCAGAGGCGACTTCATCCGCGTGCCCTGGCCGGCGGCTAGAATGATGGCGGCCCTCGGACCGGAAGAGTGGGAGGTACTGGTCATGAATCGGTCCGGCGGTTAGTCGTCGCCAGCGGTCTAGCCCATCCCGGCGGACTGGGGGAGATGTCCATGCGCATACGCGATCTTGAGGGCTGGACCATCGCCTTCGACCTGGACGGCACGCTGGTGGACTCCGCCCCGGACCTGATCGGCACGCTGAATCGCATGCTGGCGCCGCGCGGCTATCCGCCCGTACCCCTGTCGTCCGCCCGCCATCTGGTCGGCCATGGCGCGCGCGCCCTGCTGCGCCATGGCTTCGCCGAGGCCGGCGCCGTCTGGGACGAAGTCGCCGAGCCCGAGCTGTTCGACCTATTCATCGACGACTATGTCGCCCACATCGCCGACGACAGCCAGGCGTTCGATGGCGTGGTCGAGACCCTGGATCATCTGGCGGCGCGTGGCGCCCTTCTGTGTGTCGCGACCAACAAGCGCACCGACCTTGCCGTGGCCCTGATCGACGCCCTCGGTCTTGCGCGCCATTTCGTGGTGGTCGCCGGTCCTGACCTCGTGAGCGCCCGCAAGCCGGACGGCGCCCATGTGCGCGAAGCGGTTCAACTCGCGGGCGGCGACCCGGCCCGGGCCGTCATGGTCGGCGACGCCACCACCGACACGGGCAGCGCCCGGGCGGCCGGCGTGCCCTGTGTGGTGGCGGGCTTCGGCTACAATGACGCGCCCCTCGCCGAACTGGGCGGCGACATCGTCATCGACTGCTTTCCCGAACTGATCGCGGCGGTCGAGACCCTGCACCGGATGGCGACGCAGTCCGCGGCCCTGGCGCCGGAGGCCGCCGCCATCTGACGGCTTGCCAGCCCCGGACGACCGGGCTATGTCCCCGCCTCCTGAATCGGCCGGATGCGTAGCTCAGCGGGAGAGCACCTCGTTCACACCGAGGGGGTCACAGGTTCAATCCCTGTCGCATCCACCATTCCTGCCGGACGCCGGCGGCCGAGGGTTCAGGCGCCGTTCCACAATTTTCAGCAGGTGCGGGACCGTCAGACCGATGTCGCGCTGGCGTCGCCGACCAGATGCCAGCCGCCGGGCGGCAGCATGTTGGCGAGGAAGGACGGGCGATGTCCGCGCAGGACGACCCGCAGCGCCTTTCGACCCGACCGGTCGACAATCTCGTATCTTGCTTCATAGGCCGGGGCGTTCGGCCACCGGCGCATCTCGGCGGCGACGAAGGCGGCCGCGCGCATTCGCGCGGCGGCGGCGTCCATAGCGGGGTCCAGGGCCTCTGCGCCGGCGACGGCTGCGCCGTCGGCGATGGTCTGCAGGCGCTCCTGCGAGCGAGTGATGGCCATCAGGTCGATCCCGCCAATGGCCAGCAGGAAGACCGCCGGGCCGACAAAGGCGAATTTCAGCGCGATCGATCCACCCGATGCGCGCAGGAACCGCTCGATCCCGGTCATGGGGATACCATCAGCACGAGGACGGCCCGGTTCGGGTTGAATGCGAAACGGCTCACAACGATTTCCAATGGGGCCGGCATGGCCCGCAGGGGCTTGAACGAACCTCACATCCTACAGCAAGAGCCTTAATCGACCGTGTCAGCGAGCATGGTTCTTCCTACAATTCCTGCAGGACCACGCCTTTGTCGGACAGGTATTTCGAACCGATATAGGCGGTCGCCAGCCAGAGGGCCGACCACAGCGCCCAGGCCACGGTGGCGGACTCCAGGCTGATGTTGACGTCCTGGGCCGTCCTGAACTGGCTGATCGCCCCCACCGCCGCGGCGGCGGCGGCGGACGCCAGCACCACAATCCGCGACCACGGTTGCGCCACCAGCAAGGATATTCCGCCGATCGTCAGCAGGACGGCAGAGATCAACCACGGCAGTTCCTGCCGGTTCAGGCCGAAGGCGGCGTTGAACAGGGCGTAGATCAGAAGCGTTGAGCCTGCGGCGCGTAGAACGAACATTGCGAATGCCTGTGTGTTCCGGTCCAGTATCCGCCGCGAGGCTCTCCAATTGGTAAAGCTGTCGAACGTCCTGTAAGGGGCGCAGCCTCAATTTGGCGGCTTTCACCATTCCGCCGTTATTTCCCCTCATACGCCGCCGTCCGCCGCCTTCCGCGCCGACCGTTCGCGCGCTGAATCGTGCTATTGGACCGCCCCATGCCCTTCCCCGCCAGTCATCCCGCGCTTGACCGCGCCCTTTCCGAACGCGGCTATGCCGAGCCCACGCCGGTTCAATCCGCCGTGCTGGAGGCCGAACAGGGCCGCGACCTGCTGGTCTCGGCCCAGACCGGTTCGGGCAAGACCGTCGCCTTCGGTCTGGCCCTCGCCCCCACCCTGCTCGGCGAGGCCGAGAAATTCGCCGAGTTCGGCGCGCCGGTGGCCCTGGTCATCGCCCCGACCCGCGAACTGGCCCTGCAGGTCTCGAACGAGTTGCAGTGGCTGTACGCCCAGACCGGGGCGCGGATCGTCTCCTGCGTCGGCGGCATGGATCCCAAGGTCGAGCGCCAGGCGCTGAACCGCGGCTGCCACATCGTCGTCGGCACGCCGGGCCGTCTGCGCGACCACCTCGAACGCGGCTCGCTGGACCTGACGACCCTGCAGGCCGTCGTGCTGGATGAGGCCGACGAAATGCTGGACATGGGCTTCCACGAGGACCTGACCTTCATCCTCGAGACCGCCCCGGCCGAGCGCCGCACCCTGATGTTCTCGGCCACCCTGGCGCGCGACATCGTGCAACTGGCCAAGACCTATCAGAAGGACGCGCTGCGGATCGACACGGTCGCCGGCAACGCCTCCCACGCCGACATCGAATACAAGGCCATCCGCGTCGCGCCGAACGAGGTCGAACTCGCCGTCGTTAATGTGCTGCGTTATTTCGAGGCCCCCGGGGCCCTGGTGTTCGCCAATACGCGCGAGCGGGTGAAGCATCTGACGTCCAGCCTGCGCGAACGCGGCTTCTCGGTCGTCGGCCTGTCCGGCGAACTGACCCAGAGCCAACGCTCCGAGGCGCTGCAGGCCTTGCGCGACGGCCACGCTCGCGTCTGCGTCGCCACCGACGTCGCCGCGCGCGGCCTCGACCTGCCCGATCTGGGGCTGGTCATCCACGCCGAGATCCCGGTCAACAAGGCCGGCCTGCTGCACCGCTCGGGCCGTACGGGCCGCGCAGGCAAGAAGGGCGTCTCCGTCCTGCTGGTCAGCTACACCCGCCGCCGCAAGGTCGAACTGATGCTGCAGTCGGCCTCGATCAAGGCCGAATGGTCGGGTCCGCCCTCGGCCGAGATGATCCTGGCCAATGACCATGTCCGCATGCTGGCCGATCCGGTGCTGATCGCCCCGGTCGAGGACGAGGCCGTCCTGGCGCTCGGCAAACAGCTTCTCGAGAAGAGCACGCCCGAACAGATCGCGGCCGCCCTGATCCGACTTTACCAGCAGAAGCTGCCGGCCCCGGAAGACGTCTATGACGATGACCGGATGAAGCGCCAGCAGGAGACCGGCAAGAACGACAAGGGCCAGGCCGACGTCCCCTATACGGACTTCGCCCGCGGCGGCGACATGGTCTGGTACCGGATCAATATCGGCCGCGACAAGAACGCTGATCCGAAATGGCTGATGCCGACCATCTGCCGCCTTGGTCACGTGACCAAGCGCGACATCGGCGCGATCAAGATCTTCGAACGCGAGACCAAGTTCGAGATCACCCAGGAGATGCAGGCCAAGTTCGAAGCCGCCATCGCCCTGGGCCTCGAGGACGGCGTCAAGATCGACCCGGCGGTCAAGCCGGGTCCGTCGGAGAAGCCCGTCAGCCGCTGGGACAAGAAGCCCGCGGGCGACCGTCCGACCGGCGACCGCCCCGAACGCAAGCCCTGGAAGGCCCGCGAGGAAGGCGGCGACAAGCCCGGCTGGAAGCCGCGCGAGGATCGCCCCGAGGGCGCGAAGAAGCCGTGGGTCAAGCGTGAGGACGCCGCTCCCGCTGCCGAGGGCAAGAAGCCCTGGGTCAAGCGCGAGGAGTCCGGCGACAAGCCCGCCTGGAAGGCCCGCGAGGATCGTCCGCAGGCCGACAGGAAGCCTTGGGTGAAACGCGACGAGGCTTCGGCGCCCGCCGCGGAGGGCAAGAAGCCCTGGGTCAAGCGCACGCCGAACGATCCGACGCCGGACGGCAAGAAGCCGTGGGTGAAGAAGCCGCCGGTTGAGGGCAAGACGCCCTGGACTCCGCGTTCGGACGCCGAAGCCGCCCCCGCCGCCGCCGGCGACCGGCCATGGAAGGGCAAGCCCAAGGGTGGCGACCGTCCGTGGGCGGCCAAGGATGCTCGCGGCAAGCCCGCCGGCGCCAAGCCTCCTTACAAGGCCAAGGGACCGCGCTGACCGGACCTTTCTGCTGCGCGCGAAGGATTGATCGCGCGATGTAACCGTTTACGGTGACCGCAAAACACGGCCTCAAGTCGCGCGAAGCGTGCTGGGCCCAACAAGAAGCTGCGGGCAGGAAAACATGGCGGACGTCCGGCTGACCGGCGTGACCAAGAGCTTCGGGACCACCCAGGTTCTGAAAGGCGTCGATCTCGAGATCGCCGACGGCGAGTTCGTGGTCTTCGTCGGCCCGTCCGGCTGCGGCAAGTCCACCCTGCTGCGCACCATCGCGGGTCTGGAAGAGGCGACCGGCGGCGACATCGCCATCGGCGGGCGCTCGGTCAACGACCTGTCGCCGTCCGACCGGGGCATCGCCATGGTGTTCCAGTCCTACGCCCTCTATCCGCACATGAGCGTCTACGAGAACATGGCGTTCGGCCTGAAGCTGGCCAAGGCCGACAAGGGCGAGATCGACCGGCGGGTGCGCGGCGCGGCCGAGACGCTGAACATCACCGACTATCTGGACCGCAAACCCAAGGCCCTGTCCGGCGGCCAGAGGCAACGGGTCGCCATCGGCCGGGCCATCGTGCGCGAGCCGCAGGTCTTCCTGTTCGACGAGCCCCTGTCCAACCTCGACGCCGCCCTGCGGGTGCGCATGCGCTATGAGTTCGCCAGCCTCCATGAGCGGCTGAAGACCACCATGGTCTATGTCACCCATGACCAGGTCGAGGCCATGACCCTGGCCGACCGGATCGTGGTGCTGAACGCCGGCCGGATCGAACAGGTCGGCAAGCCGATGGAGCTGTATGAGCGGCCCCGCAACCTGTTCGTGGCCGAGTTCATCGGCAGCCCGAAGATGAACCTGCTGCCCGCCGAGATCGTCACCGCGACGGCGAAGGGCGCTACAGTGCGCACCGCGGCGGGCGAAAGTCTGAAGGTCGCGGTCAGCGCCGCCCGGGCCAGACCCGGCGACAAGGTCACGCTCGGCGTCCGGCCCGAGCATCTGACGCTCGCGGGCAAGGGCGACGCGGTCTCGGCCCGGGTCGTCTTCGTCGAGACCCTGGGGCACGCCACCTACGCCTATCTGACGGCGGGCGAGGCGCCGGTGACCGTCCTGCTGCCCGGCGATGTGCGGCCCTCGGCCGGCGAGACGCTGAGCCTCCGGGTTCCGGCGGATCAGGCGCATCTGTTCGACGCGGACGGCGAGGCTTTCGCCCGTCTGTAGGCCAAGGCGTGTTGCATCGCACAACGCATCGCTTCTAGATGGCCCGATGCCCGCCCCGGCCACGCTCACCGTCGACCTGAACGCCCTCGCCGCGAACTTCCGCACGCTGGAGGCGGTCGGCGGCGTCCCCGTGCATCCGGTGGTCAAGGCCGACAGCTACGGTCTCGGAGCCGCGGCCTGTTCGCGACGGCTGATGGCCGAGGGGGCGCGAACCTTCTTCGTGGCCCGGACCAGCGAGGGCGAGCGGCTGCGCGCGGCCCTGGGCGCGGAGCCGGCCATCTATGTGCTGGACGGCTGCCTGACCGGACGGGCCGCCCGGCTGCGCGCCGCCGATCTTCGCCCGGTCCTGAACGCCGACGCCCAGCTGGCGGAATGGCGGGCCGCCGGCGGCGGAGCCTGCGGCGTCCAGATCGACACCGGCATGAACCGCCTGGGCTTCCGGCCCGAGGCCGCGCCCGAGCCGTTCGAGGGGCTGGACCTGGTGCTGAGCCACCTCGCCTGCGCCGACGATCCGGCCGAGCCCATGAATGCGCGCCAGAGGGACGCCTTCGCCGCGGCGGCGGCGCGCTATCCGGGCGCGCTCCGGTCTTTCGCCAATTCCGGCGGCGTCTTTCTCGGCGCCGGCTACGCCTTCGACGCGACCCGACCCGGCATCTGCCTCTACGGCGGCGGTCCGGAAGGCCGACCGGACGCCCGTATCCGGCCCGTCGCCACGCTGGCGGCCGAGGTGCTTCAGGTGCTGGACGTGCCCGCCGGGGAGACGGTCGGCTATTCGCGCACCTTCATGGCGTCGGCGCCGACCCGGATCGCCACCTGCGCGGCCGGCTACGCCGACGGCGTCCTGCGCAGCTACAGTCCGCGTGGGCGGGTCTTCGCAGCCGGTGAGCTGCGGCCGATCGTCGGACGGGTGTCGATGGACGCCTGCGCCGTCGATGTGACCGGGCTGGACATCGCGGTCGGCGACCGGGTCGAGCTGTTCGGCGCCCACCGGATGCTGGACGACGCGGGCGCGGCGGCCGGCACCATCGGCTATGAGCTGCTCAGCGCGATCAATGCGCGGGTCCCGCGGGTCTACGTCGGCTGAGACCTCAGCGCGCGTCCCGCACCACCGTCCCGCCCTTGATGACCACAGGCACCGTCTCCAGCATGCGCACATCCGCCAGCGGATCGCCGGACACGGCGATCAGGTCGCCGTAGCGCCCCGTCACGATCGCCCCCAGGTCGCGCTCGCGGCCGAGGGCCTGGGCGGCGTTCCAGGTGGCGGCGCGGATCGCCTCGGCCGGGGTCATGCCGTATTCGACCATGACCGCGAACTGCCGTGCGTTCTGGCCGTGCGGATAGATGGCCGCGTCGCTGCCGAACACCATCCGGGCGCCGGCGCGGTGGGCGGCGCGGAAATTGTCGCGCTGCAGCTGGCCGATCTCACGGTCCTTGCGCAGATTGTCCTGGGTCGTGCCGAACTGCGTCCCCGCCTCCTGGGTGAAGTCGGTGTTGTAGATGTCCATCGACAGCCAGGTCCCGTGCTGGACCGCCAGGCGAATGCCCTCGGCGTCGATCAGCGAGGCGTGTTCAATGGTGTCGATCCCGGCGCGGATGGCGTCGCGGATGCCCGAGGCGCCGTGGGCGTGGGCGGCGACCCTGAGGCCCCACATATGCGCCTCGTCGGCCACGGCGGTCAGTTCGGCCAGGGTCATCTGCTGCTGGCCCGGCTCGGTGTTGCGCGAGAAGACGCCGCCGGTGGCGCAGACCTTGATCACCTGGGCCCCGTATTTGCGCACCTCGCGCACGGCGTGGCGGGCCGCCTCGACGCCGTCAGTGTTGAAGGGGTTGGCGCGGGCGAAGGAACGCGGCAGGCCGGTCTCGTCGCAATGGCCGCCGGTGGCCCCGAACGAGGCGCCGGCCGGGATGACCCGCGGTCCCTCGACGAAGCCTCCGTCGATCGCCTGACGCAGGGCGACGTCGGCGAAGTCGGGTCCCCCCAGGTTCCGCACCGTGGTGAAGCCGGCCATCAGATTGGCGCGCGCATGGCCCACCTGGAGGACGGTTCCGAAGTCGTCGGCGTAGTCGAGCTCGTTCCAGCCGGAGACATAGGGGGTCGAGGCCAGGTGAACATGCATGTCGATCAGGCCCGGCAGCAGCGTCAGGCCCGGCAGGTCGAGACGGCGCGCGTCGGCGGGCAGGTCGGCCGGCACGGCCGTCCCCACTGCCGTGATCCGGCCGTCGGTCACGACCACCACAGGATTGTCGACATAGCGGCCGCGCTCGACGTCGACCATGCGGGCCGCGGTGACGACGAGGGTGTCAGCGAAGGCGGGCGTCGCGAGCGCGAGCGCAAGCGCGACGGCGGCGGCCAGACGATTCAGCATGGTGGGTCTCCAGAAGCGGCGGCGAAGCTGGCATGGCGACGCAGGTTGGGCAACCCAAGGACCCTTCTCCCATTGGGAGAAGGTGGGAGGCGAAGCCGCTCGGATGAGGGTCGGCTGGATAAGGCGGCGAAGCCGCCCCGGCTGGTCGACCCACACCCTTTCGCGCAAGAACGACGGCTGCGCCGCCGTGCGCTCAAGCCCTCTCCCATCGGGAGAGGGTGAAGCCTACCCGCCCCGGCCGCCGTGCTTCGCATACTCCAGCCGCGCCACGGTCCGGTTGTGGACCTCGTCGGGGCCGTCGGCGATGCGGAGGGTGCGGACCATGGCGTACATCTCGGCCAGGGGGGTGTCGGCCGAGACGCCGGCGCCGCCGAAGGCCTGGATCGCGTCGTCGATGACCTGCAGCGCCATGCGCGGCGCCGCGACCTTGATCTGGGCGATCTCGGACTTGGCGTTCTTGGCCCCCGCCTCGTCCATCATCCAGGCGGCCTTGAGCACCAGCAGGCGGCACATCTCGATATTGGTGCGGGCCTCGCCGACCCGCTGTTCCCAGACCGAATGCTCGGCCAGCGACTTGCGGAAGGCGGTGCGCGACAGCAGGCGCTGGACCATCAGCTCCAGCGACCGCTCGGCGATGCCGATGACGCGCATGCAGTGGTGGATGCGGCCCGGCCCGAGTCGGCCCTGGGCGATCTCGAAGCCCCGGCCCTCGCCGGCGATCAGGTTCTCGACCGGGACGCGGACATTCTCCAGCACCACCTCGGCATGGCCGATCGGCAGCTCGTCATAGCCGAACACCGACAGCATCCGCTCGACGCGGAAGCCGGGCGTGTCGACGGGAACGATGATCTGGGACTGCTGGGTATGGACCGAGGCGTCGGGGTCGGTCTTGCCCATGAC
The DNA here is from genome assembly GCF_030160755.1 of Brevundimonas denitrificans. GTDB lineage: Bacteria > Pseudomonadota > Alphaproteobacteria > Caulobacterales > Caulobacteraceae > Brevundimonas > Brevundimonas denitrificans. The sequence goes on along the minus strand of NZ_BSOY01000042.1, from coordinate 6,285 downwards.
GATGGTCACCGCGACGTTCGGGTGGGCCATGTTGGTCGACCACCATTTGCGGCCGTTGATCACATAGTGGTCGCCGTCGCGGACGATGCGGGTCTGGATGTTGGTGGCGTCCGAAGAGGCCACCTCGGGCTCGGTCATCAGGAAGGCCGAGCGGATTTCGCCGGCCATCAGGGGTTTGAGCCATTTTGCCTGCTGGTCGGCGTTCCCGTACATATGGAGCACCTCCATATTGCCGGTGTCCGGGGCGTTGCAGTTGAACACCTCGGCCGACCACAGATGGCGGCCCATCAGCTCGGCCAGGGGCGCGTATTCAAGGTTGGTCAGGCCCGCGCCGTGATCGCCGGGCAGGAACATGTTCCACAGGCCGGCCTCGCGCGCCTTCGCCTTCATCTCCTCCATGGCCGGCGGCTGGCGACGGGGGTTCTCGCGGACCTGGGAGCGGTATTCCGCCTCGCGCGGCAAGACGTGTTCGTCGAGGAAGCGCTTCACCCGCTCCTGCCAGTGCAGGGCCCTGTCGCTGTGCCGGAATTCCATGGTCGTGCTCCGATACGAAAACGGCGCGGCCCCGCAAGGAGCCGCGCCGTGAAAATCAGTTCGCCGTCACGCGCCTACCGCTTCAGCAGCGGGGCCAGCTTCTGGGCGATCATCATGTCGCCGGCGATCTTCAGCTTGCCCTGCATGAAAGCCATCATCGGATCCAGCTGGCCGTTCGACAGGGCCATGAAGTCGTCCCAGCTGATCGAGACGGTGGCGTCGGCGGGCTTGTCCTCATTGGTCACCGAGTTCGGAACCGAGGCGCCGTCGATGAAAATCTTGCCGACATCGCCAAGGTCGATCTTCACGGTCTTGCCCAGACCGGAGTTGTCGCCGACGGCGCCGCGGATGTGTTCTGTGACTTGAGCCAGGTCGGCCATGAGCGCTTCTCCCGTAAAGCTCGATCCCCGGTCGGCGGGTGATCGGGTTGAGCCATCGACCTAGACCGCGCCCGGGCGGCTGCCAAGGTCACGCGGGGTCAAGTTGGCGCGACATTCGGTGCGGGAGGTGCATTTCGCGGCGAAATAACGCGGCGAGGGGGCGAGTTTTTCCCCCTGAAAGCGAATAGTTCGCCCATCGGGGGCAAGAGGCGAGATAGTCGCCACAATCCGGCCATCCAGAAGGAACCGTCACCTTGCCAACCGGTTAAGGTTACCATAACGATGATACTTCGGTCCCTGGCTGTGGGGTTATTCAGGGCCTTGTCGACGACTGGATTGGGGAGCTGCAAGTGAAACATATCGTCATCGCCGCCGTCGGCGCTCTGCTGGCCTTGGCCGCAAGCGCCGGAACGTCTGCCGCCCAGGACCGGGGCTACGGACCGCCGCCTCCTCCGCCGCCTCCGCCCACCTATTGCTGCGACAATCCCCCGCCCCCGTGCCGCGACGGAGGCCCTCGCGACGCCTACGGCGTCTGCCTGTGCGACTATGAGGTGAATTGGTACAATACCCCGAGGCCGTGGCATGTTGTCCGCGCCGGCGGGCCGGGTGTCCGCATCCGCGGTCGGCCGGTCACCATCGAGTCGGGCCGCATCGATATCCAGGGCCCGCCGATCTATGTCGAGGCTCCGCCCATCCGTATTCGCGCCCCGCAGATTTATCTGCGCGCCCCTGAAGTTCACATCCGCCCGTCCGACGTCACCGTCGAGCCGCCGGAAATCCACTTCTCCGACTGCGAAGGCCTTATCGAGTGCGAACCCGTCAGTCATGGCGCCAACACGGCGCCGGGCAGCTACGACGGCGAGCGCGGCTGATACAGGACAAGGACCGGCCGGACTCCGTCCGGTCGGTCCGCCCTTGATCAAAAAGAGAGGCCCGCGCCGCAAGGCGTCGGGCCTCTTTTGCATCTGGAAGCGGATGGTCCGTCAGTTCGAGTCGGGGGGAGCCTCAGCCGTCGCCGGGCCGGGCGCACAGAAATTCCTGTTCCGCACCTCCGAGGCCAGGGCCATGTCGCCGCCGGCCAGGGCCGCACGCACGGCATCATCACATCTGCTCTCGCTCAACAGGCGGGAAACCTCGCTCCTCAGCGCCGCCCTGACGATGGCGGCGTCGCGCAGGGCTCTGGCCTCGCGACGGTCATCCGGCAGACACAGGGACAGCCAGGAGGCATCGGCGCAACGCGCGATCAGCCGCGCCTGCCGGTTCGCCTCCGCCGTGTTGATCTCGACCGGCGGGGCCAGGGTCGGCACCGTCGGCGGCACGGGAACGGAGATGGCCGGCGGATCGGTCATGACAACCGATCCCGGCGCGGACGGCCGCAGGATCACCGCGGGCATCTGATAGTTGCAGACCCAGCCCTGCGGCGTCGTCTCGCAGGATTGCAGGGTTGCTCGCGCCTCCTGCGGGTCCGGCGAGACCGAAGGGGCGTCAGGGACCTGGCTGAGGCCGATCGCGAGCAGAAGAGAAATCATGACCCAATCCGACGTCTAACGGCAGACCCGTACACCATACTCCCGAACGGACGTCATGTATCCCCGTTCCGCAAGTCCCCTGGCGGGCGGTCAGGCGGCGACGGCCGCCGGGACGTGGGCGGGAACGGGAAAGGCCTCTCCGCCGTCCAGAACCGTCATCAGGGCCGTCATCAGCCGCGCCGGATTGATCGGCTTGGGCACGTGGCCGTTCATGCCCGAGGCGCGGCAGCGTTCGACGTCGTCGCGCATGACGTCGGCGGTGACCGCCAGGATCGGCGCCGCGGCGGACGGCCCGCCCGAGGCGCGGATCGCGCGCGTGGCGTCCAGTCCGTCCATGCCGGGCATGCGCACGTCCATCAGGATGGCGTCAAAGGCGGCGCCCCCCGCGGCGGCGACCGCCGTCGCCCCGTCATCCGCCTCGAACACGTCACAGCCGTAGGCGGTCAGGATCAGCCGGGCCACCTCGCGGTTGGTCGGATGGTCGTCGACGACGAGGATCCGGGGAGCCCGCTCGCCCGGATCGATGACCTCCGACGTCTCCGCCGGCGCCTCGGCGCGGGACAGGTGCAGCGCGAACCGGAACACCGAGCCGCCGCCTGCCGCGGGCTGATAGGTCAAATCGCCGCCCATCAGGGCGACGATCGAATGGCACATGGCCAGGCCGAGCCCGGCGCCGGACTGCCGCCGGGCCAGGCCGGCGTCCATCTGGGCGAAGGGCTGAAACAGTTCGCCGCGACGCGACTCCGGAACGCCGGGGCCGCTGTCCTCGACCTCGACCTCCAGCCGGTCGCACCCGCCCTCGCCCGGCGTCACCACGGCAGACACGCGGACCGAACCGGCGTCGGTGAACTTGACCGCATTGTCGATCAGCCCCGCCACGACCTGACGCAGCCGCCGCGCGTCGACGCTGTAGGCCGACGCGGCATCTCCCGTCTGGCGGAACGACAGATCCAGCCCCTTGCCGGATGCCGGGAAGCGGAACCGTTCGACCGCCTCTGCGATCACCGGCCCGATGTCCATGGGCGCGGGCTCGAGCTCCAGACGGCCCTGTTCCAGGCGCGAGAAGTCGAGGATGTCCTCGATCAGGGCGGTCAGCACCGCCGCCGAGGCTGCAATGGCCTCGGCCTGACGGCGGGCCTCGGGATCAAGGTCGGTGCGGGCGGCCAGGGCTCCAGCGAACCCCGCGACCCCGTTCAGCGGCGTGCGGATCTCGTGGCTGACCACGGCCAGAAAGCGCTCGCGGGTGGCGAGGGTCTGTTCGCTGCGGGCGCGGACGGCGGCGGCCGAAGCCTCCTTGCGGCGGGCCCGCTGTTCGGTCCGCATCCGCTCGGCCAGGGCGCTCGTGGCGAGAGTGGCGGTCAGCAGGATGCTGACGAGAAACAGATGCAGCAGCCCCACCTGGGTGAACTGCGCCGTGGTGTCGAACAGGGCGATCGGCCCCCGGTCGGCGAGCGTCTGCACCGTGGCGATCTGGGCCACGACGCCGACCGACAGAAACGCCCAGGCGGCGCCCAGGCGGAAGGCCGCGAACAGCACGGCGGGATAGATCAGCAGGATCAGCGGCGCCCCCGACCAGGCGAAGGTCCCCGCCGTCAGCGCGCCGAGGCCGATCAGCAGGGCGGCGCGTTCGACAGGTCCGGCCGCGCCCGAATAGAGAGGATTGATCCGCCGCATCATCAGCAGGACCGCCGGCAGGGCCAGGACCATCCCGACCCCGTCGCACGCCGCCCAGCGCGGCCAGATGATCGACCACTGCGTATAGGTCGGCGAGGTGAAGGCCGCGCCGATCATACCCTCCGCGACGGCCGCCGCCCCGACCAGGGCCACGAAGGGCAGGAACCGCCGCAGCCGCCCGAGGTCGAGCGCGGCGCCGCAGAAGGTGCGGACCAGAAAGGCGATGACGACCGAGAAGCCGAGGTTCAGGGCGGTGAAGGCCAGGTTCAGGTTGGCCGGCAGGCCGCTGACCACATTCACCGCCAGATTCAGCGAGATGCAGGCGGCGACGAAGGCCCACCCCAGGCGCGGCCTCAGAAGCAGCAGACCCGCGGCCAGGACGCCGTTGGCGGCCCAGAAGACGGTGGAATTGTCGACCGACCGCGACCAGACCACGCCCGCGCACAGGGTCAGGGCATAGACGGCGAACAGGACGGCGGCGTCGCGCCAGCCCCTGCGGGGCTCGCCCTTGCGGTACATCCGCCACCGAACGCCGAAAACCGTCATCGCCCCGCCCTTCTGCGTGGACTGTAACGATTGTCACAAATTGATTGGGGAGCGGTGAACGCGCGTGCGCGGATCAGCCCCGGAGGTCGTCGGAGTCCCCGGGACCTTCGTCCCGCGGCCGACGGTCATCCCGGCCGTCCTCGTTCACGGGTTCTCCGTCAGACCGGTACCAACGCACCTCGCGCCGTTCGCGCTCGCGCTCCATCCGGGCATCGATCCGGGCGCGGCGGGCCTCGCGTTCGGCGCGATAGTCCCGATCCGGCGCGTCGAAGCCGAACCAGCGCGCCGCCCGGGTGTCCCGCCAGCCTTCAGCGGGCGCTTCAGGCGGAGGCGGCGCAGCGACCCTGGCGTCGTCGACATAGCGCCGCGGCGCCGGCCGCAGCTCCGGCCCCGGTCCCGGCTCGCCGAAGTCCTCGTCATAAGACTCCCAGGCGACAGGCTCGGTCCGGACGGGTGGAAGTCGCCTGTATTCAAACCCTTCGACCAGATCGCCGACCTCCATCACCGATCCGGGCGCGATCTCCGGCTCGACGGGAGCCACGACCGTTATCTGCATCCGCTCGCCGTCACCGATCGGCTGCGGTTGCGGCAGAGCCATGGTGCGCGCCGCCACCACCCCGAGGCCAACCGCGGCAAAAAGGGCGACCACGGCGATGTGATGCGGTCTGAGGTTGGCGGCGAACCGCTGCGCCTGTCGTTTCAGCCGGTCGAGGTCGGAGGGAGCTTCGGGCATTCGGGTCGCCAGCAGGAACGGAGTCTCCTGCGCAACCCGCCAGACCCGATCCGGTTCACGAACAGCGGTCGGCGGATCCGTCGGCCCTAGCCGCCCGGCCGGCGCGACAGGGCGCCTTCGACCTGCAGGGTCGCATCGGTGTTTTCGACCACGCCCAGACTGACGACCACGATCCCGTGATCGCGTTCGAGCGCGGACATCCAGCCGAACAGGGCCGCCGTGGAGGCGGCGGGAATGCGGAAGGCCAGCCGGCCCGAGGCGTCCATGCCCGTGGTCACGTCCAGGCCCGCCGCCCCGGCGGTTCGGGTGACGAGCGGTTCAAGGCCCTCGACCTCGATCACGGGCCGCGCCGCCGCGCCCGGGGCGATCAACCGAAGCCCGGCCTGGACACGGGCCAGGTCCGCCTCGGCCCCGGCCCTGTCGGCCGCGGCCTGGTCGCGCCAGCCCAGCATCGGACGGAGGACGGCCAGCCAGACCAACACCGCCGCCAGGAGCGCCGCCATCACGGCCAGCATCCTCTGCTCACGCAGGGTGCGCCCTTCCCACCATGGATACAGCCGGTCCGTCAGCCGCCTCATCGCCGGGCCCCGATGGTGATGTCGCTGACGATGCGCCCGCCGTCCTCGAGAGTTCCGGTCTCGGTCACGGCCAGGCCGGCGTCGCTCATGGAGCGCCGGATCACGGTCATGTCGCCATGCGCCGGATGACTGATCGTGGCCTTCATCCCGTCGTCCGGGTCGGCGATCAGAATGTCGAGCTCCGCCCCCTCGACCCCCTCGACGACGGCGAACAGGGCGGCGGCGGCGGCCGTGATTCCGCCCGGGGGCGGCGCCGCCGCGACCCGCCGGCGCAGGGCCTCGACCGGATCGGCTTCGCGGGCCAGATCGGG
>NZ_BSOY01000041.1 GCF_030160755.1 Brevundimonas denitrificans | reverse complement strand
CGTCGCGGCCGGGGCCGGCCTTGCGGACGCGGTGCGGTTGCCCGCCGCCTTCCAGCTTGACGCCGTCGCGGCGCGGATTGCGCGGGCCGCGCTGCTGCTGGCGATCGCCGCGGCCGTCGTCGGGCATCGAGGCCTTGGACTTGACGCCCGAGGCCATGATCGACTGGTCGAGCAGGGCCAGGGACTTGTCGTTGCGGCGGTCGGTCGAGGGGATCTTCTGGCGCGTGACCTTTTCGATGTCGCGCAGCAGCTTCATCTCGTCGCCGGCGACGAAGCTGATCGCCGTGCCGTCGGCGCCGGCGCGGGCCGTACGGCCGATGCGGTGCACATAGGCTTCCGGCACATAGGGCAGCTCGAAATTCAGCACGTGCGAGACGCCGTCGACGTCGATGCCGCGGGCGGCGATGTCGGTGGCGACCAGGACGCGCAGCTTGCCGGCCTTGAAGGCGGCCAGGGTGCGCTCACGCTGGGGCTGGCTCTTGTTGCCGTGGATGGCGCCGGCTTCGACGCCGCCGGCTTCCAGATAGGCCGCGACCTTGTCGGCGCCGTGCTTGGTCTTGGTGAAGACCAGGCAGCGCGTGTAGTGCGGATCGGCGAACATCTCGGTCAGCAGGGCGCGCTTGCGGCCCTGTTCAATGTGGATGATCGACTGGCTGATGCGCTGGACGGTGGTGGCCTGGGGCGTCACCGAGACCTTGACCGGATCCTTGAGCAGTTCACCGGCCAGCTTCCCGATCTCGGTCGGCATGGTGGCCGAGAAGAACAGGTTCTGGCGCATGGCCGGGATGCGGCTGACGATCTGGCGGATCGGCTTGACGAAGCCGAGGTCCAGCATCTGGTCGGCCTCGTCAAGGACGAAGATTTCGGTGCAGGACAGGTCCAGCGTCTTCTGCTGCATATGATCCAGCAGGCGGCCGGGGGTGGCGACCAGCACGTCGAGGCCGGCCTGGATGGCGCGTTCCTGCGGGCCGTATTTCACGCCGCCGAAGACGACCGCGACCTTGAAGCCGAGGTGACGGCCATAGGTCTTGAAGCTCTCGGCGATCTGGCTGGCCAGTTCACGGGTCGGCGACAGGATGAGAACGCGCGTCGTGCGCGGCTTGGGGGCGACGCGGTTGGCGGCCAGGCGGTGCAGGATCGGCAGGGCGAAGGCCGCCGTCTTGCCGGTGCCGGTCTGGGCGATGCCCAGCAGGTCCTTGCCGGCCATGACGTCAGGGATGGCCTGGGCCTGGATCGGGGTGGGGGTGGTGTAGCCTTCGGAGGCCAGGGCCTGCAGCAGGGCCGGGTTCAGGCCGAAGGTGTCGAATGTCTTGCTCATGGAGCGGATGTCTTTCGCGTATGCGGCGACGCGCAACAGCCATGGCTCAACGCCGAAAAGGCCGCGCACCGCCAGTCCCGACGGGGCCTCTGAATGAGGCCTTCGGGGTGGATCGGGCGCCGCCCCGCGTGTCCGGGCAGCGAATGAATCTTGAGGGCCGGCCGCTGCTACAGTCAGGTCTTCGCGTTCTGAAGACCCACACGCGCTGGAGCGCACCGGGGCGCCGCAATTGTGCGACGCAGCGCAAATGGGCGCTCAATGGGGCCAAGTCAAGGCGGAGAGGTTAACCGCCGCCCAGCAGGCCGACCGCCAGATTGACCGTCAGGGCGACGATGACGGTGTTGAACAGGAAGGCCGTCAGACTGTGCACGGTCGTCGTGCGACGCAGGGTCTGGTCGGTGATCTGGATGTCGGCGGTCTGCTGGGCAACGCCGATGATCAGCGAGAAATGCAGGAAGTCCCAATAGTCCGGCGCCTCGCCGCCTGGAAAGACTAGGCCACCGCGGTCCTTGCCCTTGCCCGCCGGCGCATAGAAGGCGTGAGCGTAGTGGAAGGCGAAGATCACATGCACGAAGGTCCAGGACAGGGCCACGGTCGTCAGCGCCAGGACGGCGGCGCCGCCTGCCGCCTCGCCGTCGCCCGCGACGCGAACGGCCTCGCCCACCACGACGGCGATACTGGCCAGCGCCGCGAACAGGGCCAGTGGCAGGACGGCGCCGCCCGCCTCATCGAGTGCGGCGGCGCGCTGGCGGATATCGTCGGTCGAGCGGGCGCGCCTGAGCTTCCAAACGGTCTCGATCAGGAACAGGCCGACGCCGACATCCCATCCCAGGGCCAGGCGCGACAGCCAACCGCCGCCGAGGGGCCAGAACAGACTGGAGGCCGCGATCAGCAGCAGCAGGACCAGGGGCCAATGCAGGCGCAGCCAGGACGGTGATTTCATGGCGTGATGATGCGCCCGTCCCGTTCAACTACAACCGCTGTCTCCTTCGCAGTTGCAGAAATCCCCTCGACTTCCGTGGGGTCATCACGGAATGTTTCAGCTCCGCCCCCGAGGAGCTGCTCCATGTCGATGACGCCGCGCGCCGGTCTGCAGATCGCCGGGGAACTGGCCGCCTTCATCGAGTCCGAGGCGCTGCCGGGGACCGGGCTCGAGGCCGACGCCTTCTGGACCGGCGTCTCCGAAGTCTTCGCCCGGTTCGCGCCGGAGAATCGGCGATTGCTGGCGGTCCGCGACGACCTGCAGGCCCGGATCGACGCCTGGCATCGCGCACGGCGAGGCGCGGCCCATGACGGCGCGGCCTCCGAGGCCTTCCTGCGCGAGATCGGCTATCTGGTCGATGAACCGGCGCCCTTCGACATCGGCACGCGTAATGTGGACGCCGAGGTCGCAACCCTGGCCGGGCCGCAACTGGTCGTGCCCAGCCTGAACGCCCGCTTCGTGCTCAACGCCGCCAACGCCCGCTGGGGCAGTCTGTATGACGCGCTGTACGGGACGGACGCACTCGGCGACCTGCCGCCGCCGGGACCGTTTGACGCCGCGCGTGGGGCGCGGGTGGTGGCGCGGGCCAAGGCCTTCCTCGACGAGGCGGTCCCGTTGGCCGAGGGGCGGTGGGCCGATCTGGGCGATCCGCACGGCGGCATCGCCATCCGCGATCCCGGCCAGTACGTGGGCCATAGCGAGCGGGGACGGCTGTTCCGCCACAACGGCCTGCATATCGAGGTCATCTTCGACCGCGACCACCCGATCGGCCGTGACGATCCGTCGGGGATCGCCGACGTCGTGCTGGAGTCGGCGCTGTCGACCATCGTCGATCTCGAGGACTCCGTCGCCGCTGTGGACGCCGCCGACAAGGTCGCGGCGTATCGCAACTGGCTGGGCCTGATGCGCGGCGATCTGGTCGAGACCTTCGACAAGGGCGGACGGTCGCTGACCCGCGCCTTGGCCCCCGACCGGGACTTCATCGCGCCGGACGGATCGACGGTCACCCTGCCGGGGCGCTCGCTTCTGTTCGTGCGCAACGTGGGTCATCTGATGACCACGCCCGCGGTTCGCCTGCCGGACGGGTCCGACGCGCCCGAGGGGGTGCTGGACGCCATCGTCACCTCGCTGATCGGGATGCACGACGTCAGGGGACTCGGGCGCTTCCGCAACAGCCGCGCCGGCTCGATCTATATCGTCAAACCCAAGATGCACGGCCCGGAGGAGTGCGCCTTCACCAACACCCTGTTCGATGCGGTCGAGGACCTGCTGGGGCTGGAGCGCCACACCATCAAGGTCGGGGTTATGGACGAGGAGCGCCGCACCTCGGCCAATCTCGCCGCCTGCATCCATGCGGTGAAGGACCGGATCGTCTTCATCAACACCGGCTTCCTCGACCGCACCGGCGACGAGATACACACAGCGATGCAGGCCGGCCCGGTGGCTCGGAAAGGCGACATCAAGTCTTCGGCCTGGATCGCCGCCTATGAGGCGCGCAACGTCGCCATAGGTCTGAAGTGCGGCCTGTCGGGCAAGGCCCAGATCGGCAAGGGCATGTGGGCCGCGCCGGACCGGATGGCCGACATGCTGGAGCAGAAGGCGGCGCATCCGAAGACCGGCGCCAACACCGCCTGGACGCCCAGTCCGACGGCGGCGACCCTGCACGCGCTGCACTACCACCAGACCGACGTGTTCGCCCTGAGGGACGGGATCGCGGCCCAGCCGACGCCGGGTCTCGACGCCCTGCTGACGCCGCCGCTGGCGCACGGCGCGAACTGGTCGGAGGCCGAGATCGCCGAGGAGCTGGACAACAACGCCCAGGGGCTACTCGGCTATGTCGTGCGCTGGATCGATCAGGGCGTCGGCTGTTCCAAGGTGCCCGACATCCACGACGTCGGCCTGATGGAGGACCGCGCCACCCTGCGCATCTCGTCCCAGCACATGGCCAACTGGCTGCTGCACGGCGTCTGCACCGCGGAACAGGTGGATGCGGCGCTGCTCGGAATGGCGGCGAAGGTCGACGCCCAGAACGCCGCCGATCCGCTCTATCAGCCGATGGCCCCCGACCCTGACGCCAGCCTCGCCTTCCAGGCCGCGCGCGCCCTGGTGTTGGACGGCGTCAATCAGCCGAACGGCTATACGGAGCCGTTGCTGCATGCGTTTCGGCTTAAGGCGAAGGCATCAGGCAACAGGCAGTAGGCATCAGGAGGCGCACAGACCTGTTGCCTGTCGCCTGATGCCTGATCCCTCGACCTACTGGCCGCTGCCCGAGCGCCAGAGGTTGTTGGTCAGGGGCTCCAGCAGATAGCCTAGCGCCGTCCGCTTGCGCAGCAGCACCACGACCTCGACCGGCGCGCCGGGGCGGAGGGTCTCGGCGCCGCGGCCCATCTTGGCCAGTTCGCTGGCGGGGACCACGATCTCGGCCCGGAAATAGCTGGCTCCGGTTTCCTCAACGGTGAAGCTGTCGGCGGAAATGCGGGTGACGCGGCCGTGAATGATCGGCGGGTTGCGCTCGCGCAGGCCGGGGAACCGGACCTCGGTGCTCTGTCCGATGCGCAGGTTGTCGACGTCGTTGGGGGCGATCTGGGCGACGATGACCTGCGAGGCGTCGCGGGGAACGATCTCCATGAGCGTCTGGCCGGGCTGGATCACGCCGCCCTGGGTGAAGATGGTCAGGCCGACGACCTCGCCCGAGGCCGGCGCCCGCACCTCGTTGCGCGCGATCTGGGCCCGCAGCTCGACCATTCGCGGACGCAACTCATTCAGCTGGACGTCGATCTGGCGCAGCTGGTCGGCCACGTCCTCGTTCATCTTGGTGGAGACGCCCGACATCTGCAGCCGGGTCTCGCCGACCGCTTCCCGCGACTGGGCGATCTGGGCCCGCAGGGATCCCAGCTCGCCGTCCAGCTGGGCGGCCGTGCGTTCGAGGGCCCGCACCCGCGTCAGCGGAGCATAGCCCTTCTCGGCCAGGCTGCGCATGCCGGCGAGTTCTTCCTGGATCAGCCGCTGCTGCTCGATGTTGGCGACGATCTGGCCCTGATAGCCGGCGATCTGCTCATTCAACTGGGCGACGCGCTGGCCCAGCACCCCGGTCTCGGTCGATCGGCCGGTGCGGCGCGCGCTGAACTGCTGCTGCTGAATGCGCAGGGATTCCCGCGCCAGCACCAGGTCCTCCGCCGAGAGATCGGCGAACTCGGCGGGGGTCGGAATGCCGCCCAGCCTGTCGCGTTCGGCGATCAGCCGGGCCCGCTGGGCGATCAGGGCATAGACCTGACTGGCCACGCCGCGTTCGGTGGCCTTGAGCTCGCCGCTGGAGAGTTGAAGCAGGACCTGGCCGGCGCGGACGGTGTCGCCCTCGGCCACCAGCAGAGCGCTGACGACGCCGCCCTCGCGGTGCTGGACGGCCTGCCGGTTGCCGGAAATCGCGACCTGGCCCTGGGCGTAGGCGCCGGCGTCCAGCGGAGCCATCGCGGCCCACCCCAGGAAGATGACGAAGAACAGCACGATGATCGTGCCGCCGATCACCAGTTCCCGGCGGGGATTGTCCAGCGCGACGGTCGGTCCGGCCGTCGGCGCCGGAGGCACGGGGCCGTCGGGCGGAGGCGGCAGAGGGTTCTGGGGGGCGACGACATCGGTCATTGGGTGCGCCGCGGATGGTTCTGGGCCGGCTGGGCGGACGGCTGGGGCTGAGCCTGCCGCTGCTGCGGCTGGCCCGGCGGTTGAGGTGTCGACTGGCCGGCCGGGGCCGCCGGACGGCCGGCGGTGGCGCGCATCTTCTCCAGCACCTCCTCGCGCGGCCCCTCCAGCTGGACGACGCCTTCGCGCATCATCAGCAGCCGGTCGACCCGCGCCAGCACGCCGGCCCGATGGGCGATGATGACCACGGCCGCGCCACGGGCGGCGGCGCCCAGAATGGCCTGCATCAAGGCCGCTTCGCCTTCCTGGTCGAGGTTCGAGTTGGGCTCGTCCAGCACCAGCAGGACCGGGTCGTTGTAGAGCGCGCGCGCCAGGGCCACGCGCTGGGCCTGCCCCGCCGAGAGGCCCTGACCATAGGGCCCCAGAACGGTGTCATAGCCATTCGGCAAGCGCAGGATCAGCTCATGGGCGCCCGCGGCCATGGCCGCCTTCACCGCGTTCCGGTCGGCGGTTTCCTGATCCACGCCGATCGAGGTCGAGAAGCGCGAGATATTGTCCTTGATCGAGCCGGCGAACAGGCTGGGGACCTGGGGCAGATAGCCGATCCAGCGGGCCAGTTCGTCGCCGTCGCGGGCTTCATACTCCGCGCCGTCCAGCCGCACGGCCCCGGCCTGGGGTTTGAGGGCTCCGGCGATGACGCGGGCCAGCGTGGTCTTGCCGGAGCCGCTTGAGCCGACGATGCCCAGCGTCTCGCCGGGCTTCAGCGAGAAGGCGACGCCGCGGAGCTGCGGGGACTCGGTATCGGGGAATTTCACCGAAACCCCCTCGACCTGCAGCCGGCCCCTGGGGTCGGGCAGGGTGGTGCGTTCGCGTTCGACCGAGGCGGTGCCGGCGAACAGGTCGGTCAGGGTCTTCCAGCTGGCGACGGCCTGCACCAGGCTGGGCCACACCCCGACCAGCAGTTCGATGGGGGCGACGGCGCGGCTGAGCAGCACCGAGGCGGCGATGATGGAGCCCGGGGTGATCTCGCTCTTCACCGCCAGATAGGCGGCGAGGCCCAGCGCAGCCGACTGCATCACCAGGCGCAGGAATTTGATCGCGCCTGAATAGTGTCCGCCGGCCAGCTGGGCGTCGGCCTGGGCGGCCGTGGCCAGTTGGCGTTGTTCGATCTGACGCGCGATCGAGGATTGGCGCATGCCGAGGGCGCGGACCACCTCGGCCTGGCTGGCGACGCCTTCCTGGGCGGCATAGGCGTGGTTCTGGGACTGGATCGCCTTGTTCAGGCGGGGGCGGGTATCGCGCTCGTTCAGCCAGGCGAGGGTGAACAGGATGATCCCCCCCACCAGCGTCAGCACGCCGATGGCCGGGTGAAGCAGGAAGCAGCACAGCAGGTAGATCGGGGTCCACGGCGCATCGAACAGGGCCAGCATGCCCTGACCGCCGATGGCCCCCCGCACATTGTCGAACTCGCGCAGCGCCTGGGTGTTGGGCGACTTGGCCTGCAGGTCGACGACCCGCGCCAGCACCTTGCCGGACAACAGACGGTCAAGCCGCAGCCCGGCCCGAAGCATCAACCGTCCGCGCAGCCAGTCGAGCCCCGCGAGCGCGGCCAGGGCGAAGACGGCGACCGCTGTGATGAGAACGAGGGTGGTCAGCCCGCCGGTCGGCACGACGCGGTCATAGACCTGCATCATGTAGAGGGTGGGGGTCAGGTACAGCAGGTTGACCAGGGCCGAGAACAGAAAGGCCCAGATAAAATGGGTCTTGCACGCCTTCAGCGCCTCGGCGAGGGGCTCGGTGCCCGGCTTGCTGGGAAGCAGGTTCTTTAACACGGGGCGGTCAGTTCCAGCGGATCGGGCCGTCAGTCTAACGGTTTGATGCGATTACAGATAGGCGGCGCAGTCGCCACGGAAAATACCAGAATTTGGGTGCGACGGAGGCGTTATCGTTTCAGTCGGGTAATCAGCACGCGCCGGCAGGGATGTGGAATCTGTCAGAACCGTAACTTGCGAGCCTTTCCGCGCGATGACAAGGTTCCTTTACTTCACGGAGGGCTCCCATGCTGACGATCGAAAACCTGACCCATGTCTACGGCAACGGAACGCGGGCGCTGGACGATGTCAGCCTGAGCATCCCCAAGGGGATGTTCGGCCTGCTGGGACCGAACGGGGCGGGCAAGTCGACGCTGATGCGCTCGATCGCGACCTTGCAGACGCCCACGTCGGGTTCGATCCGCTTCGGCGACATCGACGTGGTCAAGGATCCGGAAAGGCTGCGGCGGGTGCTCGGCTATCTGCCCCAGGATTTCGGCGTCTATCCGCGGGTCTCCGCCTACGACATGCTGGACCATATGGCGGTGCTGAAGGGCGTCTCCAACGGCAAGGACCGCAAGGCGACGGTCGAGGCCCTGCTGCACCAGGTCAATCTGTGGCCGGTGCGCGGCAAGGCGCTGGCGGGATTCTCGGGCGGCATGCGCCAGCGCTTCGGCATCGCCCAGGCCCTGATCGGCAACCCCGAACTGATCATCGTCGACGAGCCGACCGCCGGCCTCGACCCCGAAGAGCGCAACCGCTTCCTCAACCTGCTGGCCGAGGTGGGCGAGAACGTCGTCGTCATCCTGTCGACCCATATCGTCGAGGACGTGACCGACCTGTGCCCGCGCATGGCGGTGCTGGCGGGCGGCAAGATCCAGCTGGAGGGCTCGCCGGTCGAACTGACCCATGCGCTCGAGGGCCGGGTCTGGCGCAAGACCATCGACAAGGCGGATCTGGCCGCCCAGCAGGCCAGCCGGAACGTCATCTCGACCCGCCTGTTCGCGGGCCGGACCGTGATCCACGTCCTGTCCGACACCAACCCGGGCGACGGCTTCGAGCGGGCGCCGGGCGGGCTGGAGGACGTCTATCTGGCGACCGTCAACGCCTCGCGCCGCGCGGCCTGAGGGACGGATCATGTTCGCCAAGATCGCCAGTTTCGAATTCCGCTACCAGCTGCGCCAGCCGGCCTTCTGGGTCATCGCCATCGTCTTCGGCCTGCTGGCCTTCGGCGCTGTGGCCAGCGACAATGTCTCGCTCGGCTCCGGCGGCAATGTGTTCAAGAATGCGCCCTACGCCCTGGCCGGCGCGCACATCGTCTTCAATGTCTTCTTCATGCTGGCGACGACGGCGATCGTGGCGAACGTCGTGGCGCGGGATACCCAGACCGGCTTCGGACCGATGATCCTCTCCACCCGGATCACCAAGGGCGCCTATCTGTACGGCCGCTTCTTCGGCGCCTTCGCCGCGGTGGCGCTCTGCTACATGAGCATCGCCATCGGGACCCTCGTGGGCACCTTCATGCCCTGGGTCGATCCGGAGACGATCGGGCCCCTGCGGCTGGGCGACTACGCCTATGCCTATGGCGTGTTCGGCCTGACCGGCCTGTTCCTGACCTCGGCCCTGTTCTTCATGCTGGCGACGATCACCCGGTCGATGATGGCGACCTATATCGGCGTCGTCGCCGTGCTGATCGCCTATCTGGCCTCGACCGGCGTGCTGGGTTCGCGCCCTGAGTTCGAGACGGCCATGGCCTGGGCAGAGCCGTTCGGCTCCGGCGCCTACGCCCTGGTCACCAAATACTGGACGGCGACCGAGCGGAACACGCTCAACGCGCCGATCGAAGGCGTGCTGCTGTGGAACCGGGTGATCTGGACCGCGGTCGGCGCCGTCTTCCTGGCGGCAGCCTATCTGCTGTACCGGCCCTCGCCGCGCGGAGCCAAGCTGAAGAAGCAGGAGCGTCTGAAGGCGCTGGTCGAGAAGGACGTCGTCGTCACGCCGATCGGCGCCCTGCCGCGCCCGACCTACGGCTTCGCCAGCGGCCTGACCCAGCTGTGGTCGCGCGCCGTGTTCGAGACGGTGCTGGTGTTCAAGAGCCCCGCCTATGTGGTGCTGGTGCTGCTGGCCATGGCCTTCGCCGTGGCGACGCTGTTCTTCACCGGAGAAATCTACGGAGCCCCGATCCTGCTGGTGACGCGCGTGGTGATCCAGGGGTTGACGGGCACCTTCGGACTGATCTCGATCGTCATCGCCATCTATTATTCGGGCGAGCTGGTCTGGCGGGATCGTGACCGCAAGGTGCACGAGATCATCGACGCCTCCTCGACGCCGGACTGGACGTTCCTGGTTCCCAAGACCCTGGCCCTGGCCCTGGTGCTTATCTCGACCCTGCTGATCGGCGTCCTCGCCGGCATGGCGACCCAGACGATCAAGGGCCACACCGACTACGAACTGGGCAAATACCTGCTCTGGTATGTGTTCCCGCAGTCGCTGAGCTTCCTGCAGCTGGCCGTGCTGGCGATCTTCGTCCAGGCCCTGTCGCCCAACAAGTTCGTCGGCTGGGCGATCATGGTGGTCTACATGATCTCGACCATCGTGCTGTCGAACCTCGGCTTCGACCACGTCCTGTACCGCTACGGCGCCGGCATCGGCGTGCCGCTGTCGGACATGAACGGTCGGGGCGATTTCGCCGGCTTCGCCGCCTGGCTGGACGCCTACTGGAGCGCCTTCGCCGTCGTCCTGCTGGTGCTGGCCTATGCGCTGTGGCGGCGTGGGACGGAGCAACGGCTGTGGCCGCGGCTGAAGCGGATGCCGCATCGGCTGGCGGGGCCCGCGGGTCTGATCGGCGGGGCGGCCCTCGCGGCCTTCGTCGGGCTGGGCGTCTTCATCTACATGAACACAAACGTCTGGAACGAGTACCGGACGCAGGAGGCGCAGGAGAAGGAACAGGCCGCCTATGAGAAGGCCCTGCTCCGGTACGAAGCCACGCCCCAGCCGGCGGTGGCGGATGTGCGGCTGGTCATGGACCTGCGACCGCATCAGCCGAAGCTGACCACGCGCGGAACCTATGTGCTGGTGAACAACACCGATGCGCCTCTGCCCGAGGTCCACCTGCGCTGGACCGATGATCTGGAGATGGTCCGCCTGGCCGTCGAGGGCGCGACCGTCGCCCGCGAATGGGAGGATTTCGAGTACCGCATCTACCGGTTCGCCACGCCGATGCAGCCGGGCGAGCGCCGCACCGTGACCTTCGAGACGGTGCTGGAGCAGCGCGGCTTCAGGGCCAACGGCAACACCACCCGGCTGGTCGACAACGGCAGCTTCGTAAACAACATGGAGTTCGCGCCCATGGTCGGCATGGACCGCCAAGGGCTGCTGACCGACCGCACCAAGCGCCGCAAGCTGGGCCTGCCGGCCGAGCTGCGTCCGGCGAAGCTGGAGGACGAATCCGCCCGGCGCCGCAACTACATCGGCGCCGACTGGGTCACCGCCGACATCACCGTCAGCACCGAGGCCGACCAGACGGTGGTCGCGCCCGGCCAGATGGTGTCCGACGTGGTCAACGGCGGCCGCCGCACCAGCCGGTTCGTGACCGAGTCGCCCGTGCTGAACTTCTTCTCGGTGCAGTCGGCCCGCTATGAGCGGACGGCGCGGATGCACAACGGCGTTGAGATGGTGGTTTTCCACGACCCCGCCCACGACCGCAACGTGCCGCGGATGCTCGACGCCCTGTCGTCGTCGCTGGACTATTTTCAGGCCAATTTCAGCCCCTACCAGTTCCGGCAGGCGCGGATCGTGGAGTTCCCGGACTACGCCAGCTTCGCCCAGTCCTATCCGAACACCTTCGCCTGGTCCGAAGGCCTCGGCTTCATCGCCGACCTCAGCGACCCGACCAAGGTCGACTACGTGACCTATGTCGCCGCGCACGAGTTCGCTCACCAATGGTGGGCGCACCAGGTCGTCGGCTCCAACCAGCAGGGCATGACCGTCCTGTCCGAGACCCTGGCCCAGTACTCCGCGCTGATGGTCATGGAGAAGATGTACGGTCCGGAGCAGATTCGCCGCTTCCTCAAGCAGGAGCTGGACCGCTACCTGCGCTCGCGCGGCACGGAGCGGCTGGAGGAGATGCCGCTGATGCGGGTCGAGAACCAGCAGTACATCCACTACCAGAAGGGCGGACTGGTCATGTATCTGCTGCGCGACCAGATCGGCGAGGAGGCGGTCAACCGGGCCCTGCGCCGGGTGCTCGCGCAGTACGCCTTCCGGGGCGCGCCCTATCCGCGCTCTCTGGACCTGATCGCCGCCATCCGGGCCGAGGCTCCGGCCGACAAACAGGCCCTGATCACCGACCTGTTCGAGAAGATCACCCTGTATGACGTCAAGACGACCGGGGTGACGGCGACGCGCCGGGCCGACGGCCGCTGGGACGTCGCGGTCACCGTCGACGCCCGCAAACTCTATGCGGACGGCGAGGGGGTCGAGACGGCGGCGCCGCTGAACGAAGTGTTCGACGTCGGCCTGTTCACCGCCGAGCCCGGCAAGGGCGCGTTCGATGAGGACGACGTGATCCTGCTGGAGCGCCGCCCGATCCGGTCAGGGGTGCAGACCCTGCGCTTCATCACCACGCGGGAGCCGCGCTTCGCGGGGGTGGACCCGTACAACAAATGGATCGACCGCGACTCGAACGACAATGTGCGCGCGGTGGATTGAGAACTCTTCGCGCATCGCCTGTTTTCGAGAGCGATGATCAGCTTAACGTTGATTTCACGGCTTGATGCGTCTGGTCGTCCTGAAGGGGGCGCCGATGCGTCAAAGCTTGCTGGGTTTCGACGAAGCCTTCGATCGCACCGCCGCCGAAACACGGGGTCAGGCGGCCGCGCGGGCGGCCATCGGCGTCATGGTCTTCGCGACCGGGACGACGGCGATCCCCCTGCCGGCCCTGCTGGTCTGGGCGGCCATGTATGTGACCGGCGACCTGACGCTCTGGATCGCGACCGACCCCGCCAACCAGCGACGGGCGCCCGTGCTGTTCCGGACGTTGAGACTGGCCGCCACCCTCCTGTCGACCTGCGCCTGGGTGATAATCGGGACGCTCTGGTGGGTGTCGCCGGGAGACTACACCAAGGCCGTCGGGGTCGGGCTGATCGCCGGCGTGCTGCTCTATGTGGTGCGGGGATGCCACCGCTCGCTGGCGCAGATGCTGGTGTCGGGCCTGCCTCCTGTGATCGCCCTGCTCGTCCTGCCCTTCACCGGCGAGACCACGATGGCCAAGGTCGGACTGTTCGGGTCCCTGGCCCTGCTGGTCGCCTACGCCGTCAGTTCCGGGATCAACGCATGGTCCGCCCATCGCCGCCTGCAGTTGACCACCGAGGCGCTGATCCAGAAACAGCAGGAAGCGGAAGCCGCCAGCACGGCCAAGAGCCAGTTTCTCGCCAATATGAGTCACGAGATCCGCACGCCCCTGAACGGGGTCCTGGCCATGGCGCACGTCCTGCACAAGGGTGACTTGCCGGATCGGGAACGGGAGGCCGCCGGCCTCATCTGCGCCTCGGGCGAGCTACTGGAACGCCTGCTCTCCGACATCCTCGACCTGGCCAAGGTCGAGGCCGGACAGATGAAGATGGAAGAGACGGCCTTCGATGTCGTCGGCTTGACGCGCAGCGTTGCGGCCCTGAGCCGGATGCGGGCGGAGGAAAAGGGCGTCCGCCTCGTGGTCGAAACCGATCCGGAGGCCGAAGGTCTCTACCTCGGCGACGCCGTCCGCGTCCGCCAGGTCCTGAGCAATCTGCTGTCGAATGCGGTGAAATTCACCGAGGTCGGCGAAGTGCGCGTCCGGCTTGCGCCCGACCTGAGTGGCGCCCTGCGCTTCGAGGTCTCCGACTCCGGCGTCGGCTTCGATTCTGCGCTGAAGGAGCGACTCTTCGCCCGGTTTGAGCAGGCCGACGGCTCGATCACACGACGGTTCGGCGGCAGCGGTCTGGGCCTTGCGATCTCGCGAAGCCTCGTCGCCATGATGGGCGGAGAACTCGACTGCGACGGATCGCCCGGCCGCGGGGCGCGGTTCTGGTTCAGCCTGGCGATGCCGCGCGCCGGGAGCGCCGTCGCGCCCCCGGCCTCGGAGTTTGCGCCGACCCCGCTGACCGAACCGCAGGGACTGAGACTGCTCGTCGCGGACGACCATCCGACCAACCTCAAGGTCGTCGAGATCATCCTGGCGCAGAGCGGCATGGCCATCACGACGGTGACGGACGGGCTCCAGGCGGTCGAGGCCCAAGCGCGGGAGTCCTTCGACGTCATCCTCATGGACATGCAGATGCCGGTGATGGACGGGCTCACGGCAGTGTCGCGGATTCGCGCCGCGGAGGCTGCGAGCGGCGGGCGGAGGACCGCGATCGTGATGCTCACCGCCAACGCCGGCCCGGAACATGTCGCAGCAGGCAAGGCGGTGGGCGCGGACGCCTATCTGACCAAGCCGATCTCGCCGGCGAGACTGTTCGACGCCATCGCCGAGGCGATGGCGGCCGCTGAGGCGCCCGCCCTGCCGGCGGAGCAGGACTGCGCGGCCTGACCTAGCGCGTGCCGAACAGCCGGTCGCCCGCATCGCCCAACCCCGGCACGATATAGCCGTGGTCGTTCAGCCGCTCGTCGACGGCGGCGGTCCAGATCGGCACGTCGGGGTGCCAGCCGCGCAGGCGCTCCAGGCCCTCGGGCGAGGCGACGAGGCAGACGAAGCGGAGGTTGGTCACGCCGCGCTCCTTGAGCCGTTCGATGGCCGCGACGGCCGTGTTGCCGGTGGCCAGCATGGGGTCGATGACCACGCACAGGCGCTCGGCCACGTCCTCGGGCGCGCGGAAATAGTATTCGACGGCGTCGAGCGTCACCGGTTCGCGGTACAGGCCGATGTGGCCGACGCGGGCCGAGGGGACCAGCTCGAGCATGCCCTCGACCAGCCCCAGGCCGGCGCGCAGGATGGGAACGAAGACCATCTTCTTGCCGGCGATGCGCTGGCCGGTGGTCGGGCCGACGGGGGTCTCGACCGGATAGTCCTCCAGCGGCAGGTCGCGGGTGACCTCGTAGCAGAGCAGGGTCGAGATCTCGCGCAGCAGCTGGCGGAAGCGGGCGGTCGAGGTGTCTTTCGCCCGCATGATGCTGAGCTTGTGGGCCACCAAGGGATGGGTGACGACAGTGACGCCGTCCATCTTGAAGGGCTGGTTCGGCATCAGAATACGGTCCCGTCGGAGAGGATGGTCAGGGGCGGTCCGCCCCCCGGACGACGTTCGGCGGCGGAGCGGCGGCCGGCGGCCCAGGTGCCGCCCTCCAGCACGCTGGCCAGCGGCATGGCTTCGGCGCTGACGCCCAGTTCGGCGCGGACCAGCGGCGCGATCCTGTCCAGCAGGGCCACGGTCATGCCGCGCCAGCCGACCACCAGCGGATCAGACACCGGCCAGGGTCTGGCGGCGTCGGCCGG
This sequence comes from Brevundimonas denitrificans, assembly GCF_030160755.1. Lineage (GTDB taxonomy): Bacteria > Pseudomonadota > Alphaproteobacteria > Caulobacterales > Caulobacteraceae > Brevundimonas > Brevundimonas denitrificans. Next base: position 10,684 of record NZ_BSOY01000041.1, on the reverse strand, counting down.
GTCCTTCAGCGTCAGCACGCCGAGGTCCATGAACAGGCCGCCGTTGCGGTACTCCGCCAGTCCGGTCAGGCCGTCGAGATCGATGACCTCGACACCCGCGGTCTGCAGCGGTTCGACCAGCGAATAGCTGAGCCACTGCGACAGTTTGTGGATCGGCAGGAGGCCGTCGGTGGCGTCGTCGCGCTTGATGGCGGGGTGCCGCCAGCAGTCGCCGAGATCGACGCCGCCCAGTGTCAGCCGGTCGCGCCAGACAGGCCCCAGCGCCTCCAGCAGCACTTCGAGGATGACCGGCGCGCGCAGACGGTCCTGTTCGTCGGCGCGGTCGACCATGGCGTCGAACAGGCCGCCGGGGCGGGGCTCGTCCTCCAGGGCGAACAGGTCGGGCTCGGCGAGGCAGGCCTGACCCAGACGGCGCAGCAGCGCGGCGCGGCCCTCAAGCCCGACCAGCGGGTTCTTGGGCGTGACCTGAAAGCCTTTCGCCAGATCGGCGGCGGTCAGGAAGGTCAGGGCCACGGCGTCGACGCGCCAGGGGTCGTCCTCGGTGATCGAGAAGGCCCCGGCCTCGAACATCCGCAGGGAGGCGATGGCCAGACCCTCGGAGCGCGCCAGAGTGCGGCCCGTGCGGGCGTCCCTGTAGGACCAGTCCGGTCCGGCGCCGGCGTCGAGCAGGACCGAGACGATGGCCAGGTCGAACTCGGTCCGCGCCCGCGAGGCGGGGTCGAGCCAGTCGCGGGCGTCGGCCACCGGACCCCACAGATCGACGCCGTCGACGGCGAAATGCCGCCAGCGCGCGTGGAAGGGCACGGCCAGGGTCGGATACTGGTCGCGGATGACGGCGGCTACATAGCGTGCGGCTTCCGGCAACCGGTCGAGGTCGACGGTCCAGTGATCGAGGCCGCCGGCGACGCCGATCGCCAGCATCTCATGGGCCCGTTCGCGGACGGCGGCGGCGTTGAGCAGGCTGTGCGCCTGCTGCGTTTCAGAACTGCTCAAGGTCGCGGCCCACCACGCGGGTCAGGTCCTCGGCCGACGGCGGCGCGTCGGGGGTGAAATAGCCGGCCGCCTTCTTGGCCTCCATCTCCACCGAGGCGTCGGGCGGCACAAGGTAGTCGGGGATCGGCACCCGCTCGCCGATCTCGATGCCGGATTCGGTCAGGGCGTCGTGCTTCATGTTGGACATCGACACGAAGCGGTCGATCTTCGTGATGCCCAGCCAGTGCAGGATGTCGGGCATCAGTTGCTGGAAGCGGGCGTCCTGGACCCCGGCGACGCATTCGGTGCGCTCGAAATAGGTCGCCGCCTGGTCGCCGCCCGGCTGGCGCTTGCGGGCGTTGTAGACGAGGAATTTCGTGACCTCCCCGAGGGCCCGGCCCTCCTTGCGGTTATAGGCGATCAGGCCCGCGCCGCCGTCCTGGGCCTCGCGGATGCATTCCTCGATGCCGTGGGTCAGATAGGGGCGGCAGGTGCAGATGTCCGAGCCGAACACGTCCGAGCCGTTGCACTCGTCATGGACGCGGCAGGTGAGGCGGCGGTTGGGGTCGGCGATCGCGGCCGGGTCGCCGAAGATATAGAGGGTGATGCCGCCGATCGGCGGCAGGAAGACCTTGATGTCGGGCCGGGTGACGAGGTCGGCGTACATGCCGCCGGTCTGTTCGAACAGGGTGCGGCGCAGGGCGGTCTCGGTGACGCCGAACCGTTCGGCGATGCCGGGCAGGTACCAGACGGGATCGATGGCGGCCTTGGTCACGGCGACGTCGCCGCTCTCATGCACGATCTGGCCGTCGGCCTTGAGCCGGCCCGCGGCGATGGCCTCGCCGATCTCGCCCAGCTGCAGACGGGCGCGGGTGACGGCGATGGTCGGTCGGATGTCGACGCCCTCGGCCAGTTCCTCGGCGAAATCCTCGGCGACGCGCGCGCCCCAGGGGTCGAGCGAGACGATCTTCGAGGCGTCCGTCCACTGCAGGAACGGCCCCATCGGCGTGGTCGGCGAGGTATTGGTCAGATCGGGCCGGTTGTTGGCGCTCATGGCGCCCGAGGACACGGCCAGGGCGCGATAGACCGAATAGGCCCCGCCGTGCGCGCCGATGGCGTTGCGGTCGCTGCCGGAGTTGACTGTGCCGATGACGGGTCCGCGCTGTTTCGCGGTGGCGGCGCCCCACTCGATGGGAAAGCGGCTGACGGTTCCCGCGCCGGGGTGGGAGTTGAGCCGGATGTGGCTCGGACGATTGGACATGTTTCCTCACTCGAACCGGCTTGTTGTTTTTCTTGCGCCGGACTCATCAGGACACACCCGATCGCGAGGCATGTCCAGTGGGCGTGCGTTCCGGACCCGGTTCTGAAGGGGCGAGAAGGGACGGAAAAATTGCCAGGGGTTTTCCGGTGCGGCAGCGCCGGCGGGAGAAGGCGGAATCTGCGGCGTCCGGAGCAGCCTCAGGGGGAGATTCAGGGTGTCAAAGATCGTGCCTGCGGGGCGATCACACTGAAGCACACGCCGACGTCAGAAACGGTCGCAGGCCGCTAAACTGTGCCGAACTCCGCCTGCGTCCGGGTCGAAAGGGGAGGATCAGGGGTCGGGAAGGGAGAGTTTATCGGGGGCGGGATGACACGGTCCGGATCGCCTCGGCCTGAGGCATAAGGACACCTGCAGACTGTTCGGCTTGACCCATGGCCTTGGGCGACGGCTGATCCGCAGATGACTGGCATTCAGGAACAGGCGGCGGTCGTCATCGGCGCATCCGGCGGGATCGGCGCGGCGCTGGTGCGTCGCCTTGAGGCGTCCGGGCCTTTCGCCGTGGTCCACGCCCTGTCGCGTTCGGGCACGGGGTTCGATCTGGAGGACGAAGCCTCGATCGCCGCCGCCGCCGCGCGAGTGGGCGAGGGGCCGGCCCCGACGCTGGTGTTCGTCGCCACCGGCGTGCTGCACCACGGGTTCGAGCCGGAGCGCAGCTGGCGCGCCCTCGACGCGGACCATCTGCTGCGCGACTATCGGATCAATGCGGTCGGTCCGGCGCTGGTCGCCAGACATTTCCTGCCGCTCCTGCCGCGCGACCGGCGGGCGGTGTTCGCGGCCCTGTCGGCGCGGGTCGGCTCGATCGGCGACAACCGGCTGGGCGGCTGGCACAGCTATCGCGCGTCCAAGGCGGCCCTGAACATGCTGCTGCGCAATCTGGCGGTCGAGCTGGGGCGCACCCATCCGCAGGCGGTGATCGCCGGGCTGCATCCCGGAACCGTCGACACCGGCCTGAGCGCGCCGTTCCAGAAGGGCGTGAGGCCGGAGACGCTGTTCACCTCCGACTATTCGGCGGAACGGTTGCTGGCGGTGATCGACGGTCTGACGCCCGCGGACAGCGGCGGCGTCTTCGCCTGGGACGGCGCGCGGATCCCGGAATGACCAACCCCTGATCGCCAAGGCTTGACTCCCTCACACAGTATGTCGCATACACTGTGTGTCACACACTATGTGAGATGCAGGGAAGCGGCATGAGCCTCGATCCGGACCTTTATGAAAGCATGCGGCTGGAGCTGCGGCGCGGGTCGCTGGTGCTGGCGGTTCTCGCCTGCCTCAGGACCGAGCGGTACGGCTACACCCTGCGTCAGGCCCTGGCCGCCGACGGGCTCGAGATGGAGGAATCGACCCTCTATCCGCTGCTGCGCCGGCTGGAGAGCCAGGGCCTGCTGAACAGCGAATGGCGCGAGGAGGAGAAGCGGAAGAAGCGCTTCTACGTCCTGTCGCCCGGGGGCGTGGCCATGCTGGCGGCCCTGACCGACGAGTGGCGGGGGATCAACGCCTCGCTCGACAAGATTCTTTGAGATTTGGGCTGAAGGGGAAAAGCCATGGACCTGATTGACCGCTATCTGAACGCCGTCGCCGCGCAGCTGCCGCAGGACGAACGGGCCGACATCATCGCCGAGCTGCGCGACCTGATCCTGAGCCGGTTCGAGGCGAAGGAAGAGGAACTGGGCCGCGCCCTGACCGAGGACGAGCAGGAGGCCATCCTGCGGGAGATCGGCCATCCGCTGGTCGTGGCGGCCCGCTATCGCAAGGGTCCGGACTCGCTGGTGGGGCCGGCGCTGTTTCCCTACTGGCTGTTCGGGGTGAAGGCCGGGTTGCTGGTGCTGGGCGCGGTCTACGCCATCACCCTTTTCATCCGACTGATCGGCGGCGCGGACGATGCGGGACAGGCGATCGGCAACGCCTTCCATGGCTTCTTCAGCTCGGGCCTGACCCTGATCGGCGTGGCCACCGTGGCGGCCGCCGTCTTTGAGCATCAGGGCATCCGGCCGGCGTGGATGACCAACTGGCGGGTGAAGGATCTCGGCGCCTTTGGCCTGGCCGATCCGGCCGCCTGGGGCGCGTCGATGACCGGAACCGAGACGGCCAGGGCGACGTGGATGCCGAAACCCCGGGCCAGGGCCTGGCCGGGCGGGGAGTATCTGTTCTCCTTCCTCGCCGTCGGCATGTTCGTGCTGTGGTGGGTCGGGGTGCTGCATTTCCCCGGCCTGGTGTCGCTCGAGCTGCGCGGCGAGGACGCCGTGGTCAGCGGAGCCCCGATCTGGTCGATCCTGTTCGGGCCCATCCTGCTGTACGCCTTCGCCCAGATGGCCATCGATCTGGCCAGCCTCTTCCGGCCGTATGCCGTCCGGGCGCGGGCGGCGGCCCAGATCGTCGTCGCGGGCGCCGGCCTGTGGCTGACCTGGGCCATCTTCGAGGCCGGGCACTGGTTCACCCTGACGCGCGGCGAGGAGACGGCCCGGATCGCCGGCGACTGGACGATGCTGGACTTCGACACGCTCCGGAACCTCGGCGACGGCGCGCGGGATCTGGTCGGGATCGCCAGCACCCTGTCGGTGGTGCTGGTCTGGGCGCTGGCCATCTCGGCGCTCAGCCTGGCGTTCAAGATCCTCGCCAACCTGGGGCGGCTGGCGCGGGGATAGCATTCCTCTCCCAGCGGAGCGTTGCGCCGCCGCTTGGCGTCCCGGCCTCAGGGAAGCGGAGAGCCGGGACGGCAAGACGCCGCTCCTGGGTCGAACGCAGACTGCCTCGACCCACTCCCATGTCCGAAAACCGCGAGACTTCCAGGGCCGCAACGCTCATTCTGCGGCCATGGAAAACGCCGGCGAACTCGATCAGGAGGCCTGCTACCGCGCCGTGCTGACGCGGGATGCGCGGTTCGACGGACGGTTCTTCGGCTGCGTGAAGACCACCGGCATCTACTGCCGGCCGGTCTGCCCGGCACGGACGCCGAAGCGGGAGAATATGTTTTTCGTGGTCTCGGCGGCGGCGGCGGAAGAGGCGGGCTTTCGCGCCTGCCTGCGCTGCCGGCCCGAGACGGCGCCCGACATGGGCGCGTGGCGCGGCACGTCCAATACGGTCAGCCGGGCCCTGGCCCTGATCGAGGCGGGGGCTCTGGACGAAGGGGATGTGGACGGCTTGGCCGGGCGGCTGGGCGTCGGCGAGCGGCATCTGCGCCGGCTGTTCCGCCAGCATCTGGGCGCGGCCCCGGTCAGCGTGGCGCAGACCCGGCGGGTGCTGCTGGCCAAGGCCCTGATCCACCAGACCGACCTGAGCATGGCCCAGGTGGCGCTGGGCTCCGGCTTCGGCAGCGTGCGGCGGTTCAATGAGACGTTCCAGGCCCTGTACGGCCGCCCGCCCTCGGCGCTGCGGCGGCGCGGCGAGCGGGCGCACGCGGGCGGGGTGCGGCTGAGCCTGTCGTTCCGACCACCCTATGACTGGGATGCGATGTTCGCGGCCCTGACGGCGCGCGGCGATGCGGTCGAGGGGCGGCGCTGGTCGCGGGATCTGACGCGGGACGTGGACGGCGCCGACGGCGCGGTCACGGTCGAGCCGGCGGAGACGGGCAGGGTGTCCGTCTGCGTCGAGGCCGACGATCTGAAGGCCCTGCCGGGCGTGTTGGCGCGGGTGCGGCGGGTGTTCGACCTGTCGGCGGACCCGGAGGCCATCGGGCGCGACCTGGCGGGGGATCCGGTGCTGAGGCCGCTGGTCGCGGCGCGGCCGGGCCTGCGGCTGCCCGGCGACTGGATCGACGACGGGGCCGAGCCGCCCAACGACAGACTGCCCGATGAAACACTCGCCGCCCGCGCCGAGGCCTGGCGTCCGTGGCGAGCCTATGGGGCGCTGCATCTTGCACTGGCGGGCATCAGCGGCGCGGATTTGATGGAGAACGATGATGCGAAACGCGCAGCCTGAGACCCTGACCCTCGACCGGGTCGCCACGCCGGTGGGCGAGGTGCTGCTGGTCACCGACGGCGAGGGCGCCGTGCGGGCGCTGGACTTCGCCGACTACGAAGACCGGATGAGCCGGCTGCTGCGCCGCCATGCGCCGGGGGCGACAGTCGCCGATGGACGGGCGCCGGAGGGCGTGCGGGCCGCGGTCGAACGCTATTTCAGCGGCGACGTTCGGGCGCTTGACGGGCTGACGGTCAGGACCGGCGGCACGGAGTTCCAGCGCACGGTCTGGAAGGCGCTGCGGGCCATTCCCGCGGGCGAGACGCGGACCTATGGCCAGCTGGCGGCGGCGATCGGCTCGCCCAGGGCGGTGCGCGCCGCGGGTCTTGCCAACGGCCAGAATCCGATCGCCGTCATCGTGCCCTGCCATCGCGTGATCGGCGCCAACGGGACGCTGACCGGCTATGCCGGGGGAATCGAGCGCAAACGGTGGCTGCTGGACCATGAGCGCCGCGCCTGAGGGCGCGGGTCTAGAATTTGTAGTTCAGGCCCACCTGGATGATCGGGAACAGCCCGTATCCCTCGGTCTCTTCGGTGATGCGCTGGCTCTCGTCGCGCAGCCGGGCCTGGAAGGTCGCGTCGTTGGACAGGCTGCCGCCGGTCGAGGTCAGGGCGACCTCGGGCGCATCGCTCCAGGCCACGCCGGCGACGGCGCGGAAGCCCCAGCGACCGCTGCGGTAGAAGGTGTCGTCCCAGCCGAGGCCGATGAAGGGCGCGACGTCGCCCAGTTTGACGGCGCCGTTCAGCGTGCCGACCTGACTGGCCGAATAGGTCTGGCCGCCGATCTCGACCGGTCCCGTGGGCGTCGCGGCCAGGGCGATGTCACGGTCGCCGAGGTAGGCCCCGCCGGAAATCAGCAGGCCGTTGGCCATAGGGTGCATGTCGATGAAGGCGCCGACCGTGTCGAAGGTCAGGTCGGCGTTGTAGTCGACGCCGTCATAGCGCTCGTCGGCGCTGTGGGTCAGGCGGTCCAGAGACCCCCGGAGGGTGAAGATCGGACCGAGCTTGACCTGTACATCGAGGCCGACCCCGGACGTGCCGGCTGTGGCGCCGACGGCGACGCCGGGTTCCGACGGTTGCGCCATCGCCGATCCGGCGGACAGAAGCAGGGCGGCGCCCACGAGGGGGATCAGACGCATGGGAGTCTCCAGAGCTGACGACCCTTCCAACCTGTTCGGGTTAAGATCGTGTTTCCCATACCCGCGCGCGGCGGCCGTCGCGCGAGGTCTTGACCAGACGGCGTCCGCTGGCGTCATCTGGCGTCGGGATGCTGGGGAGCAGAACCATGAAACCGACGCTGCTTGCGGCGCTGTGCGCAATCCTCTGTGCGGGGCCGACCCTCGCGCTCGCGCAGGATGAGGACGACTGGGAATTCCAGCACGAGGCCAGCCTGAACCAGACGGTCGCCGCCGTCCGCTATGACGCGGGCGTGGCCATTGTGCTCCAGTGCCGGGACAATGCGCTTTCGGCCGCCCTCGTCGGCATGCCCGCCGGCGTGGGGGGCATCGAGGTGCAGGCGCGCCGCGCCGATGGACGGACCGATCTGCAGACGTGGGTTCCGGGGCCGCAGCCGGGCGTCATGCTCAGCACCGTGCCCGCGCGGGATATCCGCTTCATGCGTGGCGGCGGCCTGTATTCGGTTCGCACGGTCGATGGAGCGCCGCGGGCCTTGCGCACCAATTTCGACCTGCCGACCCAGTCGGCCAATCTGGACCGGGTGCTGACGGCCTGCGGCTGGGCCCTGACGGATGACCGGGACCAACTGGGCCGGGCCGGGAGCGAGGTCAGCTTCCGGGATCCCGCTGCACCGCCGCCGCGCCTGCCGCAGCCCCGGCGCGGACGTGGGGCCCGGCCGGGGATGCCCGACGCGCCTGAAGCGCCTCCGCCCGGCGTGCCGGTGCCTGAACCGGCGGAAAGCCAGATCAGCTGCGTTCTGCGCGCTATGCGGCTGACGCTCTGCCGGCTCGACCATCCACCGACCGCGGCGGGCAACGAGGCCAGGCGGTCGCTGCGCAGGCTGGAGGGCGTCCAGATGTACGCGGCGGACGCCGCTGCGGCGGAAGGCAAGGTCGTCTACACGGCGGGTCCCCGCACCGTGACCGTGATCGACTACATCGCTGTCGGCCGTTAGCCGGGGCTTGCATTTCCCCGCCATCCGCCTAGATTGTCCCTGCTTATGCTAAAAGTGAGCATAAGTCGGTGGCAGGCCCCCGCATTTGGGGGTCGTTCTTTGGGTCACAGATTTGCTCAAATCGAGCAAAAGGGATGCGGAATGGCTGACGGCGCGTTCGGATTGTCCAGGGAACTGGAGCGGGAAACCGCCCCGGTCTGGGCCAAGGTCAAGGATCATGTGACGCCCATGGAGTGGCCGGCGCAGGCCGCCCTGATCCACGAGATCAATGCGCTCAAGAAGACGCGCGACGCCGTCATCCTGGCCCACAACTACATGACGCCCGAGATCTTCCACGGGGTCGGCGACTATGTCGGCGACAGCCTGGGCCTGGCCAAGGAGGCCGCGCGGTCGAAGGCGAAGGTGATCGTCCAGGCCGGCGTGCATTTCATGGCCGAGACCTCGAAGATCCTGTCGCCCGAAAAGACCGTGCTGATCCCCGACCTGCGCGCCGGCTGCTCGCTGGCGGCCTCGATCACGGGGGCGGACGTGCGGCTGATCAAGCAGCGCTACCCGGGCCTGCCGGTGGTGACCTATGTCAACACCACCGCCGATGTGAAGGCCGAGACCGACATTTGCTGCACCAGCGCCAACGCCGTGCAGGTGGTGGAATGGGCGGCGAACCAATGGGGCGTCGACCGGGTCATCCTGATCCCCGACGAATTCCTCGCCCGCAATGTCGCGGCCCAGACCCATGTCGGCATCATCGCCTGGAAGGGCCGTTGCGAGGTGCATGAGCGCTTCACCGCCGCCGACATCGCCGAGATGCGCGCCGCCTATCCGGGCGCGGAAATCCTCGCTCACCCGGAGTGCCCGGACGACGTCCTGGCGGCCTCGGACTTCGCCGGATCGACCGCAGCGATGATCGACTATGTCACCGCGCGCCGACCCCGGCAGGTGGTGATGCTGACGGAATGCTCGATGGCGGCGAATGTCGCGGGCGATGTGCCGGAGGTGCAATTCATCGGCCCCTGCAACCTGTGCCCGCATATGAAGCGGATCACCCTGGAGAACATCCGCGACTGCCTGCTGAACATGCAGTTCGAGGTGACCGTGCCCGAGGATGTCGCCGAACGCGCTCGGCTGGCGGTGCAGCGGATGGTGGACCTGCCGCCGCCGGCGGTCCCGGCGCGCTACGACATGATCAAGGCGCGGCACCATGTGGCGGTGGAGCTGATCTGATGCACTACGTCCCGCCCGTCCGCGCCGTAGCGTCGATCGACACGCGCAGCCTGCGGCTTCTCGCCCTCCTGGCCTTGTGGCTGCGGTCGGAAAAGGCCACGTCGTCGGGATGACAGACAGCCGAACCCCACGCCCCGGTCCCTGGGATCCGAAGCCCGAACCCGCCGCCCCCCAACGGGACGCGGTTGCAGCCGACCGGGGTCCGCCTCGCGTCGCCGAGCCGCCGCTGGACAAGGGTCAGCACCCGGTCTGGGCCGTGGTCTCGACCCTGCTTCTGGGCGCCTTCATCTGGTGGGTCAGCGGCAGCTGGGTGGTCGCGGTCGCGGCCATCTGGGGTCTGCTGGTGCATGAGTACGGCCATGTGCTGGCGATGAACCGGCTCGGCATGGGGCCGGCGAAGATCTACATCATCCCCTTCCTCGGCGGGGTGGCGAAGAGCCAGCGCCTGCCGAAGAGCGAATGGGACGGGGTGCTCGTTTCCCTCGCCGGGCCCGGGTTCGGCCTGCTGGCCGCCATCCCCTTCTTCGCCGGCTATATCGGCACCGGTCAGGGCATGTGGCTGCTGGGCGCGGCGGTGATCGCCCTGATCAATCTGGTCAATCTGGCCCCGGCGCCGCCCCTGGACGGCTCCAAGGCCCTCGGCCCCGTGCTGGCGCGCATCCACCCCCACGTCGAACGCGGAGCCATGGTGCTGATCGGCGCGCTGGTGGTGTTCTGGGGCCTGACCACGGGCCGGTTCATCCTGGCCGCCTTCCTGGCCATCGCCCTGATCGGCCACCTGCGTCGCGGCGCATGGCGGCCTGAGGGCCGGCCCCTGACGGGGCGTGAAGCCGGACAGAGCCTCGGCCTGTTCCTGGCCGCGGCCCTCGCCTGCGTCGGCGTGGGCGTGGCGGCGCTGATGCCGTTGGCGGGCGGCTCGCTGCCCGGCGCGCTGACCATGGCCGGCGGTTATCTGGGGATCGGCCGTTGAGCCGCACCGTCCATCATGACGGGCCGCTGATCATCGGCGGCGGACTGGCGGGGCTGTCGGCCGCGCTGGAGGCCGGGCCGCGCAAGGTGCTGGTGGTGACGCCGGCGCCGCTGCT
>NZ_BSOY01000040.1 GCF_030160755.1 Brevundimonas denitrificans | reverse complement strand
AGCGCCGCGACCGCGGCCCGCGCCGCCCCGCCGGCGCCGAGGACAGCGACCCGCTCGCCCCGCACACCCAGCTGCGGCGCCTGTTCTGACAGCGCCGCCATCAGGCCCGACCCGTCGGTGCTGTCGGCCCGGACCCGGCCGTCCTCGAACAACAGCAGATTGGCCGATCCACAGGTCCGGGCCGTCGCGCTCGCCGCGTCCGCCAACGCCAGCGCCTGTTCCTTGAACGGAGCGGTGACGTTCAACCCCCGCAGCCGCCCGGCGCGCCCGTCCGCGACGAGGGCGGCGAAACCCTGCGCATCCTCCGGGCCGAAGGCCCGATAGTCGGCGTCCAGCCCCGCCGCTGTGATCCAGGCGGTGTGGATCGAGGGGCTCAGCGAATGGGCGATCGGCTGGCCGGCGACGCCCGCAAGCATTGTCATGACGTCAGCACCCCGGCCCGGCGCAGCTCGGCCAGCACGGGCCACAGCGGCAGGCCCAGGACGGTGAAATAGTCGCCCTCCACCGCCTCGAACAGCTGCGAGCCCATGCCTTCCAGCCGGTAGGACCCGACGCAGGCCAGGAGGTGTTCGCCCTCGGCCGCCAGATAGGCGTCGAGGAAGACCTCTGAAAACGCCCGCACCCGCATCGTCGCCGTATCGACGCCCGACCAGACGATCTGGCCGTTGCGGGCGAGGGCCGCGCCGGAATGCAGTTGGTGCGCCTTGCCGCGCATGGACATGAGCCGCGCCCGCGCCGCATCCAGGGAACCGGCCTTCGACACCAGACCCCCCTCGAAGGACAGGGTCTGGTCCGCCCCGAGCACCCAGGCCTCGGCGTCATGGCGCGACACCGCCAGGGCCTTCACCCGCGCCAGCTCGACCGCCAGCCCGGCGGCGTCGGCCGGATCGTGCGCGGCCTTGACCGCATCCTCGTCCACATCGGCGACCTGCACCGAGAAGGGTACGCCGACGTCCGTCAGCATCGCGCGTCGCGCCGCGCTTTTCGACGCCAGGATCAGCCGCTCCGGGGACGCGGTCACCAGGCTGCTCCCAGCCGCCGGGTCCGGCGCTCGTTCAACAGATTGATGATCGCCGCCGCCGTCTCCTCGACCGATCGACGGGTCACGTCGATGACCGGCCAGCCACGCCGTTCGAACGCCCGTCGGGCCTTGACCGTCTCCTCGCGCACGGCGTCATGGTCGATATAGGCGCTGGCGCGATTGGCGTTCAGCCCATCCAGCCGGTTCTTGCGGATCTGCACCAGCCGGTCCGGCGAGACGGTGAGCCCGACCACCAGCGGATTCTTAAGCCCGACCAGCCGCTCGCCGTCCTCCTGGCCCGGCACCAGCGGCACATTGGCGGCGCGGATGCCGCGGTGGGCCAGATAGATGCAGGTCGGCGTCTTGGAGGTTCGGCTGACCCCGCACAGGACGACGTCGGCGCCCTCCAGCTGGACCGCCGTGCCCTGTCCGTCGTCATGGGCCATGGCGTAGTCGAGGGCGGCGATGCGGTTGAAATAGTCCGTGTCCAGCGCGTGCTGGGCGCCCACCCGGGTGGACAGGGCCGCGCCGAGATAGCGCGAGAGGGCGCCGACCAGTGGGTCCAGCGCCGCGATCTGGGGCATGTCCAGCTTGCGGCAGCCCTCCTCCAGCTGTTCGCGCAGCTCCCGGTCGACCAGGGTGTGCAGCACCACGCCGGGCGAGGCCGCCACCTCCTCCAGCACCCGCTCCATCTGCTTGCCGGAGCGGACCAGGGCATAAATGTGCTCGATCGGGATGACGCCGTCGAACCGGGCCACCACGGCCTTGGCCATGGCGTTCAGGGTTTCGCCGGTGGAGTCGGACACCAGATGGACATGGAAATAGGTCGCCAGCCGCGTGGGGCCCGCGGCGCGGCCTGCCGAACCCGGCGTCATCGGCGGCTGTCCATGATCTTGAGACTCCTGTGGACGGGGCGGGGCGCCGTTGGGGGGCGATCGGGGCGAACGCATGCGTCTTTTCCTATAGCGGCGCCGGACCCGGGCCGCGAGCGGGGACAGAGGTGGATGGGGCGCCGTGCGCGAGCCTCTTTCATCCCAAGGCCGGTCGCCGCCGTCGATCCGCCTGTGGAGATCCTTAATGAGACGTTAACGGCGCCCAGCCGGGGAGGCCGGACGCCGGCCGCCGGACCCCGCCGTTAAGGCCTCGTTAGGATTTATCCCCGCTTTCACCAGCCCCGTGGAAGGCCGCCCCGGCGACTGTGACTGTTTGCGGAAAACCCGTCCGTAACCCGCCCAAACACCGCTTTTGTCCCCGTCGTCCCCGACCCTGACTTCTACTCCCGAAACTCAAGACTCTTTTCTTGAGAAGGATTGGAAGGGTGCGACACGGGACGGGCTTGAGCGAAACCGGGGCCCCCGGTAGGACCGGGGTCAGATGACCTCCTCACCCGATACGCCCCTGTTGCTCAAGGTTCTCGCCGGCGAGGCGACGCCGCGACCGCCGGTCTGGTTCATGCGTCAGGCCGGGCGCTATCTGCCGGAGTACCGGGCCCTGCGGGCGACGACCCCCGACTTCATCTCCTTCTGCCTCGATCCCGAGAAGGCCGCCGAGGCGACGCTGCAGCCGATGCGGCGGTTCGGCTTCGATGCGGCCATCGTCTTCGCCGACATCCTGCTGATCCCCCGGGCCCTGGGCCAGGAGGTCTGGTTCGAGGCCGGCGAGGGACCGCGCCTCGGCGCCCTGCCGCCGGTCGAGGGCATGCACGATCTCACCGCAGGGGCCGGCGAGGCCCTGAAACAGGTCGGACAGACCTTGTCGATCGTTCGATCGCAGCTTGAGCCCGAGCGCGCCCTGATCGGCTTCGCGGGCGCGCCGTGGACTGTGGCCACCTATATGCTGGACGGCGCGGCCCGGACCATCGGCAAGGGCGAGCGGGCCCAGGCCCGGACCTACGCCTATGCCGAGCCGGAAAAGGTCGCCGCCCTTCTGGACGTTCTGGTCGAGGCAACGGCCCATTATCTGAAGATGCAGGCCGACGCCGGGGCCCAGGTGCTGAAGATCTTCGAGAGCTGGGCCGAGGGCCTGCCCGACGATCTGTTCGAAAGTCTCGTCCTGCGGCCGCACCAGAAATTGGTGGGACGGGTCCGCGAACTGGGCGTGACCGTGCCCCTGATTGGCTTTCCGCGCGGCTCGGCGGCCCTGGCGGAACGCTATGCGGCCGAGGTCGGCGTCCAGGCCGTGGCGCTGGATACCGCCTGTCCGCTCGAGGTCGGCAAGCGTGTGCAGGCGATCAAGCCGATCCAGGGCGCGCTCGACCCCCTGCTGCTGCGCGCCGGCGGGCCGATGTTGGACCGCCGCATCGATCAGCTGCTCGAGGCCTGGGGGCAGGGACCGTGGATCTTCAACCTCGGCCACGGCATCCTGCCGGACGTGCCGATCGCCCATGTCGAACAGGTGCTGAAACGGATCGGCGCCCAATGAGCGGCTCCCGGAATGGCCGCCGCATCGCGGTGGTGCTGTTCAATCTCGGCGGCCCCGACGACCAGGCCTCGGTCAAACCCTTCCTGTTCAACCTGTTCAGCGACCCGGCCATCATCGGCCTGCCCAATCCGTTTCGCGCGCTGCTCGCCCGGCTGATCTCCAGTCGCCGCGAGACCAGCGCCCAGGCCAACTACGCCCTGATGGGCGGCGGCTCGCCCCTGTTGCCGGAGACCCGCCGTCAGGGGGAGGCCCTGACGCAGGTCCTCGCCGGTCTTCTGCCGGGCGACGAGGTCCGGTCCTTCATCGCCATGCGCTACTGGTCCCCCCTGACCGGACAGACGGCGGCCGAGGTCGCGGCCTTCGCGCCCGACGAGATCGTCCTGCTGCCGCTCTATCCCCAGTTCTCGACGACCACGACCCAGTCCTCGCTCAAGGCCTGGCGCGAGGCCTATGCCGGGCCGGGCGTGAGCCGGGCGGTCTGCTGCTATCCGGAGGCGCCGGGCTGGATCGAGGCCCAGGCCGACGGGGTGAGGGCGAAACTGGCGGAGGCCGGCGATCGGCCGGTCCGGGTCCTGTTCTCGGCCCACGGCATTCCCGAAAGCCTGATCGCGAAGAAGGGCGACCCTTATCAGGAGCAGATTGAAACGACCTGCGCCGCGATCGCCGCGCGAGCCGGACTGGCGGACGGCTCGTGGTCAATCTGCTATCAGAGCCGGGTCGGGCCGATGAAATGGCTGGGGCCGTCAACGCCCGAGGCGATCGCCCAGGCGGGGCGCGACGGCGTCGGCGTGGTGGTTGCGCCTGTCGCCTTCGTCTCCGAACACATCGAGACCTTGGTCGAGCTCGACATCGAATACGCCGAACTGGCCCATGAGCAGGGGGTGTCGCCCTATCTGCGCAGCCCCGCGGTCGGCGTGGCCGCGCCGTTCATCCGCACGCTGGCGGACGCCGTGGTCGACGCCTTGCCGCGGACGGGCGTCTCGCCCTACGGTCCCGGTTGCCGGGGGAACTGGAAAGCCTGTCCCCGGACCTGCGAGCGGAGAGCGGCGTGACATTCGAGATCGTCCGCGGCCTGCATATCCTGGCCGTCATCGCCTGGATGGCCGGGATGCTCTTCCTGCCGCGTCTCTATGCCTATGACGCCGAACAGGCGGACAAGGCCGAGCCGCTGCGGTCGGAGATGCGGGGTCTGCTGCGGACCTGGCAGCACCGGCTGCTGAAGATCATCATCAATCCGTCGATGACCGCCGCCTGGATCTTCGGCGTCTGGATGATCGGCATCCATATGTTCGAATACGGCGAGGGCTGGGGCTTCCTCGCCCAGCCTTGGATGGTCGCCAAATTGGCGGGAGTCATAGCCCTCAGCGGCTGGCACGGCTTCCTCGCCGGCGAGCTGAAGCGCATCAAGGCGGGGACTTCGGTCCGGTCCGGCAAATTCTGGCGCATGACCAACGAGATCCCCTTCGTGATCGCCGTGGTCATGGTTCTGTCCGTCACCACCCAGTGGACGTTTTAGGGCGCCAGCGCTCGCTGCGCGGCGGCTCACTGCTTGACCGCGCGAAGCGCCGGGCCGCGTCGGGTCGACAAGGCGGAGCCTTGTGACCGCGGCCCACAAGAATGTTGACCTCACGGCGCTCGCGTGGTTTCGCTCAGGCGAACCGCCCTGCAGGAGTCTGGGGCGGCCCCACTCTTTGCGACGCCCGCTGATCTCGCCGGGACGACCCGTCGCCTTCCCACCCGGCCGCAAGGCCAGACATCGCTGGATTTTCCGCCCGCGCGACGCCCTGTCTCGCGGCGATGCTTTTGATTGCACGCCATGACCGACATCACCGACACGCCCGAGACCGAAGAGACCGCCGGGGCCGAAGCGCCCGAGGTCGGCAACGAGCTGGCCGCCGCGGACCTGCCCATGGTCGACCAGGAGCACGGCGACGAGGATGACGACGGCGAACCGATCGTCCCCAACGGCCGCATCACCCTGCAGGAGCTGAACGAGAAGACGCCGGAAGACCTGGTCGCCTTCGCCGAAAGCCTCGAGATCGAGAACGCCGGCAACCTGCGCAAACAGGACCTCCTGTTCGCGATCCTCAAGACCCTGGCTGACGAGGAAGTCGAGATCATCGCCGACGGCGTGCTCGAGATCCTGCCCGACGGCTTCGGCTTCCTGCGCAGCCCGGACGTCAATTATCTTCCGGGGCCGGACGATGTTTACGTCTCCCCGTCGCAGATCCGTCGCTTCGGCCTGCGCTCGGGCGACACCATCCACGGCGCCGTCCGCGGCCCGCGCGAGGGCGAGCGCTATTTCGCCCTGCTCAAGGTCGACACGATCAATTTCGAGGACCCCGAGACGGTCAAGACCAAGGTCCTGTTCGACAACCTGACCCCGCTCTATCCCGAAGAGCGGCTGCACATGGAGATCCAGGACCCGACGCTGAAGGACCGCTCCGGCCGGGTGATCGATATCGTCGCCCCGCTCGGCAAGGGCCAGCGCTGCCTGATCGTCGCCCCGCCGCGGGTCGGCAAGACTGTCATGCTGCAGAACATCGCCAAGTCGATCGAGAAGAACCATCCCGAGGTCTTCCTCATCGTCCTGTTGATCGATGAGCGACCGGAAGAAGTCACCGACATGCAGCGCACGGTGAAGGGCGAGGTCATCGCCTCGACCTTCGACGAGCCGGCCACCCGCCACGTCGCCGTCGCCGAAATGGTGATTGAGAAGGCGAAACGCCTGGTCGAGCACAAGAAGGACGTCGTCATCCTGCTCGACTCCATCACCCGCCTGGGCCGCGCCTACAACGCCACCGTCCCGTCGTCGGGCAAGGTGCTGACGGGCGGCGTCGACGCCAACGCCCTGCAGCGGCCGAAACGCTTCTTCGGCGCGGCGCGCAATGTGGAGCAGGGCGGTTCGCTGACCATCATCGCCACCGCCCTGATCGACACCGGCTCGCGCATGGACGAGGTGATCTTCGAGGAGTTCAAGGGCACCGGCAACTCGGAGATCGTGCTGGACCGCAAGGTCGCCGACAAGCGCATCTTTCCGGCCATCGACGTGCTCAAGTCGGGCACCCGCAAGGAAGAGCTCACCACGCCGAAGGACCAGCTGGCCAAGACCTATGTCCTGCGCCGCATCCTCAACCCGATGGGGCCGCAGGATGCGATCGAGTTCCTGATCGACAAGCTGCGTCAGTCGAAGAACAATGCGGACTTCTTCCAGTCGATGAACACGTGATTTTGGGCCCTAAGCTCGCGACGCGGTCGCCCGCGGCTTGAGGGCCGGTCTGTTTCACGTGAAACACGCCCTCAAGTAGTCGGGCGCCGCGCGTCCGACGATAGGGCAAGGAGACGTCATGAAGGTCAATGTCGAGGTCGAATGCACCCCGGAGGAGGCGCGTGCCTTTCTCGGCCTGCCCAATGTCGCGCCGCTGAACGATCATCTCGTGGCCGAGATGAAACGCCGCATGGACGAGAACATCACGGCCATGCAGCCCGACGAACTGATGAAGACCTGGACCAGTTTCGGAATGCAGGCCCAGGACCAGTTCCGCAAACTGATGGAAGCCGCGGTCAAGCCGTGACGAGCGTCTCCTCCCCACAACGTGGGGAGGGGGACCACCCCAAGGATGGTGGAGGGGTATACCTCCGGACACCGTCCGATGCGGCCGAGCCCCTCCACCGCTGCGCGGTCCCCCTCCCCATTTCATGGGGAGGGGACACGACATGAGCACCATCTTCGCCCTCGCCACCCCTTCCGGCCGGGGAGCGATCGCCATCCTGCGTCTGTCCGGTCCGGGGACAGACGCTGCCCTGACCGCCCTCGGCGCCGGCGGACTCAAGCCGCGCTACGCCGCGCTTCGCGATCTCTCCCATGAGGGCCGCGGCATAGACCAGGCGCTCGTCCTCCGCTTTCCCGCCCCGAACTCCTACACCGGCGAGGACTGCGCCGAATTGCACCTGCACGGCGGCCGCGCGGTGGTCGAGGCGGCAGGGGAGGCCTTGGCCGCCCTCGGTCTGCGGCCGGCCGAGCCGGGCGAGTTCACCCGTCGGGCCTTCGAGAACGGCCGCATGGACCTGGCCCAGGCCGAGGCGGTCGCCGATCTGATCGACGCCGAGACCGCCGCCCAGGCCAGCCAGGCCCTCGGTCAGCTCGATGGCGCCCTGAGCCAGACCTATGCCGGTTTCCGCCGCGACCTCCTGACCGCCCTGGCCCTGGTGGAGGCCGAGATCGACTTCCCGGACGAGGAGGTCCCGGACAATCTGGCCCGGTCCGCCGGACCGGTGCTGGACCGGTTGATCGGCGACCTGAAGGCCGCGCTCGCGGACGCCCGACGCGGCGAGCGGGTGCGCGAGGGCTATCGCATCGTCCTGATCGGCGAGACCAACGCCGGCAAATCCTCCCTGTTCAACGCCCTGGTTGCGAGGGAGGCGGCCATCGTCACCCCGATCGCCGGGACGACGCGCGATGTGCTCGACGCCGACCTGATCATCGGCGGCTATGCCGTGACCCTGTCCGACACCGCCGGCCTGCGCGACAGCACCGATCCGGTCGAGGCCGAGGGCGTACGCCGCGCCCGCGCCCGGGCCGAGGCGGCGGACCTGCGTCTGTGGATCCGGGGTCCCGACGATGCGGAGGGCGACGCCGCCGGCTTTGCCCGGCCAGGCGATCTTCTGGTCCTGACCAAGGCCGATCTCGGCGCGGCCGCGGCGGTTCAGGGGTTTGAGGCCCTGTCGGTGAGCACCGCGACGGGGCAGGGGCTGTCCGACCTTCATGACTGGATCGCCGCCCGGCTGGGCCGCGACCTGTCCGGCGCCGATTTCCCCGCTGTCACGCGTGAGAGACATCGCCGGCGGCTGGCCGAGGCGCTCGCCGCGGCCGAGGCCGGACGCGTCGCGCTCGAGGTTTCGCCCGAGATGGCGGGGGACGACCTGCGTCGCGCCGCCGGCGCCCTGGCCCGCGTGACGGGCGCCATCGGGGTCGAGGATATCCTCGGCGAGGTGTTCTCGACCTTCTGCATCGGAAAGTGAGTCGTTTCACGTGAAACAGACGGTCGGCCGAGGTGGCGGACAGGGCGGTTTTGCCCTATGTGCGCGCCCATGAAGGGTTTTGACGTCATCGTCTTCGGCGGCGGTCACGCCGGCTGCGAGGCCGCGGCCGCGGCCGCGCGTGCGGGCGCCCGCACGGTCCTGTTGACCCAGAAGCTCGAAACCATCGGCGAAATGTCCTGCAACCCGGCCATCGGCGGTCTGGGCAAGGGCCATCTGGTGCGCGAGATCGACGCCATGGACGGGCTGATGGCCCGGCTGGGCGACCGGGCCGGCATTCAATTCCGCCTGCTGAATCGCTCCAAGGGCGCGGCGGTGCGCGGCCCTCGCAGCCAGATCGACCGCCGCCTCTACCGCGAGGCCATGCAGGCCGAACTGGCGCAGACCCCCAATCTGTCGCTGATGGCCGGCACGGCCGAACGCCTGATCCTGGACGGCGCCCGGGTCGTCGGCGTGGTGACGGGCGAGGGGGTCGAACTCCGCGCCGGCGCGGTGGTCCTGACCACGGGCACCTTCCTCAACGGCGTCATCCACAAGGGCGATCAGCGCATTCCCGCCGGCCGTCACGGCGAGGCGCCGTCCACCGGCCTGGCCGCCGACCTCTACGGAGCCGGCCTGCAGATGGGGCGGCTGAAGACCGGCACCCCCGCCCGTCTCGATGGCCGGACCATCGCCTGGGACCGGCTGGAGATGCAGCAAGCCGACGCCGAGCCTGTGCCCTTCAGCTTCCTGACCGGGCGGATCGAGGTGCCCCAGATCGCCTGCGGCGTGACCCATACGAACGAGGCCACGCACCGGATCATCGCCGACAACCTGGGCGACAGCGCCGTCTATGGCGGCCACCTGTCCGGACGCGGTCCGCGTTACTGCCCCTCGATCGAGGACAAGGTGGTCCGTTTCGCCGACAAGACCTCGCACCAGATCTTCCTCGAGCCGGAGGGACTCGACGATCCGACCGTCTATCCGAACGGCATCTCGACCTCGGTCTCGGACGCCACCCAGTCGGCCTTCCTGCGCACCATTCCGGGGCTGGAGACGGTCGAGGTGTTCCGCTTCGGCTACGCCATCGAGTATGACTATGTCGATCCGCGCGAACTGACCCCCGCCCTGGAGGTCAAGAAGCGGCCCGGCCTGTATCTGGCCGGCCAGATCAACGGCACCACGGGCTATGAGGAGGCGGGCGCGCAGGGCCTGCTGGCCGGACTGAATGCCGCCCGCGCCGCGGCCGGGACCGATCCGGTCGTCCTCGGCCGCGACCAGGCCTATATCGGCGTCATGGTCGACGACCTGGTCACACGCGGGGTGACCGAGCCCTACCGGATGTTCACCAGCCGGGCCGAATACAGATTGACGCTCCGCGCCGACAACGCCGATCAACGATTGACGCCTCTGGCGATCGAGGCGGGAATCGTCTCCCCGGCCCGTCGGGCGGCATTCGAGACCAAGGCCGCCGAACTGGCGCAGGCCGCAGCCCTCGTTCGCGACGCCAGGTTCACGCCCCGGGAGGCCGCGGCCTTTGGAATCGCGGTCAACGCCGACGGTCAGCGCCGCTCTATCCGCGATCTGCTGGCCTTTCCCGGCGTCGACCTCAGCCAGTTCACGGCGGCCTTCCCGGCCATCGCCGACTGGTCCGCCCAGGTCCGCGAACAGGTCGAGATCGATGCGGGCTACGCCGGCTATCTCGACCGCCAGGCCTCGGACGCTGCGGCGCTGCGGCACGAAGAGGCCCTGGCCCTTCCGGTCGACCTCGACTACGCCGCCATCGGCAGCCTCTCGAACGAAGTGCGCGAGAAGCTGACGCTGATCCAGCCCCGCACCCTCGGTCAGGCCGGCCGTATCGAAGGCATGACCCCGGGCGCCCTGACGGCCCTCCTGTCGCATGTGAAGAAGGCGAAGGTCGCGGCGTGAGGGATCTGCCGATCAGTCTCCTCCCCCTCATGGGGGAGATGTCGCGCCGCGCGTGCGGCGTGACGGAGAGGGCTCAGCCGCACCACCCCCTCCACCATGCTTCGCATGGTCCCCCTCCCCCAAGAGGGGGAGCAGGCCCGGTATGACTCCCTCCGAATTCCAGACCCTTCGCTCTGCCACGCCCGCGCAGATGGCGGACCTCGAAACCCTGATCGAGCGTCTGACCGCAGCCAATGCGGTGATGAACCTGATCGGGCCCGACACCCTGCCGGACGTCTGGAACCGCCACATCTTCGATTCCGCCCAGTTGCTCGATCTGGCTCCGGACGCCGCGACCTGGGCGGATCTCGGCGCCGGCGCCGGCTTCCCCGGCCTGGTGCTCGCCATCCTGCTGAAGGACCGGGCCGACAGCCATGTCTGGTTGATCGACAGTCTGGGCAAACGCTGCCGCTTCCTGCAGGAGGTCGTGGACGCCCTGTCTCTGCGGGCGACCGTGGTCAACGGTCGGGCCGAGGAGCAGCGGATCAAGGTCGATGTCGTCACCGCCCGGGCCCTCGCCCCGATGGAGCGGCTGCTCGGCTATGCACAGCCTTATCTACAGCGCGGCGCACAGGGGCTGTTTCTCAAGGGGGAAAAGGCCGAGGCTGAGTTGATCGAAGCCCGCAAGGTCTGGCAGTTCGACAGCGACCTCTCCGTCTCGCGCAGCGACCCGCGCGGCCGTATCGTTTCCGTCCGGAGCCTCCGACGTGTTCAAAGCCGGTAAGACCCGCGTCCTCGCCGTCTCCAACCAGAAGGGCGGCGTGGGCAAGACCACCACGGCGATCAACCTCGGCACGGCCCTGGCCGCGATCGGCGAAAAGGTGCTGATCGTCGACATGGACCCCCAGGGCAATGCCTCGACCGGTCTGGGTGTTCCACGTGAAACACGGCGGGTCACCATCTATGACGTCATTGTGGACGGGCGTTCGGTGGATGAATCCGCTGTCCCGACTACGGTGCCCGGGCTGGATATCGTGCCGGCGGACGCCGACATGTCGGGCGTCGAGATCGAGCTCAGCCAGGCCGACCGCCGCTCGTTCCGCCTGCGCGACGCCCTGCAGGGGCAGGGGGCCGAAGGTCAGGCCCGGTATGACTACGTCCTGATCGACTGCCCCCCGTCGCTCAACCTCTTGACTCTCAACGCCATGGCGGCGGCGGACGCCGTTCTTGTGCCCCTGCAGTGCGAGTTCTTCGCGCTGGAGGGGCTGACCCAGCTGATGAAGACCATCGAGATGGTGCGGCAGAGTCTGAACCCGACGCTGGAGATCCAGGGACTGGTCCTGACCATGTACGACCGGCGCAGCACCCTGTCCGGACAGGTCGCGGCCGATGTCCGCAGCCATTTCGGCGACAAGGTCTATGAGGCGGTGATTCCGCGGAACGTCCGCGTGGCCGAGGCGCCGTCGTTCGGCAAGCCGGCTCTGATCTACGACCTGAAATGCGCCGGCAGCCAGGCCTATCTGCGTCTCGCCCGAGAGGTGGTGGCGCGCGAAAAATCCCGCCGGCTCCAGGCCGCGTGAGCATGACCAGAAGAACGGAATCAGTCAGTTGAGCGAACGTCAGCGCGGCCTCGGCCGGGGCCTCTCCGCCCTTCTCGGAGAACAGGTGGCCGAGAGCGCGCCCGTCGACGGCGCGCCCGCGCCGGTCGGCGTCCGCATGGCCCCGATCGAGAGCCTCAAGCCCAACCCCGACCAGCCGCGCAAGATCTTCGACCGCGACGATCTGGAGGAACTGGCCGCCTCGATCCGCGACAAGGGCGTGCTGCAGCCCATTCTCGTCCGCTCCCATCCGAAGGAGGACGGCGTCTGGCAGATCATCGCCGGCGAGCGCCGCTGGCGCGCGGCGCAGCTGGCGCGGCTGACCGAGGCCCCGATCATCGTCAAGGAGATGGACGACGTCGCGGTGTTCGAGGTCGCCATCATCGAGAACGTCCAGCGCACCGACCTCAATCCGCTGGAGGAGGCGGACGCCTATCGCATGCTGATGGAGCGGTTCGGCCGCACCCAGGACGCCGTCGCCGGCGTGGTCGGCAAGAGCCGCAGCCATGTGGCCAACACCCTGCGCCTGCTGCAGCTGCCCGAAGAGGTCCTGCAGCACGTCCGCACCGGCAAGCTCAGCGCCGGCCACGCCCGCGCTCTGATCACCGCGCCCGATCCCGTCGCCCTGGCCGATCAGATCGTGGCCGAGGGGCTCAACGTCCGTCAGGCCGAGGCCCTGGCCCGCCGCGCCGCCGAGGGGCCGAAGAGCCGCAAGCCCGGCGCGCCTCCCGCGGGCGGCGAAGGTTCGGCTGATGTCGCCGCGCTGGAACAGGATCTGGCCGACGCCCTCGGCCTCAAGGTCCAGCTGGCCGATCGGGGCGGCAAGGGGGAGCTGACCATCAGCTACGGCACCCTGGAGCAGCTGGACGACCTGTGCCGCCGATTGATGCGCGGCTGAAGCCAGTCCGTGCTAGGCTGTCGGCATGACCGACAAGCCTTCCAATCCGACCGCCGAAGCCATGAAACGCGCGCTCGCCGCCAAGAAGGCCGGGGGCGGGCCCTCGCACGGCGGCCTTCAGAGCTCCGCCCGGGCCGAGGAAAAGGCGCAGCAGGCCCGCAGCGCCGCCCTCGCCAAGCCCGCCTTCCGCAAGGCGTCGAAGCGGGGCTGACGCCGGCTAGAGGCCCAGCCTCCGGGCCCGCGCCGAGATTTCCAGCAGCAGCCGTTCGGCGATCAGCTGGTCAGGCGAGCCCGTGGTCTTGGTCGCGACATCGGCCGTATTGACGCTGTCCAGCACGCGATCGAGGTCCTCGAGCCGCCAGCTACGGGCCTGGCGCAGCATTTCCGCCTCCTGCTTCCAGAACACGCCCGCCGCCTTGGCCGCCTCCTTGGCTCCGGCCCCGTTGGCCTGAAGCACATTGATCCGCCGCAGCTTGCCGAGATGGATGGAGGCCTGTCTCACCGCCATGACAGGGGATTCCCCCTCGGCGAGGGCGCGTCGCAGACCCGACTGGGCCGGGGCGGGCCGTCCTCCGAAGGCCTGGAGCGCGGCGTCCTGCAGCGAGGCGTCGGCCTCGACTCCCAGATGCCGCTCCAGCTCCTCCACATCGATGGTCTTGCCCGAGCCCGGGCCGATATAAAGGGCCAGACGTTCGATCTCCTGCCGCATCAACCCGCGCTCGCGGGGCAGGCGGCTGACGAACCGGTCGAGGGCGTCGCCGGTGAGGCCGACCTTGTCCGCCGCCAGCGCCTCGCGCGTCATCCGGGCGATGTCGCCGGTCTCGTCCTCGTAGCAGGCGATGCCGACCGCGCCTTGTGCGGCCTCGGCCGCCTTGCGCAGGGCCGAGTCGCGGCCCAGGGCGCCGGCCTCGATGACCAGCATGGCGTCGGGATTGTAGCCGCCCTCGGCATGGACCTTGAGCGCCGCCGCCAGCGCCTTGTCGATCGACGCCTTCTCGGACCCCAGCCGGACGCGGACCAGACGCCGGCCGCCGATCATCGACAGGGCGGTCAGGGCCTCTTCCAGCCGCGCCTCGTCCCCGTCGATATCGCTGTCGGTCAGCAGGGTGACGTTGAAGGGGTCGTTGAGGTCGGGCGTGATCGCCTTGCACAGGATCTCGGCGCGTTCGCCGACGCCCGACCGGTCCTTGCCGTGGATGACGGCGGCGCGGACGCCCCGGTCCGGCGACTTGAGGAAGCGATCGACCTCGGGGCGTTTCGCCAGGATCATGGGGCGTGCATCATGGCCGGGCCGAAAGCGCCCGCATCAGGTCGAGCCGGATCAGACGGGCCAGTTCGGCGGCGGCGCGCTCCTCGCCGTCCTGCTGCGCCGCGATGGCGGCGAACGGCTGGTCGGCGGCGGCATAGGTG
This sequence comes from Brevundimonas denitrificans, assembly GCF_030160755.1. Lineage (GTDB taxonomy): Bacteria > Pseudomonadota > Alphaproteobacteria > Caulobacterales > Caulobacteraceae > Brevundimonas > Brevundimonas denitrificans. Next base: position 12,323 of record NZ_BSOY01000040.1, on the reverse strand, counting down.
GTGGTGACGGTCTCGACGCCCGAGACGGCCGGACCGCCGCCGGTCGGGGTCAGGATCCAGGCTCCGCGGACGGTCAGTTCATAACGGGTCGCGGTGTCGTCGATGCGCCGGCCCAGCGGACGCCGCGACTGTTCCAGTACGGTCTCCAGCCGCCAGAGCGGGGCCTGGGCGCCGTCACGGCCCAGCGCGTCCTCGAGCTGTTCCCGCACGCGGTAGCCGAGGCGGTCGTCCTGGGTGGTCACGGCGATGCGCGACAGGGACGACCCGACGGCCGTCTCTCCATACAGGGGGGTGAAGCCGCAGCCGGCCAGTCCCACGAGCGCGACAAGACCGATGGCGAGGCGACGCATCAGCCGACCACCAGATTGACGATGCGATCCTTGACCACCACGATCTTCCTCACCGTCTGACCCTCCAGCCGCGCCTGGACGTCGGGATCGGCCATGACGATGGCCTCGACCTCGGCCGGCTCCAGCCCCCGGGCGACACGGATCTCGCCGCGTCGCTTGCCGTTGACCTGGATCGGCAGGATCACCTCGTCGTCGGCCGCCAACGCCGGGTCGAATTCCGGCCAGGGCGCGTCCAGCACCATCCCCTCTTCGCCGAGCCGCGTCCAGCACTCCTCGGCCAGGTGGGGGGTGAAGGGAGCGACCAGCCGGACGAGCGCCGACAGGGCCTGACGCCGCGCGGCGCCGCCCGCCCCACCGTGATCCCTCACGACGGCGACGAAGGCGTAGAGTTTGGCGATGGCGGAGTTGAAGCGGAAGCCGCTGACGCCCTCGGACACCGCCTTGATGGCCTTGTGCGTCTCGCGGACCAAGGCGGCGTCGGACTCATGGGCGGGGGCGTCGGGATCGAAACCGTCGACCTCGGTCCAGACGCGCTGGACGAAGCGGGCCGCGCCCTCGACGCCACCGGGCGTCCATTGCACGTCGCGCTCGGGCGGGCTGTCGCTGAGGACGAACAGCCGGCCGGCGTCCACGCCATAGGTGTCGACGATCTCCTGCGGGGCGACGACGTTCTTCTTCGACTTGGACATCTTCTCGATGTCGCCGATCGTCAGGGCCTCGCCGGTGGAGAGCTGCCGCGCCGAGCGTTTGCCGGCGTCGTTGGTCAGTTCGACGTCGGTGGGCTCGACCCAGCCGCCGTCAGCCCGACGGTAGGTCTCGTGGATCACCATGCCCTGGGTGAAGAGGCCGGCGAACGGCTCGCGCACCGACATCAGGCCGGCGTCCGACAGGGCGCGGCTGATGAAGCGGGCATAGAGCAGGTGCAGGACCGCGTGCTCGACTCCGCCGATATACTGATCGACGGGCAGCCATTTGTCGGCGGCGGCGCGGGAGATCGGTTCGGCCGCGGCCGGATCGGTGAAGCGGGCGAAATACCAGCTCGAGTCGACGAAGGTGTCGAGCGTGTCAGTCTCACGCACCGCCTCGCCGCCGCAGGTCGGGCAGGAGACGTGTTTCCAGGTCGGGTGGCGATCGAGCGGATTGCCCGGCGTGTCGAAGGTGACGTCCCGGGGCAGCTCGACCGGGAGCTGGTCGACCGGAACGCCGACAGGGCCGCATTTCGCACAGTGGATCACAGGGATGGGACATCCCCAGTAGCGCTGGCGGCTGACGCCCCAGTCACGCAGACGGTAGATGGTCGCGCCCTGGCCCGCGCCCGCCGCCTCGATCCGCCGGATCGCTTCGGCCTTGGCGGCCTCGATCTCGAGCCCGTTCAGGAAGTCGGAGTTGAACAAATGCCCGGGCCCGACATAAGCCTCTGTTTCGACGTCGAAACCTTCATCCGCGCCGTCTGGTCTCACGACCGGGACGACGGGCAGGCGATATTTGCGGGCGAAGTCGAGATCGCGCTGGTCGTGGGCCGGGCAGCCGAAGATGGCGCCCGTGCCGTATTCCGACAGGATGAAGTTGGCGATCCAGACGGAGACCTCGCGCCCGTCGAACGGATGGATGACCTTCAGGCCCGTGTCGAAGCCGATCTTTTCAGCCTGTTCGATCTCCGCCTGGGTCGAGCCGCCCTTGCGGCATTCGGCGACGAAGGCGGCGGCGTCCGGGTTGGTTTGGGCGATGGCCCGCGCGACGGGGTGGTCGGGGGCCACGCCCATGAAGCTGGCGCCGAACAGGGTGTCGGGGCGGGTGGTGTAGATCTCCAGGCCGTCCGGCGCGGCGGCGGGCGCCTCGCCCGACCATTTCCACGTCATCTGCAGGCCCTTCGACCGACCGATCCAGTTCTCCTGCATCAGCCGCACCTTGTCGGGCCAGCGGCCTTCCAGTTCCTTGAGGCCCTCGATCAGGTCGTCGGCATAGTCGGTGATGCGCAGGAACCACTGGTTCAGCTTGCGCTTCTCGACCACCGCGCCCGAGCGCCAGCCGCGGCCGTCGACGACCTGCTCATTGGCGAGAACCGTATTGTCGACCGGATCCCAGTTGACGACCGAGTCCTTGCGGTAGACCAGGCCGCGCTTGAGCAGCTCGAGGAACCAGGCCTGCTGCTTGCCGTAGTAGGCCGGGTCGCAGGTGGCGAACTCGCGGCTCCAGTCGAGCGACAGGCCCAGCAGTTTCAGCTGGTCGCGCATGGCGGCGATGTTGGACCAGGTCCAGTCGCCGGGGTGGACGCCGCGCTCGATGGCGGCGTTCTCGGCCGGAAGTCCGAAGGCGTCCCAGCCCATGGGATGCAGGACGTCGAAGCCCTGCGCCCGCTTCGACCGCGCCACCACGTCGCCCATGACGTAGTTGCGGGCGTGGCCCATGTGGATGGCCCCCGACGGATAGGGGAACATCTCCAGCACATAGTATTTCGGCCGTCCCGTGCCTTCGGTCGGCATGCGGAAGGCGTCTGCGGCCGCCCAGCGGGCCTGCTGGCGGGGTTCGGCGGTCTTGGGTTCGTAGCGAACCGGGGTCTTGGCCACGGGAGTCTTTCAGGCTGCTCCTTCAGGAACAGGCCCGACGGAGGCTAGGCGGTGGGGAGGGTGGTCAGCCGGCGTTGGAAAGGTTGAGCTGGCGCGCCTTGGTCAGGATGGCGTTTTCCAGGTCGGTCTCGGTCTGGGCCGCGACGCGGGCGCCGGTCCAGCAGCCGGCGGTGTCGACTTCGGCGTCGGCGTCGGCCGGATTGGGCGTGCAGCCGGGCCGCAGGACCTGTTTGGTGATGCTGACGTTCAGGGCGTCGGCGCGCAGGCGGCGGTCGAGAATGAACACGGTCGCCTTGAAGCGCTCGTTCGGCGTCTGGGGATCGATGTACCAGCTATAGTTGATGACGCCGCCCCAGGGATCGGCGTTGGCCAGCGGCATGAAGCTCAGCGTGTCCAGTGTGGCGCGCCACAGATAGGCGTTGACGCCGATGCCCGTCTGCGCGTTCGCTGCAGCCTGGGCGCTGCCCCTGCCGCTGAAAACCTCGCCCACCGTCGGCCCGAACGGGCGACCGGAGGAACAGCTGCTCAGCAGAACGCACGAGGTGATCAGGGCGACCGTCGCGCCGCGAACCAGCACCATCGAGACTTCTCCATAAGATCATGACGTGCAGCGGACCGGTTCCGACGCACGCGCTGGCCCTACCGAACGCGGTCTGAGCCGAAGCGTCGCTCTATAACACGGCGAAAAGGGGCTATGACAAGGCGAAGACGCATTCGGACGAGCGGCCGGCGGCCGTGAGCGGGCGGGACGGGAGCGCGGGGCCGGATTCGCGTGACGCTCGCGCCACAGGAGTCTTCCAGAGTCGCAGGGAACCGGGTCGTGGCGGCGCCGTTTCGTTGACCGGGCTGACCAGCGGTGTCTTATTGCTGGTGATCGCGACTGTCGTCGTGACGTGAAGGGCATGACATGCGCCGAATGACGCTGATCGCCGGACTGACCGGGGGGCTTACGCTCTTCGTAATGGCCGACGTCGCCTCGGCCCAGACCGCCCCGGCGCGTACGCGCGCGCCCGCTGTGTCCCTGACCGAAGCCCAGGCCGCCCGCGCCGCCGCGGCCCAGCCCGGTTCGTCCCGCCTCCGCTTCACCGAGCGCGGCCGCTGGGGCCTGGATCTGAACCTCAGCCAGCCCGTCGGCCGTGACAGCAATCTCGGCGACGTCGAGGCCGGGGCCTATTACCGGGTCAATCCGCGTCTGCGCGTCGGCGCCGCCGCCGGCCTGGCCGAGCCGGAGAGCGATCCGGCCCGCGCCCCCCAGACCGATCGCCGGGCCGCGCCGCGCTTCCGGCTGGAATCGATCTTCCGCTTCTAGTCCGGCCCGAACGCCGCCTGGATCGCCGACACCCCCGCCAGACCGCACGCGCCCGAGCCGATGAGGCTGCGCGCATTGCCCGCGCCGATCCCGCCGAGGGCGTAGACCGGGCAAGGGGCGGCTTCGACCCACGATGCAAAGCTCGTCAGACCCAGCGCCGGGCGATCCGCCGAGGCCCCGCCGGCCGCAAACACCGGCGATAGGATCAGGGCGTCCAGCCCCGGCGTTCCCAACATCGCCCGGGCATGCGCCGCGCCGGTGACGATCCAGCCCGGCCGGATTGCGGCCAGCCCCGCCGCCTCATCCAGCGCCCGTTCAGGCAGATGGACTCCGTCCGCCCCGACCGCCTCGGCCAGTTCCGCGTCCCGTCCGATCAGCAGCAGGCCGTCGCGACTCCGCGTGGCCTCCCTGAGACGCAGGCCTGTCTCACGCGCATCGGCCCGGCCGAAATGCCGGAACACCACGCCTGAGCCGACCGGCAGCCGCGCCGCCGTCTCCCAGGGCCTCGGCGTCCGGTCGGGGTCGGTGAAAAACAGCAGGGGCGGCAAGCTCGGGATGGCGGGATCACGCGCCCCGCTGACTTTGGCGGCGTCCCGTGCGAGGACGCTGGCGGCTTCCCACAGGATTTCGGCGTCCGCCCGGTTCATGACCCCCTCTTCTCCCGAACCCGTTCTGTCGTCCAGCGCCGTCGCCGTGCGGCTGGAAACCATTCAGCGGCGCATCGCCGCCGCCTGTCGCGCCTCCGGCCGGGCGGTCGACGGCGTCACCCTGACCGCCGTGTCCAAGACCCAGCCGCCCGAGGCCATCGCGGCGGCGCTCGCCGCGGGCCAGCGCGTCTTCGGTGAAAACCGGGTGCAGGAGGCGCAGGGCCGCTGGAACGACCGCCGCGAGGGTGTCTCCGGACTTGAGCTCAGGCTGATCGGGCCGCTGCAATCGAACAAGGCCGCCGACGCCGTCGCCCTGTTCGATGTGATCGAGACCCTCGACCGGCCGAAGCTGGCCGATGCGCTCGCCACCGCGGGCGCCCGCGCCGGCAAACCCGTCCGCGTCCTGATCCAGGTCAACACCGGCGCCGAACCCCAGAAGGCCGGCGTCCTGCCCGGCGACGCCGGCCAACTCATCGAATACGCCCGAACCGCGGGCCTCGTCGTCGAGGGCCTGATGTGTATCCCGCCCGCCGACGAGGCGCCGGGACCCCATTTCGCCCTGCTGCGCAAGATCGCGCGCCGGCACGGGCTGGAGACCCTGTCCATGGGAATGAGCGGGGACTTCGAGACCGCGATCCGCTTCGGCGCGACCCATGTGCGGGTGGGATCGTCGCTGTTCGGGGAACGAAAAGGCCCCGAAACCCCCTCTATGGACTGAAAACCGCTCCGCTTTCGGTCCGACCCTTGGCGGATCGGGCGACGCTCGCCATTCTGGTACCCATGCCCACGCCCAAGACCATCCTGATCATCGACGACGACGACGACCTGCGCGAGGCCCTGGCCGAGCAGCTGGCGTTGCACGAGGCCTTTCGCCCGGTCCAAGCCGCCACGGCGGCCGAGGGCGTACGGATGGGCCGCGAGGTCCGCGCCGACCTGATCCTGCTGGATGTCGACCTGCCCGACATGGACGGCCGCGAGGCCTGCCGCCTGCTGCGCAAGGACGGGGTTTCGACCCCGATCATCATGCTGACCGGCCAGTCATCGGACTCCGACACCGTGCTGGGGCTGGAGTCAGGGGCCAACGACTATGTCACCAAGCCCTTCCGCTTCGCCGTGCTGCTGGCCCGCATCCGCGCCCATCTGCGCAGCCACGAACAGTCCGAGGACGCCGTCTTCCGCATCGGCCCCTATGAGTTCCGCCCGGCCGCCAAGGTCCTGATCGACGACAAGGGCCGGAAGGTCCGGTTGACGGAAAAAGAGACCAACATCCTCAAATACCTCTACCGCGCCGGGGCCAAGGCCGTGTCGCGCGAGGAACTGCTGACCGAGGTCTGGGGCTACAACGCCGGGGTCACGACCCATACGCTGGAAACCCACATCTACCGCCTGCGGCAGAAGATCGAGCCCGAGCCCGGCCAGGCCCGGTTGCTGCTGACCGACGCGGGCGGGTACCGGCTGCAGCCCTAGCCGGGCCGCCATTCACTGAGCACCGCGCCGGCCGCCCCATCCTCGAAAGCGATGCGATCCACCGCTGCGCCGACGACGCAGGCGGGCGGCCGGTCCGGCGAGACGACCCGGCAGCGGATCACCCGCTCGTCCGCCCACCCGACCAACCGGCCTTCCAGAACCAGCCGGTAGCCTTGTGCCGGCCTCGCGACCGGCGCCTCGCCCTCGGCGCGGACCGTATGGGTGAAGGTCTGATCGCCGGCGCGACCCACCCGCGACGCGCCTGTCGGGCGAACCATGACAAGGGCGGCGACCCGGGCCGGGGGCGGGACAGCCGGGGCGTCCGCTTCCCGGATGCTCCAGGCCGGGCATGCTTCCGACCGCATCCATGGCTGATTGATCCAGACGCCGGACAGGGTTTCGAGCCCCTCGGGGGCCGGGCCGGATACGTCGCCGTCCGTCCAGTCCGAGGGGGACAGCGTCAGGCGGATCGCCCGCCCGTCGTCGGAGATGGCCCAGCGGGGCCTTCCTTCAGAGTTTGCGGCTCCAACGGGCGGAACGCCTTCCGGGCCGAAACAGCCGAACGCCACTCTCAGGGAGAAGGAGCGGCCGACCAGGGGATCGGGCCCGGCGCGCGCGACGCCCGCCGCGGCGTCGGAGGCCGCCGCGTCGATGGCGGTGAGAATGGCCGCCCTGTCCAGTGTCGGCGAGGGCGCGGGCGCGGGTCCCGGCGCCGGCGGTGCGGCCGGTTCGACGGCCCGGTCGCAGCCAACGACCACGCTTCCCGCCAGAACCAGCGCCGTCGCGGTCCGCCGACAGGCCTTCAACTCAAAAACCATGGAACAAGCCTAGCACATCGTCCGCTTGGACAAGGGGCGCCCGGGCGGGGGTCCCTTTCAAGAAGCCGCCGGGGGCCAGCGCCGTTCCATGACCTTCGATCAAATCGCGGCCCTGGCGATTCTGACGGCGGTTGTCGGCGTCCTGATCCATGGCCGGGTGCGGGCCGACGTCGTCGCCCTGACCGGGGCGGCGACCCTGCTGCTGCTGGGCGTCGTGCGGCCGGTCGAGGTGCAGGGGGCGTTCGCCAGCCCCGCCGTCATCGCCCTGGCCGGGCTGTTCGTCATCGCCTACGCCATCGAACTGTCCGGCCTGCTGGGGCTTATGATCCGCGAGGCCACAAAGCTGGCGGCGCGGGTGGGCGCGGTCGGCGTGTGGGCCGTAATCGGCATGTGCGGGGTCCTGGGCGGCTTCCTCAACAATACCCCGGTGGTTGTGCTTGCGGCCCCGGTGATCCGCGACGTCGCCCAGTCGCTGAAGCTGTCGCCCAAACGCTTTCTGATGCCGCTCAGCCACGTCTCGGTGCTGGGCGGGCTGATGACCCTGATCGGCACCTCGACCAATCTGCTGGTCAACGACATGGCCCGCAACGCCGGCCAGCCGGTCTTCACCCTCTTCGAAATCACGCCCGTGGGCCTGAGCATCGCCGTCGTCGGCGGCCTGTGGCTGTATTTCGTCGGTGCGCGGCAGCTGGGGCGAAGCGTGGCGGCCGACGAGGCGGAACAGGCGCGGCTGGCCGAGATGGAAGAGGCGCGCCGCAAGGCGGCGGCCGAGACGGCGGCGCGCAGGCGTCGCATTCTCCCGTTCAATCTGCCGCGCCTGGGCGAGGCCCGCACCCACGCCGACGGTTCCGGCGACGCCCACCTGGGCGACGTGGCCCTGTTCGGTGCGGCCGATCGCCCGTTCCACCTGCGTCGCGCCTCGATCGCCCTCGGGGTGTTTGTTGCGGTGGTCGTTGCCGCGGGGCTGGGTCTCGTCCCCATCGCCGCCTCGGCCTTCGCCGGGGCCGTGGCCCTGATCCTCCTGCGGGTGATCACGGCGGAGGAGGCCTATGCGGGGCTGCGGCCGGAGATATTGCTGCTGATCGCCGGGATGGTGGTCATCGGGATCGCCATTGAGGTCACCGGCCTGGCCGCGACCGGGGCGCATATGCTGATAGGCGTGATCCGGCCGTTCGGGCCGCTGGCCGCCCTGATCATCCTGTACGGAGTGACGCTGTTCGCGACGGAACTGCTGTCCAACGCCACGGTGGCCGTGCTGATCACCCCGATCGCGGTGGCCCTCGCGGAAAGTCTCGGGGTGGATCCCCGGCCGTTTCTGGTTTGTGTGATGATGGCCGCTTCGGCCGCCTTCGCCACGCCGTTCGGCTATCAGACCAATGTGCTGGTCTTCCAGATGGGCAATTACAGCTACATGGATTTCGTGCGCGTCGGCGTTCCGCTGAACCTGATCACCTGGGTGGCGGCCATGATCGCCATACCGATCTTCTTCCCGTTCTGAGCCTCAGACCGCCAGGTCCATCGTCACCGGGGCGTGGTCGCTGGGCTGGGTCCATTCGCGGACCGTGTCGTGGATGCGGGCGCTGCCGGGAGTCACCGCCGGGGTCAGGCCGGGCGAGGTCCACAGGTGGTCGAGGCGCAGGCCGCGGTTCGACTTGCGGAAGTCGGCGGCGCGATAGCTCCACCAGCTGGCCAGCTTGGTCGGCTCGGGGATCTGCTCGCGGACCACGTCGGCGAAACCGCCCGCCGCCTGAAGCCGGCGCAGGGTCTCGACCTCCAGCGGGGTGTGGCTGACGATCTTCGACATATAGCGGTGGTTCCAGACGTCGTTCTCGCCCGGCGCGATGTTAAAATCGCCGGCCAGCACCAGCGGCCGCTGCTTGTCGCGCCCGGCCATCTCGGCCGTCAGCCGCTCGTAGAAATCCATCTTGTGATCGAATTTCGGGTTCAGCGCCCGGTCGGCGACGTCGCCGCCGGCGGGGATGTAGAAATTCTGCACCTCGACGCCGTCGACCATGACCCCGACGCAGCGGGCGTGGCCTTCGCGGCAGACGTCGAGGACGGGCGCCTCGACGATCGGCTTGCGGCTGGCGATCGCCACCCCGTGCCAGCCCTTCTGGCCGCCGATCTTCAGATGGGGCAGGCCCATGGCTTCAAAGGCGGCGCGGGGAAACTGGTCCTCCAGGCATTTGATCTCCTGCAGACACAGGACGTCCGTCCCGCTCTCGGCGACGAACCGCGCGACCTGGTCGATGCGCAGGCGGACGGAATTGATGTTCCAGGTGGCGATGCGAAGCATGGACGTGGCTCTAGCATCTTCGGACCGGGATCGTTGACCCCCTTGCTATCGTCATTCCGGGCGGAGCCTCGCTCGCGAGGCGCAGACCCGGAACCCAGCGGCGCGCGTGAGCGCGAACCTGTCGGGAGCGCGGGCGTCAGCCAATCCGGCGGTGTTTCGCCGCCTTCGCGGCGCCGCTGGGTTCCGGGCCTCCGCTGCGCTGCGCCCGGAATGACGAAAGCACAAAAAAGCGCCCGGTCGGGGGGACCGGGCGCTGGAAGGTTCGTCTCTCTCGCCGCCGGGAAGGGGATGAAATCCAGAGCGGTTCAGATCGGCTCCCGCCGACCTGTGATGAAAGTGCCACGGTCGGAAAAAAATGTCAAACCGCCGCTCGCGCCTCAGGCGAAATCAGTTCCGCCCCGGACGCCGGGTCGGATCGCGCAGCTGGAACAGGCTGGCGGCCAGGTTCGGGGCCGGGGTCAGCGAGGTCAGCTGGGTCCGGGTGCTGCCGCCCTGGGCGTCGCGAATGGTCCATTCGTGCAGGCGAATGGGGTTGCCGGCGAACGAAAGGATCACGGAGCCCTCGTTGGGCCGGCGCGCGTCGCGGGCCGTGATGGCGAAGGCGCCGGAGGCCATGCGGGTGACCCGGTCGATGCGCACGCCCTGATCGAAGCGGACATTGCGGGCGAGGAAGGTCGACAGGGGGGTGGCCCCCAGCGGCACCTGACGAAACACGTTCAGGCGCGGGTCGTAGCGTTTGACGTTGGAGCCGTCCGAGACGACCAGCAGGCCGGCCGGGTTGGTGTATTCAAACCGCATCTTGCCCGGGCGCTGCAGGAAGAAGCGGCCTTCGCGGCGTTGGGCGCCGGAGGTCTCGACGAAATTGCCCTGGGCCGAGGTCAGGCCCTGCAGATAGGTCTGCGCCTGGGCCAGGACGGCGCGATCCTCGGCGGACAGGGCGCTCTGTGCGGCGGCAGGTATGGCGGCGACCGCGGCGAGGGCGGCGGATCCAAGTGCGAAGGCGCGGCGTGAGACAGTCATCAGGGTCTTCTCCCGTTCGGGATGGTTGTTGATCATGCCGTCATGCGGAACGGGAAAGGCGCGGGCATGGCCCGAGCCTGACCATATTCCGACCTTCGGATGAAGCCTCGTTCAGCTTTCAGGCGATGACGACGGGGCCCAAACGCGGCAGGAACGCGGCCGTTGCCTGCTACATCGGCGGCGGGCCCGCCAGAATATCGCGTTTCCCGGCGTGGTTGGCAGGGCTGACCACGCCCTCCTGCTCCATCCGCTCGATCAGGGAGGCGGCGCGGTTGTAGCCGATCTGCAGGCGGCGCTGGATGTAGCTGGTCGAGGCCTTGCGGTCGCGGGTGACCACGGCCACGGCGCGGTCATACAGATCGTCGCCGGAACCGCCGCCGCCCTCGTCGTCGAATCCGGCCGCGTCGCCGTCGCCGTCCGGATCGTCGGTGATCAGGTCAAGGTAGTCGGGCTCGCCCTGGCTGCGCAGGTGTTTGCAGACCTCGTCGACCTCCTGATCGGTCACGAAGGGGCCGTGCAGGCGGGTGATGCGGCCGCCGCCGGCCATGTAGAGCATGTCGCCCTGGCCCAGCAGCTGCTCGCCGCCCTGCTCGCCCAGGATGGTGCGGCTGTCGATCTTGGAGGTGACCTGGAAGGAGATCCGGGTCGGGAAATTGGCCTTGATCGTGCCGGTGATGACGTCGACCGAGGGGCGCTGGGTGGCCATGATCAGGTGAATGCCGGCGGCGCGGGCCATTTGGGCCAGCCGCTGGACGGCGCCCTCCACATCCTTGCCGGCGACCAGCATCAGGTCGGCCATCTCGTCCATGACGACGACGAGGAAGGGCAGGGGCTCGGGGCGGATCTTCTCGGATTCATAGACCGGGCGGCCCTGTTCATCGAAGCCGGTCTGGACGGTGCGTTCGAAATGCTCGCCCTTGGCCTGGGCCTCGCGGGCGCGTTCGTTGTAGGAGGCGATGTTGCGCACGCCGAGCTTGGACATCCGCCGATAGCGGTCCTCCATCTCGCGTACGGTCCATTTCAGGGCGACGACGGCCTTCTTGGGATCGGTCACCACCGGGGCCAGCAGGTGCGGGATGCCGTCATAGACGCTGAGCTCCAGCATCTTGGGGTCGATCATGATGAAGCGGCACTCGGCCGGGCTGTGCCGGTAGAGGATCGACAGGATCATGGCGTTGACCCCGACCGACTTGCCCGAACCGGTGGTGCCGGCGATCAGCAGGTGGGGCATGCGCGCGAGGTCGGCGACATAGGGCTCGCCGCCGATCGTCTCGCCCAGGGCCAGCGGCAGAAGATGGGCCGGCTTGTCGTATTCGGTCGAGGCCAGCAGGTCGCGCAGATAGACGGTCTCGCGCTTGGCGTTGGGCAATTCGATGCCGATGGCGTTGCGGCCCGGCACGACCGAGATGCGGCAGGCGCGGGCGGACATGGAGCGGGCGATGTCGTCGCTGAGGGCCACGACACGGCCGTGCTTCACGCCGGGAGCGGGCACCAGTTCGTACAGGGTGACGACGGGGCCGGGGCGGATCTGGTCGATCACGCCGCGCACGCCGAACTCCTGCAGCACGCCCTCCAGCATCTTGGCGTTCTGCTTCAGGGCCTCCTCGTCCACCGAGGCGACGCGCTTGGCCGGCTTGGTCAGCATCGACAGCGGCGGCAGGTCGAAGCCGGTCGAAGGGCGGGCGAAATCGAAGGCGGCCTGACTGTCGTCGGCCTCGCGGCGGGGCTTCGGCGCCTTGGCGGCGGCGACCTTCGGTTCCGGCGCGCCGCGCACGGGGTCAGGGGCCTCCCACGGCGGGGCCGGGTCGAGGACGGCGGGGCCGTCGTCCAGCTCCAGCGCCGGGCGGGG
>NZ_BSOY01000039.1 GCF_030160755.1 Brevundimonas denitrificans | reverse complement strand
GCCTCGCCGCGGTGCTGGAGCCCTGGGCCCTCCCCGAGGTCTCCATCCGGCTCGCCCTGCAGACCCTCGACCCTTCAAGGATAATGGAGACGACGGCGCGCATCGCCCTCGTCCGGTCGGAGCGTGACCGGCTGATCAAGGCCCTCTCCCGCGACATGCCGATCGAGCCGGGCTTCGGGCCCGTGATCATGGCCCGGCCCGCCGACCCGGATGCCGTCCTTGCCGCCCTCGCCGGCTTCGGCCTCGCCGCCGACCGCGCCGGCGACCGCCTCCGCCTGCCCGTCTCGGCCAGGGTCGAGGTCAACGACCGGCTGCTGGCCGCGCTTGGCCTCGCCGCCGCATCCAGTCGCGCCCATCGCACGGGCCAGTCGGTCCGCGACACCAAGGAGACCCGCATCGTCTGCGCCGTCGACCTCGACGCAACCGGCCCGGTCTCCATCGCCACCGGCGTCGGCTTCTTCGACCACATGCTGGAGCAGGTCGCCGCCCACGGCGGCTTCTCCCTGCGTCTCGCCTGCGAAGGCGACCTGCACACCGACCCGCACCACACCATCGAGGACTCGGCCATCGCCCTCGGCCAGGCCCTGAAACAGGCGCTCGGCGAACGCCGCGGCATCGCCCGCTACGGCTTCGTCCTGCCCATGGACGAGGCCAACGCCAGCGTGTCGATCGACCTGTCGGGCCGACCCTTCCCCGTGTTCGAAGGGAGCTTCGCGACGCCCTTCATCGGCGACTACCGCACCGACCTGACGGCCCACGTCTTCCGCTCGCTGGCCGAACACCTCGGGGCGGCCATCCATGTCTCGGTCACCGGCGACGACGACCACCACAAGACCGAGGCCGTCTACAAGGCCTTCGGCCGCGCCCTGCGTCAGGCCATTCGCATCGAGGGCGACGCCGTGCCCAGCACCAAGGGCGTGCTGTGACCGAAGTCACCGTCCTGGCCTACGGAGCCGGCAACACCGCCTCGGTCCGGTTCGCCCTCGAGCGGCTCGGCGCGACCGTTCGCCTGACCGACGATCCGGTCGCGGTCGCCGAGGCGGAGCGGCTGATCCTGCCCGGCGTCGGCGCCGCGGCATACGCCATGGCCCGGCTGACCGCGCTCGGTCTCGTCGAGCCCATCCGCGCCTTCTCCCGCCCGCTCCTCGGGGTCTGCCTCGGCCAGCAACTGCTGTTCGAGACCAGCGAGGAGGGCGAGCCCGTCCCCCTGCTGGGCCTGATCCCCGGCGCCGTCCGCCGCCTGGAGCCCGGCCCGCATCTGACCGTCCCGCACATGGGCTGGTCGCGCCTGACGGCCGATCGGGCCGATCCCCTGCTCGAAGGGATCGAAGACGGCGCTTACGCCTATTTCGTGCATGGCTTCGTCTGCCCCGACGGGCCCGCGACCCTGGCCCGCGCCGACTACGGCGGTCCGATCCCCGCCATGGTTCGCAGCGCCGACCGCTGGGCCTGCCAGTTCCACCCCGAGCGCTCCGCCGCGACCGGCGCCCGCATCCTGCGCAACTTCCTGGAGCTCCCCGCGTGATCGTCTATCCCGCCATCGACCTGAAAGACGGGATCTGCGTGCGGCTGATGCACGGCCGGTTCGACGCCGTCACCCGCTACGACGACCAGCCCGCCGCCCGCCTCGCGACCTTCGCCGCCGCCGGCGCGACCTGGGCCCACATCGTCGACCTCGACGGCGCCGAGGCCGGGCGCGCCGTCCAGCACGCCCTGATCGGCGACCTCGCCCGCGCCATCGACATCCGCATCCAGTCCGGCGGCGGCGTCCGCTCCGCCGATGACGTCGCCGCCCTGATCGACGCCGGCGTCGCCCGCGTGGTGGTCGGTTCGCTGGCGGTGTCGCAGCCCGAGACCGTGGCCGACTGGCTGCGCCGCTTCGGCCCGGACCGCATCACCCTGGCCATCGACGTCAAGGCCGACGGCGACCGCTGGGTCCCGGCCCTGAAGGGCTGGACCGAGGCGGCCGGGGTCGATCTCTGGACCGCGCTCGACCGCTATCCCCCCAACCTCGCCCGCCACCTGCTGGTCACCGACGTCGGCCGCGACGGCGCCCTCACCGGCCCCAATCTCGACCTGCTGGGCGAGATCATCCGCCGCCGTCCAGACCTCAAGGTTCAGGCCTCGGGCGGGGTGGCGACCGTCGCCGACCTGACCGCCGCCGCGGCGCTGGGCTGCGACGGCGCCATCGTCGGCCGCGCCCTCTACGAGAACCGCTTCACCCTCGAAGAGGCCCTCGCCGCCAGAGAGCCGGCATGACGGCGCGCCGGATCATCCCCTGCCTCGACGTCCGCGACGGCCGGGTGGTCAAGGGCGTCCGCTTCCAGGGTCACACGGACATGGGCGACGCCGCCGAGCTCGCCGCCCGCTATCGCGACCAGGGCGCCGACGAACTGGTCTTCTACGACATCACCGCCAGCCCCGAGGGCCGCACCCTCGACTACGGCTGGGTCCGCGACATCGCGCGACTGCTGGACATCCCGTTCAGCGTCGCCGGCGGCATCCGCTCGGTCGATCAGGCCGCCCGCTGCCTGGACCACGGCGCCGACAAGGTCTCGATCAACTCGCCCGCCCTCGAACGCCCGGAGCTGATCGCCGAAATGGCCGAACGCCTCGGCAGCCAGTGCGTCGTCGTCGGCGTCGACTCGAAACGGTCCGGCGACGACTGGGTCGTGCACCAGTACACCGGCGATCCGACGGCCAGCCGCGGCGCCGGCCGCCGCACCATGGACTGGATCGTCGAGGCCCAGACCCTCGGCGCCGGCGAGATCGTCCTCAACTGCATGGACGAGGACGGCGTCCGCCGCGGCTATGACCTCGCCCAGCTGACCGCCGCCCGCGCCGGCCTGACCATTCCCCTCGTCGCCTCGGGCGGGGCCGGCGCGGCCTCGCATTTCCTCGACGTCTTCGAACAGGCCGACGTTTCCGGCGCCCTCGCCGCCAGCGTCTTCCACACCGGGGCCCTGGCCATTCCCGATCTCAAGGCGTTTCTCGCGGACGCCGGACAGGAAATGAGACTGTGATCGATCCCTCCACCCTCGACTTCGACAAGTCCGGCGGCCTCATCCCCGTCGTCGTCCAGGACGCCGCCACCCTGCAGGTGCTGACGCTGGCGTACATGGACCGCGCCGCACTCGACGAGACCCTCGCCTCCAATGAGGCCACCTTCTTCTCGCGCTCGCGCGGCGGGCGCTGGCGCAAGGGCGAGACCTCGGGCGACCGGCTGCACGTCGTCTCCATCACCCCGGACTGCGACGCCGACGCCCTCGTCCTCAAGGTCCGACCCGTCGGCAACGCCTGCCACCTCAACCGCATCAGCTGTTTCGGCGAGGAGGACGCGCCGGGCCTCGGCCGGCTCGCGCGGCTGGAGGCGACCATCGCCGACCGCGCCGCCGCCGATCCTGCCGAAAGCTGGACCGCCCGCCTGCTCGCCGAGGGCGTCAAACGCGTGGCCCAGAAGGTCGGGGAAGAGGGCGTCGAGACGGCCCTGGCCGGCGTCGCCGGCCCGGATTCGGAACTGGCGGCGGAGGCCGCGGATTTGGTCTATCACCTGATGGTGCTGCTTCGGGCGCGTCACATGGTGTTTCAGGACGTCCTCGAAGTCTTGGCGCGGCGCGCGGAAGCGGCCAGACAAACTCCCGGTCCGGCCGGGACCTGAATGAAGGAGAGCGCATGGCGGCCCTGGTGCTGTTCGGCGGCGGCGGCGACCTCGCCATGCGGATGCTGCTGCCTTCGCTCTATTTCCTCGAGTACGACGGCCTGCTGCCCGAAGGGCTGAAGATCATCGGCGCCGCCCGCTCGGACGAGAGCCGCGATGACTATGTCGCCAGGGTTCGCGCCGCGGTCGAGGGCAAGGCCCGCGCCGACGACGCCTGGACCGACGAGGCCTGGGCCCGGCTCGACGCCCGGCTCGACTATCTGCCCGTCGACGCCACCGACCCCGCCAGCCTGAAGCCCCTGAAGGACAGGGTCGGCGACGGCGGCGTCACCAGCTTCCTCGCCGTCTCGCCCTCGCTGTACGGCCGCATCGTCACCGCCCTGAAGGCCGCCGGCCTGGCCGAGGCGACCGACCGCGTGGTGCTGGAGAAGCCCGTCGGACGCGACCTCCAGTCCTTTCTCCAGATCGACGACGCCGTCGCCCACGCCTTCTCCGAGGACCAAGTCTTCCGCATCGACCACTACCTCGGCAAGGAGACGGTGCAGAACCTGATCGCCCTGCGCTTCGGCAACACCATCTTCGAGCCGCTGTGGAACAGCCTGTCGATCGACCACGTGCAGATCACCGTCGGCGAGACCGTCGGAGTCGGCGACCGCTGGCCCTATTATGACGAATACGGCGCCCTGCGGGACATGCTGCAGAACCACATGCTGCAGCTGCTCTGCCTCGTCGCCATGGAGCCGCCGTCCGACCTCGACCCCGACTCGGTGCGCAACGAGAAGGTCAAGGTCATCCGCTCGCTCCGTCCGATCACGGAGCATGAGGCCGAGCGCGTCACCGTACGCGGCCAGTACGTCGCGGGAACCAGCGAGGGCAAGCCGGCGAAGGCCTACAGCGAGGAGCGGGGGCAGGCCTCCGACACCGAGACCTTCGTCGCCGTGCGCGTCGATATCGACAACTGGCGCTGGGCCGGCACCCCCTTCTTCCTGCGCACCGGCAAGCGGCTGGCCGAGAAGCGGACCGAGATCGTCATCCAGTTCAAGCCCGTGCCCCACTCCATCTTCGACCATGGCGAGCGCGGACACATCGCGGCCAACCGGCTGGTGATCGAGCTCCAGCCCGAGGAAGACATCGCCCTGTCGGTGATGAACAAGAAGCCGGGGCTGGACCAGCGCATGCAGTTGCAGCCGATCCAGATGTCCCTGTCCTGGGGCCAGGGCGACAAGGGCGCCAAACCGCCGCGCCGCCGCATCGCCTATGAGCGGCTGCTGCTCGACGCCCTCGCCGGCGACTCCACCCTGTTCGTGCGCCGTGACGAGGCGGAACAGGCGTGGAAATGGGTCGACGAGGTCTCCGACGCCTGGCGCGGCGCGGCCTTCAAGCCCAAGCAGTACGCCGCCGGAACCTGGGGGCCGCAGGAGGCCGACCTTCTGCTCGAGCGCGGCGGCCGGGCATGGAATACGGGCCATGGGTGAGGCCCCTCCCGTCATCGAGACCTTCCCTGACGGCGCCGCCTGGGCCGAGGCCTGCGCGGCTCGCCTGACCGACGCGCTCGCCGCCGCCCTCGCCGACAAGGGCAAGGCTGTGTTCGCAGGCTCCGGCGGCTCGACGCCCGCGCCGATCTACCGCCGACTGGCGCAAGCTGACCTCGACTGGGCCCGCATCGCCGTCACCCTGATCGACGAACGCTACGTCCCCGAGACCTCGCCCGAGTCCAACGCCGCCCTGCTGAAGCGGACGCTGCTGACCGGTCCTGCCGCCGCGGCGCGCTTCGTCCCCCTGTTCCACCCCGCCGTCACCGTCGACCGCGCGGCGGCCCTGGCCGCCCATGCCCTGGCGGCCGAGGGCGGCAAACTGGACGCCGTCCTTCTCGGCATGGGGGAGGATGGCCATATCTGTTCCATGTTCCCCGACGGTCCGACCCTCAAGACGCTGCTGTCGCCCGCGCTCCGGCCGACCGTTCTCGGCGTCCCGCATGGCCGCGACGGCGCCGCGCCCAGCCTCGAGCGGCTGACCATCAACCTGCCGTATCTGATGACCTCCCGCCGCGTGGTCCTGGCCCTGACCGGCGTCGCCAAGCGCGCGGTGTTCGAACGCGAGGCCGCCGGCGACCCGGCCGTCCGGCCGATCGCCGCCCTCATCGCGGCCAAGGTCCCGCTCGACGTTCTGTGGACGGAGAAAGCCTGATGCCGACCCTGAACCCCGTCGTCGCCGAGGTCACCGCCCGCATCGTCGAACGATCGAAAACGACCCGCGCCGACTATCTCCGCCGCATGGACGCCGCCGGCTCATCCGGCGCCGGCCGCGCCAAACTGTCCTGCGCCAACTGGGCCCACGCCTTCGCCGGCGCCCCGGTCAAGGACAAGCTCAACGCCATGTCGGGGACCCAGCCCAATGTCGGCGTCGTCACCGCCTATAACGACATGCTGTCGGCACATCAGCCGTTCGAGCGGTTCCCGCAGATCATCCGCGACGCCGTGCGCGAGGTGAACGCCACCGCCCAGGTCGCCGGCGCCACGCCCGCCATGTGCGACGGCGTCACCCAGGGACGCCCCGGCATGGACCTGTCGCTGTTCAGCCGCGACGTCATCGCCATGTCGACGGCCGTGGCCCTGACCCATGACGCCTTCGACGCCGTCATCTGCCTGGGGGTCTGCGACAAGATCGTGCCCGGCCTGTTCATGGGCTCGCTGGCCTTCGGCCACCTGCCCGTCGTCTTCGCCCCCGCTGGACCCATGCCCTCCGGCATCCCCAATTTCGAAAAGGCCCGCGTCCGCGCCGAATATGCGCAAGGCAAGGTCGACCGCGCCACCCTGCTGGAGAGCGAGATCGGCTCCTACCATTCGCCGGGCACCTGCACCTTCTACGGCACCGCCAACTCCAACCAGATGATGATGGAGCTGATCGGCCTGCACCTGCCCTCGACGGCCTTCGTCCATCCCGAAACCGGCCTGCGCGACGCCCTGACGGCGGCCGCCGGCAAGCAGGCGGTCGAACTGGCCCGCAGCGGTCAGGGCCGGATGGCCGACATCGTCAGCGAGAAGGGGATCGTCAACGCCATCGTCGCCCTGCTGGCCACCGGAGGCTCGACCAATCACGCCATCCATCTGGTCGCCATGGCCCGCTCGGCCGGAATCCTGATCGACTGGACCGACATGGACCAGCTGTCGTCCGTCACCCCCTTGCTGGCCCGGGTCTATCCCAATGGCTCAGCTGATGTGAACGCCTTCCAGGCGGCCGGCGGCGTCGCCTTCGTCGCCCGCGAACTGGCCGGCGCCGGCTGTATCCATGCCGACGTCGTCACCGTCATGGGTCAGGGCATTCATCACTATTTCCAGGAGCCGATGCTGATCGACGGCGAGCTGGTCTGGAAGGACGGCGTCACGGAAAGTCTGGACACGGACATTCTCCGCCCCGCCTCCGATCCCTTCGACCGCGAGGGCGGCCTTCGCCTCGTCCAGGGCGACCTGGGCCGGGCGGTGATCAAGATTTCCGCCGTCAAGCCGGAGAACCGCATCGTCGAGGCGCCTGCCGCCGTGTTCGAGACCCAGGAAGACGCGCTTCAGGCCTTCCAGGACGGCAAGCTGGACCGCGACGTGGTCGTGGTGCTGCGCTTTCAGGGGCCCCGCGCCAACGGCATGCCGGAGTTGCACAGCCTGTCCCCGGCCCTGTCCGTGCTGCAGGACAAGGGCTTCAAGGTCGCCTTCGTCACCGACGGCCGCATGTCCGGCGCCTCGGGCAAGACGCCCGCCGCCATACACGTGTCGCCCGAGGCCCTCGCCGGCGGCCCGCTGGCCCATGTGCGCGACGGGGACGTCATCCGCCTCGACGCCGAGGCTGGCGTCCTGACCACGGTCGGGGTCCCCGACCTGTCCGCGCGTCCCGCCGCGGTCCGCACGCCGGCCCACGCCACCGGCGCGGGCTGGGGCTATGGCCGCGAACTGTTCGGCGCCTTCCGCCAGGCGGTAAGCACCGCAGAGACCGGCGCCTCGATCTGTTTCGTCGCGCCGGCCGCCGCGAACGGCCATGCCGACGCGCCGCCGGACCCCAATCTGGTCGACCGGACGGTGGACGCCTGATGCCCGCTTCGGAAACCGCGCCCCTTCTCGTCGGCGACGTCGGCGGCACCAATGCCCGGTTCGCCATCGCGCGCCTCGTCGAGGGCCGGCCCGTGCTCGAACATCACGAGAGCTTCAAGGGCGCTGACTACCCCACCTTCCTCAAGGGCGTCACCGCCTTCCTCGACGGCTGCGCCGTCAAGCCGACGGGTGGCGTCATCGCAGTGGCCGGGCCGGTCACCGACGGTGAGATCGACCTGACCAACTCACCCTGGCGCGTATCGGAGGGCGAACTGCAGACCCTCGGGCTCGATCCGGTCCGGCTGATCAATGATTTCGAGGCGCTGGCCTGGGGCGCGCCCCTTGTGGCCCGTCCGGAGCTGGCGACCCTCGGCGGTCCGGCCGAGGGCGAGCCCCACGCGACCCTCGCCGTGCTCGGGCCCGGCACCGGATTCGGCGTCTCCGCCCTCGTTCGCGACAGCCACGGGCGCGAGATCGCCATGCCTTCCGAGGGCGGCCACGCCTGTTTCGCGCCGGGCGACGCCATCGAGGACGAAATCCTGCGCATCCTGCGCCGGCGCTACGACCGGGTCTCGATCGAACGGCTGATCTGCGGCCCCGGCCTGCTGAACCTGCACCGCGCCCTCGCCGAGATCGACGGACGCGAGAGCCATATCGACGATCCGGCCCTGATCACCGCCGAGGCGCTGGAGAACCCGAACAGCCCTTGCGGCGCCACCCTGGCCCGGTTCTGCGCGATTCTCGGATGTGTCGCCGGCGACATCGCCCTGACCACCGGGGCGCGCGGCGGCGTCTATATCGCCGGCGGCATCGCCCCGCGCATCCTGCCCTTCCTCAAGGCCAGCCCCTTCCGCGAACGGTTCGAGCGCAAGGGCCGGTACCAGGACTATATGGCCGGCATCCCGACGAACGTGATCCTGCACAAGCACGCCGCCCTGCTGGGCGCGGCCCGTGTGGCCTTCGCGAAGGAAATTTGAGGTTCCAACACTTTTTTCTCACGCGCCCGTGAACCGTCTTCAAGCTGTGGAGTTATGGGGTTTCCACTCTGGAAGGATATCCTCAATGCGTAAGATCATCACCGCCGCCGCCGCCCTGTTCGCCGTCGCCGGCCTCGCTGCCTGCGAAAGCCCCGCCGACAAGGCCGCTGAAGTCCAGGCCGACGCTCTGGAAGAGCAGGCTGCCGCCGCTCCGACCGAGGCCGCCGAAACGGCCCTCAACGAGAAGGCCGACACCATCGAGCAACAGGCCGGCAACGCCGACGGCGGCGCCACCACCGCCAACACGCCGAACACCTCGCCGTCGGCCGCCAACCCCGGCCAGTAAGACGGTTCAACCGGGGCCTCATGAACCCCGGTTTGATCAGAACGGTCAGCCCCCGTCGCGCAAGCGGCGGGGGTTTTCCGTTTCGGTCAGGTCATCCAGGGGACGTCAGGCCTTCTTCGGCGGCCAGGGAATGAAGGCGCTGGTCCGGCGCACATAGTCGGCATAGCCGGGCCGGGTGCCGTGGATGGCCTTCTCCGTGATGCCGATCCCCGACCATTTCGTCAGGGTGAAGGTCAGGAACAGCGGCCCCGCGATCGCCCACAGCCCGGGCCCGGTCTCCGCCGCGATCAGATACAGGCCCCACCAGACGCAGGCATCGCCGAAATAGTTGGGATGCCGGGTCCAGCGCCACAGGCCCTTGTCCATCACCTGACCCTTGTTGGCCGGATCCCGTTTGAAGGCCGCCAGCTGGGCGTCGCCGATGCTCTCGAAGCCGATGCCGATCACCGCCAGAACGGCCCCGGCCCATCCGATCCAGCCCACCGCCGGCTCGATCGCCACCTGTCCCAGCTGCACCGGCAGGGAGGTCAGCCAGGCCAGCACCGCCTGCGGCAGGAACACCACCAGCAGCCCCGTCTTGCCGAACCCCCAGCCCCGGGTCTTCTCCATCCGCCCGAGAATCTCGAGATAGCGGCCGTCCGCCCCCTGCATCCGCCAACGCCGGTAGAGGTGCCAGCCCAGCCGCAGGGCCCAGACCCCGACCAGCCACAGCAGCAGCCATTTTCGCGTCGGGTCGCCTTCGGTGCGGGGAAACGTCGCCAGCGCCAGCAGCAGCATCGCCATCGGCCAGACGGCGTCGATGAAGCTGACGTCTTTCAGCCGGAGGGACAGGGTCCACAGTCCGACCATCACCACGACGATCAGGGCCAGGTTCAGGCCCAGAAGGGCGGCGATGTCGGTCAGGCTCATGGATCAGAAACGTCCCTGGAGATGCGCCGGATGCGGGGCCGTCAATCGACGCAGATCGTGGCCTCGGCCTTGCCGCCCTCGACCCTGGTGTAACAGCCGAAGCGGCTGCTGCTGGCCTGGCACTGGCCGACGGCGTTGGTCCCGGCGGCCGGGGCGTTGGCGACGTCCTCGACGCGACAGTCGCCCGCGCAGTCGTCCCCGTCCGTGCAGCGCCTTCCGGCGTCGGCATAGCTGATCACGCAGCGCACGGACTGCATCCGGCCCTGCGGCAGCATCTTGCCCCCGGCCCGCGCACAGGCCGCCGCGTCCTCGGTCCCGGCGACGGACTGCACCGCCGGCGCCGCCTCGGCGAGGTCGGTCTTGCCGGCGCTCGCCGGCATGGGCTGGCAGGCCGCCATCAGCACCGCCGCCGCCGCCATCAGAATGCGCTTCATGTCACTTGGCCCTTTTCGAAACCGGTCCAGACGTCATCGTAGTCCAGCTGCATCGTCGGACTGGTTTGCGCCCATTCCGTGGTCCGGATCGGCGCCCGCGTCTCGAACATGAAGGCCAGGGTGTTCTCGATCTTCACCGGCTTGAGCTCGGCGGCGATGGCCTTGTCATAGCTGGCCTGGTCGGGCCCGTGGCCGCTCATGCAGTTGTGCAGCGAGGCCCCGCCCGGCGCGAACCCGCCTTCCTTGGCGTCATATTCGCCGGTCACCAGCCCCATGAACTCGCTCATGACGTTGCGGTGGAACCACGGCGGACGGAAGGTGTCCTCGCCCACCATCCAGCGCGGCGGGAAGATTACGAAGTCGCAGTTGGCCGTGCCCGGCGTGTCGCTGGGCGAGGTCAGGACGGTGAAGATCGACGGGTCCGGATGGTCGAAACTGACCGTGCCGATCGTGTTGAACCGGGCGGTGTCGTATTTGTAGGGCGAATAGTTGCCGTGCCAGCCGACCACATCCAGCGGCGAGTGCGGGAAGGTCGTCGTCCACAGCCGCCCGCCGTATTTCTGCACGCACTCGGTCGGACGATCCACGTCCTCGAACGCCGCCACGGGCGTCTGGAAATCGCGAGGATTGGCCAGGCCGTTCGAACCGATCGGCCCCAGGTCCGGCAGGCGGAAGACCGCGCCGTAGTTTTCGCAGACATAGCCGCGGATCGGCCCGGAACACTCGACCCGGAACCGCACCCCGCGCGGAATGACCACGATCTCGCCCGGCTTCGCCTCGATCCGTCCCATCTCGGTGACGAAGGTCTGGTCGCCCGCCTGCGGCACGATCAGCAGCTCGCCGTCGGCGCAGTAGAAGACGCGGTCGACCATCGACCGGTTGGCCGCATACAGATGGATGCCGACGCCCGACAGAGCTTCCGCATCCCCGGTCCCGCCATAGGTGACCAGCCCCTCGACCCAGTCGGTCGGCGAGGTCGGCACCGGCAGCGGATCCCACCGCATCCGGTTCGGCGACGGCGGCGCATCATGGAACGGCCCCGACCGCACCAGCCCCTGGGCGAAGGGCCTGTAGGCCGGATGCTGGGCCGACGGCCGCAGCCGGTACAGCCACGACCGCCGGTTCTCGCTCCGCGGCGCCGTGAAGGCCGTCCCTGACAGCTGCTCCGCATAAAGCCCCATCGGCGCCCGCTGCGGCGAATTCCGGCCCTCCGGCAGGGCGCCGGGCACGGCCTCGGTCGCGAAATGATTGCCGAAGCCGCTCAGGTATTGAGGCGCGTTGGTTCGCGTCGTCATGGTCAGAGTCTCCCTGCCCCTCGATCTAGGACAGGCCGGACCGGTTGGCCACTCCGGCGTGAACCGGAGGCGATCAACGCCGTCAGAACCCCTGCGCCCGCGCCATCCGCTCCTGATGGAAGCCGGCGTCGCCGAGAAGTTCGTTCAGCACCCGCACCCGCTTCATGAACAGGCCGACGTCATACTCGTCCGTCATGCCGACGCCGCCGTGCATCTGCACCGCCTCCTGCACCGCCAGTTCGGCGACGCGGCCCGCCTTGGCCTTGGCCACCGAGACGATCAGCGCCGCGTTTTCCCGCCCGGCGTCCAGCGCCGTCAGCGCCCCCATCACCGCCGCCCGGGCGATCTCGATCTCGCTGAACAGATGGGCCGAGCGATGCTGCAGCGCCTGGAACTCGCCGATCAGCTTGCCGAACTGTTTGCGGGTCCGCAGATAGGCCATCGTCGTCTGGAAGGCCTGATCCCCCGCCCCGTTCAGCGACGCCGCCGCGCAGGCCCGGCCCAGGTTCAGCGCCCCTTCGAGCAAAGCCTCGCCGCCGTCCACCGAGCCGATCACGGCGTCTGCGTCGACCTCGACATCCGTCAGCGTCACCCGCGCCGCATTGTGCGCATCGACCATGACCGTGCGCTCGATCTCGACCCCGGCCGTCTTCGGATCGACGAGGAAGAGCGTCAGCCCGTTCTCCGTCTTGGCCGCCACGATCACCGCGTCGGCCACATGACCGTCCAGCACGAAGCCCTTGGCGCCGTTCAGCCGGAAGCCGTTGCCCGACCGCTCGGCGGTCGTCGCGATCCGCGCCGGCGCATGTTTGGCCCCCTCATCCACCGCCAGCGAGACGATCGCCTCGCCCGCCGCGATCCGGGGCAGCCAGGCCGCCTGCTGCTCGACTGAGCCGCCCTTCAGCACCGTCGCCGACAGCACCCCCGACCCGAGGAAGGGCGACGGCGTCAATGTCCGACCCAGCGCCTCGGCCATGACCCCGGCCTCGACCGCGCCGAGGCCCGAGCCGCCGTGTTCCTCCGGGATGATGATCCCCGCGAACCCCATCTCCCCGAACGCCCGCCACAGGTCGCGCGACACCCCGTCGGCGTCCCGGCTGTCGCGCAGCTTCCTCAGATGCGCGATCGGCGCGTGTTCGTTCAGGAAGCCGTCGGCGGCCTCCTTCAGCATGGTCTGCTCTTCGGTCAGGATCAGGGGCATGGGCTCAGGCTCCCGGCAGTTGCAGCAGGTGTTTGGCGATGATGTTCAACTGAACCTCGCTGGTCCCGCCCTCGATGGAATTGGCCTTGGTCCGCAGCCAGTCGCGCGCCGCCTTGCCGCCCCGCGACCGCTCGCCCTCCCACTCCAGCGCGTCCGACCCGCCCGCCGCCATCAGCAGCTCGTGCCGCCGCTTGTTCAGCTCCGACCCATAGTATTTCAGCATCGAGGCGATGGCCGGATGGGCCTGCCCCGCCTTCACCTGGTCGCCGGCCCGCTCCATGGCCAGGCGGAAGGCGGCGGCGTCCACTTCCATCTCGGCGATCCGTGCCCGGAGCATCGGCTCGTCCAGCCGCCCGTCGTCGTCCGTCCCGATCGATCCGGTGGCCACCTGGCCCAGCGGCCGCCCGCCGCCCAGCTCGCCCATGGCCCCGATCATCGTCCGCTCATGCGCCAGCAGATGTTTGGCCACGTCCCAGCCGCGGTTCAGCGTCCCGACCAGATTGGCCTTCTCGACCCGCACATCGTCGAAGAAGGTCTCGCAGAACGGGCTCTTGCCGCTGATCAGGGTGATCGGCCGCGTGCTCACGCCCTTCGTCGCCATGTCGAACAGGACGAACGAAATGCCCAGATGTTTGGGCGCCTCGGGATCGGTCCGCACCAGACAGAAGATCCAGTCGGCCTTGTCGGCATACGACGTCCAGACCTTCTGGCCGTTGACGATCCAGTGGTCTCCCCGATCCTCGGCCCGCGTCTGGATCGCCGCCAGATCGGACCCTGCGCCCGGCTCGGAATAGCCCTGGCACCAGCGGATCTCGCCGCGCACGATCTCGGGAAGGAAGCGCTGCTTCTGTTCCTCGGTGCCGAAGGCCAGCAGTGCCGGGCCCAGCATCCAGACCCCGAAACTGGCCAGCGGCGCCTGGGCGTCGATGCGGCGCATCTCCGAATTCAGCACCTTGGCCTGTTCGCGGCTCAGCCCGCCGCCGCCGTATTCGGTCGGCCATTCCGGGGCGGTCCAGCCCCTGGCGCCCATCCGGTCGAGCCAGACCTTGTGCGCCGGGGTCGGGAAGACGGCGTTGCGCCCGCCCCAGACCCGATCCTCGTCGCTCTCCACCGGCCCTCGGCACTCCGCCGGACAATTGGCCTCGAGCCAGGCGCGGGTCTCCGCGCGGAACGCATCAAGATCGGTCATGTCAGCCTCCTCGGCGGAGGTTAGCAGCGATTCACCGGTGACGTAGCGTCAGCGTTTCCCTCCCCCTCCGGGGGAGGGTGTCGGCGAAGCCGACGGGTGGGGAGGGCTCGGCAAGACCCCCACCGGCGTCTGTTTGGCCGAAGCGTCCCCACCCTGTCGTCGCGATGCGTCGACATCCCTCCCCCGGCGGGGGAGGGAGAACCAGCGCTACTGACCCCCCGGCAGGAACGGCGAAAACGTGATCACCGTGAACGTGTCCCTGATATTGGCCCGGGTCTGCACCGACTTCGTCACGAACGTCCCGATGTCCATCTCCTTCGGCAGCTGGAATTTGGCCAACAGATCGTACTGGCCCGAAGTCGAATAGACCTCCGAGACGTATTCGACATTGTCCACCATGTCGGCGGCCACATCGTTGGCGTGGCCCAGCTCGCATTTGATGAAGACGAAGATGGCGGTCATCATGGCGGCGGCTCCGGTTCGAGGTCGTAGGGCTTAGGTCTTAGGTCTTAGGGCCTGGATCGGTCGCGAGCCAGCCGCCACCGAGCCGAACTTGCCCAATTCCCAAGCCCCAAGCCCTAGGACCTGTCCCCTGGATCTCGAAGCCCAATACAACAACCGCGCCCTCGTGCCCGACCACCCCGCCGTCATGCAGCGCTGGCGCGAGACCGCCGAGGCCGCCCACGCCGCCCATCCACCGCTGGAGATCGCCTATGGCCGCGGTCCGCGCGAAGTGATGGACCTGTTCGAGGCCGCGCCCGGCGCCCCGGTCGCCGTCTTTCTGCATGGCGGCTACTGGCAGTCGCTGGACAAAAGCTGGTTCTCCGGCCTCGCCCCCGCCCTCCTGGCCCAGGGCGTCAGCCTCGCCATCCCTTCCTACGACCTCTGTCCCGCCGTCCGCCTCGGGACGATCCTGGGCCAGGTCCGCGCCGCGGTGGAACACATCCGCGGACGCACCGGCGCCCGGCCGGTCGTCTTCGGCCACTCGGCCGGCGGCCATATGGCGGCCTGTATGCTGTCCGAGGGCCGCGCCTCGGCCGCCATGGCCATCAGCGGCGTCTTCGACCTCGCGCCCCTGATCGGGACCTCGCTCAACACGGCCCTCGATCTCGACGCGCGCGAGGCCGCCGCCCTGTCGCCGATCCACTGGCCCGTCCCTAACGGCTCCACCCCCGGCGGCACGGTGCTGGACTGCATCGTCGGCGCCGACGAAAGCTCCGAGTTCCTGCGCCAGTCCCGCATGATGGCCGACCACTGGGCCGCCCATGGCGTCGAGACCCGCTACGAGGCGCTGCCCGGCCTGAACCACTTCACCGTGCTGGATCCCCTCTTCGATGAGGACAGTGCGACGACGCGGCGCATCGTTGCCTTGAGCCGGGCCGCTAAAGCGGCTTGAATGCGCCCGCGTACCCAAATTGGGGCGCCCTCTCCCGCCCCTCAGTTCAGTATTCCGATGCTTCGCATATTCCGCAAACTGCTCCGCCAGCTCCGTTGCCGCCGTCATCGCTGGCGTCCGGACCGCCGTGTCGACGGGCGCGAATTCTGCGACCTCTGCGGGGCCAGGCGACAGGCGGCCTGAGCCTCCGCGCCGGGTTTCGAAACACAAAGTTCCACGCCCTCCCGCACCGGCGCTTTCCCGGAACGCGGCGGGTGGGATAAGCATGGCGGGCTGCCGGGGCGACCGGCGGAGGAAATCAGACCATGCGCCACGACCGCCTCGCCGTCCTGACCGCCCTGGAATCCCAGGGCGTGGCCCCGGTCTTCTACCATCCTGATCCGCAGGTCTGCCTCGAGGTCATCCGCGCCTGCGCCCGCGGAGGAGCGCCCGTCGTCGAGTTCACCAACCGCGGCGACTTCGCCTGCGACCTGTTCGGCGACATCGCGCGCGAACTTCAGCAGACCGACCCCGAAGTCATCCTCGGCATCGGCTCGGTGGTCGATGCGGGCACGGCGTCGCTCTATCTCAACCGGGGCGCCCGGTTCGTGGTCAGCCCCTGCCTGATCCCCGACGTCGCCCGCGTCTGCAACCGGCGCATGACCGCGTATTTCCCCGGCTGCGGCTCGGTCACCGAGATCGGTCTGGCCCATGAACTGGGCTGCGACATCGTCAAACTGTTCCCGGGCGCCAGCGTCGGCGGCCCGGACTTCGTCAAGGCCGTGCTCGGCCCCATGCCGTGGACCAGGATCATGCCGACGGGCGGGGTCGACCCCGATGAGGCCAGTATCGCCAAATGGTTCGGCGCCGGCATCGTCGCCGCCGGCATGGGCTCGAAACTGGTCACCGACGCCGCCGTCAAGGCCGGCGACTGGGCGGGCATCGAGACGAACGTGCGGAAGACGGTCGAGGCTGTCGCGGCGTTCCGCGCGAAGAAGTGATTAGTGGCTAGTGGCCAGTGCCCAGCGTAGCGCAGCTGCTGGGCCGGCGACCCTGCTCTGCAAACCGCCCCGGTCACTCGCCACTGGCCACTAACCACTGGCCACTCCCTACAATCCCAGCGTCGGACTGTTCAGGTCCAGGTCCGCCGCCGGGATCACCACCACATCCGGGTGCGCGGCCCGCAGGGCGTCGATGAACTCCGACGCCTGCCCGACCACCACCACCCAGGCCTGATCGGCGCTGACGCGTCGCGCGGCCTCGGTCAGGCTTTCCGGCGTCGTCGCCGCGACCCGGTCCGGATAGGTCTCGATCTCCGACAGGGGCAAGCCAAACACCACCGCGTCAGCCAGGACGCCGCCCAGACCCCCGGTGGTCTCCAGCGCCCGCGAGAAGCCGCCGGTGATGAAGGTCTCGCGATTGGTGACCTCGGCGTCGGCCACCGGCTCCGCCGCCAGCCGGTCGAACTCGGCCAGCACCAGGCCGACGACCTCCGCCGCGCTCTCGTTCTTGGTCTGGGTCGCGGCGGTCAACAGGCCGCCATCGATGCGGGCCCCGACCGAGGAATTGGCGCCGTACGACAGACCCCGCTTGGCGCGGATCTCCTGAAACAGCCGCCCGTTCTGACCCGAACCCATCACCGCATTGGCGACCAGCAGCGGATAGTAGCCTGCGTCTGACCGGCGCGGTCCGCGCACAGCCGCCGTGACCGCCGCCTGACCGGCCCCCGGCAGATCGACCACCACGATGCGCGGCGCCGGCGCCGTCCCGGCCCGGTCGCCGACGGTCGGCGCCGGCTCCGACGGCCGCTCCCAGCCGCCCAATGTCCGTTCGGCGAAGGCGAAGGCCTGATCCGGCTCCATCCCGCCGGTGATGATCAGGGCGGCGTTGTCCGGCCGCCACCAGCGATCATGGAAGCCGGCGATCTGGTCGCGCGTCATGGCCGCCACTGAATCCGGCGTCCCCGTCGACGGCGCGCCATAGGGCGCCGCCCCGAAGGCCAGCCGGTTCAGCACCAGCGACGCCAGCGGCCCGGGCTGGCGCAGATTGACCCGCAGGGCGTTGACCGCCTGGGTCCGGCTGCGCGCCACCTCTTCTTCCGCGAAGGTCGGGCGTTGCACGACGTCTGCGAACACCGCCCCCGCCGCCTCGGCCGAGGCCGTCGGCGCCGACAGGAACAGGGTGGTCGAATCCGCCCCGGCTCCGCCGCCGATACTGGCGCCCAGCGCCTCCAGGGTCCGCGCGATCTCGGGCGCCGAGCGGTCGCCGGCGCCCTGGCTGGCGAGGCCGGCCGTCATCGCCGCCAGTCCCGGCCGATCCGCGGGATCCCCCGCGGCCCCGCCGGCCATGACCAGCTGGACATTCATGATCGGCAGGGCGGTCGATTTCGCCACGATCACCCGCAGTCCGTTCGACAGGGTCCGCTCCACGATCTGCGGCGTCGCCATGGCCCGGGCCTCGCCCAGCGCCGGCGGCGCCATACGCTGGTCCTCGGGCAGCAGCTCATTGGCCGCCAGCACCGCCGGCGGCACGGTCAGGAAGGTCGGGACCGGCGCCGGATTGCGCCAGCTGTCCTCCGGCACATCCGCCGGCCGCGCGCTCTCATCCTGGTACCGGACCGAGACCCGCGCCTGGTCGTTCAGATAGGTCCGGGCCACGCGCTGCACGTCGGCCGCCGTGACCGCCTGGATCGCGGCCAGCCGCTCATCGGCCGCGCGGGGGTTGTTCTCCGAGACGATCGACTGGCCGAGGATGAAGGCCCTGCCCGACGCGGTCTCGCGCTGGCGCAGTTCCCCGGCCACGATCTCGGTCCGGGCCTCGGCCAGCTCCCCCGCCGTCACCGGCTCGTCGCGGATCCGCGCCAGTTCGGCGTCCAGCGCCGCCTCGACGTCCGCAATCGCCTTGCCCTGGGCCACGACGGCGGTGACGGAGATGACGCCGTCCTCCTCCATCGCATTGACGCCGAAGCTGGCGTTCGAGGCCAGTTGCGAGCGATAGACCAGCGACTGGTACAGGCGCGAGCTCTCGCCGCGCGACATGATGGCCTGCAACACGTCCAGCGCCGCATTGTCCGGATGATCGGCCGCCACGCCGGGATAGATGACGCCCACCGCCGGCAAGGGCACGTTCGGGGCATAGGCCTCGACCCGGCGCGGCGCCGTGCGCGGCGTCTCGACCGGGCGCTCGAACACCGGCACCGGACGATCCGGGTTCGGAATTTCAGCGAAATACTGATCGACCCAGCGGTCCAGCTGCGCCGGATCGAAATTGCCCGAGACGATCATCGTCGCCGTGGCGGGTCGGTAGTAGGCCTCGTGGAAGGCGCGGGCGTCCTCGATCTGCGCCGAATCCAGCTCCTCGATGGAGCCGATCACGCTGCGGCGATAGATGCTCTCGTCGAAGCTGTTGTCGCCGATCACGAACCGCTGGAGGCGGCCATAGGGCGGCGCATAGACCCGCTGGCGCAGCTCTTCCTTGACGATGGATCGTTCCGCGTCGAACACCGCCTGGTCGACCACCGGACGCGCCATCCGCTCGGCGTGGGTCCAGAGCATGGTCTCGAGGTACTGCGGCGGCACCGTCTCATAATAGTTGGTGAAGTCCTGGCCGGTGGAGGCGTTGCGCAAACCGCCGGCGTTCTCGACCATCGTCGAGATGCCGCCGTAAGGGATGTTGACCGTCTTGCGGCTCAGGATGTGCTCGAACAGGTGGGCGAAGCCGCTGCGGCCCTGCGGGTCGTCCTTGCCGCCGACATCGTACCAGAGCGTCACCGTCACCGTGCCCGCCGTGGCGTCCGGCATGGCGTAGACGTCCAGCCCGTTGGCCAGTTCGCGATGGGTGAACGCCAGCGGCGGCACGGAGATCGGCGCGGGCGTCTGGGCCAGGGCGGGCCCGAAGGCCATCGGGGAGAGGGCCAGCAGCGAGGCCCCCAGAAGCGCGGCGGTGCGGGTCATGTCGGCGGTCCCCAGTCGATCAGGTCTGAACAGGTCCGCGACCCTATCAGCGACCCGCCGCGGCCCTAGTTACGACCCTGTAATGATCGCCCAAGCGAAATCGCAGATTTCGCTCAGGCATCATGAGAGAGCCTGAGTCACAGCATCGGCGGAATCGCGAAGCGATTCCCCCTCAACTGATCAGGCTCTCGACCTCGTCCCGCGTCGGCATTGAGGGCTGCGCCCCCGGCCGGGTGGCGGCGATCGCTCCCGCGGCGCAGGCGAACCTCAAGGCCGCCTCCGGCTCCATCCCTTCCAGCAGGGCGACGCAGATCGCCCCGACGAAACAGTCTCCCGCGCCGGTCGCATCGACCGCCTTCACCTTCGGCGGCGTAGCACGGGCGATCTCGGCGCCGCGCTGGTACATGACCGCGCCCCGGGCCCCCAGCGTCACCACCACCCGGCCGCCGCCCTGGTGCAGCAGGTCGCCATAGAATTCCGCCTCGGTCTCATTGACCACCAGCAGGTCGGCCCGGCGCAGCAGCTGGTCCGACACCGCCGCGGCCGGGGCCAGGTTGACGCAGACGAACTCCGTCGCCCGCCCCGCCGCCGCCTCGACCGTCTCGATCGGCAGCTCCAGCTGCAGGATCAGCGGCGTCTCGATCCGTGCGGGCAGCTGTTCCGGCATGGCGCTGTGATTGGCGCCGGCCGCCACCACGATCTGGTTCTCGCCCTCGGGATCGACCGCGATCAGGGCCACGCCGGTCGGCGCCGTGGCGTCGGTGACGACCCCGCCGACATCGACGTCGTCGGCCAGCAGCAGGGTCATCGCCTCCTCGGCCATGCCGTCGCGCCCGACCCGGCCGATCATGCAGACCTCGGCCCCCAGCCGCTGCGCCGCCAGCGCCTGGTTGGCGCCCTTGCCGCCCGGATGCCGCGCCAGGGTCGCCCCGGTCACCGTCTCGCCGGCGCGCGGCAGCCGCGGCGCGGTGGCGACGAAATCCAGATTGATCGAACCGACGACGGTGATCCTCAAGCCAGTCTCTCCGAAGTCAGAACAGGCGTGAGACGCCCTGGCCCCCGTCGGGGTCGGCCGCCGGCGCCCCGCCCGGTCCGATGGCGTAGGTCTGGGCCCGGCTGCGTCCGCCGATCACCGCCACGGGCGCCACGATCTCCGGCGACAGCCGCATCACCGCCACGGAAGAGCCGCTCGGGCAGAAGGCGCTGGCCTCGGGATAGCGTTCGTACACCATCTGGTTCAGCCGCTCGACCTCGGCCGGTTCCGTGACCTCGACCGCGCGGCCGGCCAGCGACACGCCCACCGTATCGGCGTCCGCGCCTTCCGGCCGGATGGCGACCGAGACCCGCGGATCGGCCTGGATGTTGCGGAATTTCTGGCTGTCGCGGGCGATGACGAAATAGAGCTTCAGCCCGTCGTTGACGTAGCCGATCGTCGTCACCTGCGGCCAGCCGTCGGGCCGGTTCACGCCCAGGGCCATCAGCCGGGCGGATCCCAGAAGCTCCGCCACGGCCGCGACCGCGCCGCCGTGAATGGGTATGGTCTCGTTCGCCGCCGTCATCGCTGGCCTCCTCGCGCTCGCGCTCCGCAGACAGCGAACGGCGCGACCGGACAAAGGCTGTATAGCCCCCGCCCCGGCCGCGCCGCCAGCCGAACAGACGTCGGAACGCCTAGAATTTGCGGCCGAAGCCGACCGACACGACCCAGGGGTCGAGGTTCACATCGCTGGTCAGGGCGCCGCCGTTGATCGTCGCCTCCGTATTGAACCAGACCTTCTTGACGTCGAGGTTGAGGGTCCACGGCCCGGTCACGGCCACGTCCGCCCCGGCCTGGAGGGCGTAGCCGAAGCCGTCCTCCAGATCGACGGTGAAACCGTTCTGGTCCTGGCCTTCGAAGAACAGCATGTAGTTCAGACCGGCCCCGACATAGGGACTGACCCGCGCCTCGGGCATGGGGCGGTATTGCAGGGTCACCACCGGCGGCAGCACCCAGGTCTCGTGCACGGCCACATCGGTCGCGCCGCCCTGGGCCCGGATCTGGTGCTGGGTCGCGCCGAGGATGGCCTCGACCGAGATATTGTCGGTCAGGAAATAGGTGAAGCCGAGCGTCGGCATGATGTCGTGGCCGACATCGACGTTCAGGCCGGTGTCCGCGCCGGCGGCGGTGAAGATGGAATCATCGGCGCTGCTCGATACGTCGGTGACCCGACCCGTGACGATCCAGTCGCCCTGTCGCGCGACCTGCCAGTCGGTGGCGGTCTGGGCCATGGCGCCGCTCGCAACGCCGGTCGCCAGCGTCATCACCGCCACGGCGGCCGCCAGCCTCATGTTCCGTTTCATCTTCGTCTTCCACGACGCGATCCGGACGCGACATGCGGCCGGTGCGGGCGTCGGGGCGGTCTTGATCCCGGCCCCCGACGGCGGCCTTGCGTCAGCGCAAACCTTGGCCGTACCGGCGTGCGTCAGTTTGTCCGGGTCAGCGGACGGCGGCGGCGATCAGGGCGAAGACGCCGTCCGCATCGGCCGACGTCGCCCACCGATGCGGCAGGGCCCCCGCCACGCCCTCCCGGAACTCCACCGCCGTATGACCGCGCGTCAGCTCGCTGCCCGTCTCCACGGCGATCCGGCACGGCTTCAGCCCGAACAGGCCTGGCTTCAACAGCCAGGCCACAGGACAGGGGTCATGCACCGGCGGCGCGTCCCAGCCCACGATCTTGCGTTCGACCCGCTGGGAGAACCGCATCATCGACGCCGCCGCGTCCGCCATCGGCGTGCCCACCGCCTCCAGCGCCGCGATCCGCGCCTCGGTCGCCCGCACCTGATGCGTCGCGTCGAGGCCGAACAGCACCACGTCGCAGCCGGTCGCCAGCACCTCGGCGGCCGCCTCGGGATCGGCCCAGATGTTGAACTCGGCCGAGGCGGTGATATTGCCGCCCTCCGCCCGCGCCCCGCCCATGATCGCGACCGGCCCCAGCCGTTCGGCCAGCGCCGGTTCCTTGCGCAGCGCCAGCGCCAGATTGGTCAACGGCCCCAGTACAGCCAGCGCCACGGACTTCGCCGGCCGCGCCATGACCAGATCGATGATCGCATCCGCCGCATGGCCCTCCGCGCACGGCGCATGCGGCTCGAACGGCGTCAGGTCGCCCAGCCCCTCGGCGCCGTGAAACTCCCCCGCCCCCGCCGGCTCGCGCCGCAGCGGCCGGTCCGCCCCCATGAACACCGGCACGTCCTCACGCCCGGCGATCTGGCGCAGGATGCGCGCGTTCCGCGCCGTCTTCACCACCGGCACATTGCCGCCCACGGCCGTGATCGCCAGCAGTTCGAACGCCTCCGAGCCGAAGGCGAGCAGCAGCGCCACGGCGTCGTCCACGCCGGGATCGCAGTCGATGATGAGGGCTTGTCGGGTCACCCGACATCACTGCCGCGCGTCGGGCCGCACCGCAAGCGGCCCGTCAGTCCGCCCCGGCGGGCGCATGCGCGGTCAGCTGGATCTCCACGATTCCGCCCGTGCCCAGCAGTCCGGTCGTTCCGACCGCCGTCCAGGCCGGTCGCGGCCCCTGGGCGAACTCCCGCCAGACCCGGGCGATGATCTCGATCTGCTCCATCCGGGAGCCGGTGAAGTCCGGCCCCTCCCAGACGTGGAAACTGTTGACGAGGGCCACGTCATCCATGGTCGCCCCCGCCGCTTCCAGCGTCCGGTTCAGCCCGGTCAGCGTGCGCCGCACCTGCGCTTCGAAAGCGGCGGCGTCGCTGCCCTCGCCCTCGCCCCGGAACACGATGCCCCCCGACACATACAGCGTATCGCCCGCCCGCCGCGCCGGGGCGTAGCCGACCTGGTCATGGGCGTACTGCCCGCCTCGCGATGGAATGATGACCTCGCCGCCAGGGCTGGGCAGCCGCAGCGGGAACGTCGGCGCCGTCTGGGCCATTGCGGACGACTGGATGAGGACGGACAAAACAAGGGCGGCGGACAGGCGCATGCGTCAGCTCCTTCTGGACGACCCTTCGTGACCGCGAGGCGGCCGAAGCTCAACTTAAGCTTTGGTCACGCGAACGGGCGTCACTTGCACCGCGCCACGCACGCCGCCGCCAATACTTCGGCCGAATCCACCAGCGGCACGGACACGTCCTCCGCCGACAGCAGCAGCGGCACCTCGGTGCAGCCGGCGATCACCGCCTCGGCGCCCGCCGCGACCAGCAGGGCGGCCAGACGGCGCATCTCGGCGCGCGGGCCCTCGCCGACATCGCCGCGTTTCACCGCATAGACACAGGCCATGAAACCTTCGCGCGCGGCCCCGCTCAGGCGCACGATCTTGGCGCCCTTGGTCTGCAGCGAGCGGGTGTACAGGGCCTCGCCGCCCGGCGTGGCCAGCACGCCGATCTTCTTCGCCCCGCCCGCGGTCGCGACCTCGGTGGTTTCGGCGATCATGTCGATGAAGGGCAGGCCGGCCTTCTTCACCCCCGCCGCCTGGGCGTGGGCGGTGTTGCACGGCATGGCCAGGATCTGGGCCCCGGCGTCGCGCAGCCGCATCGCCATCTGCCCCAGGGTCTTTTCGGCGGCGTCGGGCGCGCGGTTGCGGTCCGGCACCTGCGGATTGATGTCGGCGATGATGCGGATGTGGTCCTGATCGCCCTCAGCCGGCGTCAGCGCCTGCACCCGCGCCAGGAAGGCCACGGTCGCGGCGGGACCCATGCCGCCCAGAACGCCCAATACCTTGCCCATCGTATCCTTCAATTCCTCGCCGCCTCTACGGGCGGACGGTCTGCCGCCCTTATGCGCGGAAACGAGGGGGAAAGGCCATGCCGACCGTGGCAATGGCCGCGACGGCCGCAGAACTGATCGACGCCGCGTCAGGTTCGCCTGGAGCTGAAGTAGGCGCAAGATTTCTGCGTTCAAGAATTGCGGCCGGCCGAAATATGCGCAGTCTCTGAAGCCCGCTGAAGAAGGGCCATCAATCCATGAACGCATCGCCCACCCCGTTCGCCCAGGCCTTCTTCCACGGGTCGAAGGCTGACCTGAAAGCCGGCGATCTCATCGGCGCCGGCTTTGCCTCCAACTATGGTGCGCGGAAGTCAGCCGTATTCGCCTACATGGCCGCGACCCTGGACGCCGCCGTCTGGGGGGCGGAACTGGCGGCGGGGGACGGACCCGGACGGATTTACGTCGTCGAGCCGACCGGGCCGTTCGAAGACGATCCCAACCTGACGGACCAGAAATTCCCCGGCAATCCCACGCAATCCTGGCGCACCCGAGATCCCCTCAGGATCATCGGAGAGGTCATCAACTGGGAGGGGCATCCGCCCGCGCAGATCGCGGCAATGATGGATCATCTGGCGCATCTCGACCGGCTGGGCGTCGAGGCGATCGAGGACTGATCCGGCGAATGTTCGGACGGTTCGAGGGCGCCGCAGCCGGACGGCGCCCGTCTCACTCCACCCGGCAGAAGCAGTACAGGGGAGCGGGTTCATTCGAACGCCAGAGGGGCTACAGCGCCGCCTCGATCTCGCCCTGGTAGCCGAACAGACCCTGCGCCCCGCCCGTGTGCAGGAACACCACCGTCTCGTTCTCGAACCGGCCCGCCTTCGCCAGGGCGATCAGCCCCTTCATCGCCTTGCCGGTATAGACCGGGTCCAACACGATCGCGTCCGTCCGCGCCGCCAGTTTCAGCGCCTCGATGACGGCGTCGTCGACCAGCCCGTAGCCCTCGCCGACATAGTCGCAGTCGGCCACGACCATGCCCGCCGTCACCGCCTCGGGCCGCCCCAGCAGGGACGCCGTCTCGCGGGCCAGCTTCAGCACATTCTCTTCCTGCTTCTCCTTCGGCGCCCGCACCCCGATGCCCAGCACCGGAATATCCGCCCCCATCACCGCCAGTCCGGCGACCAGACCAGCATGGGTCCCGGCGCTGCCCGTGGCGGTGATGATCCGGTCGATCTGCATATCCAGCTCATCGGCCTGGACCACGATCTCGCGGGCGCAGTCGACATAGCCCAGCGCCCCGACCGGGTTCGAGCCGCCGCCGGGAATGATGTAGGGCTTGCCGCCGCGCGCCCGCACCTCGGCCGCCGTCTTCTCCAGTTCGGCGGGCATGTCCGACCCGCCCGCCACCGTGCGGATGCCCGCCCCGAACAGGCGGTCCATCAGCACATTGCCGTTGCGGGTGTAGTCGACGGCCTTCGACCCGGTCCGCTCTTCCAGAATGACCTCGCAGGCCAGGCCGTGCGCCGCCGCCGCCGCCGCCGTCTGGCGCACATGGTTCGACTGCACCGCTCCCTGGGTCACCAGCGTATCCGCCCCGCATTCGAAGGCGTCGCCGAGCAGGAATTCCAGCTTGCGGGTCTTGTTGCCCCCGCCGGCCAGCCCCGTGCAGTCGTCCCGCTTGATCCAGATCTCGACCCCCAGCGCCTCGCTCAGCCGCGGCAACGGCTCCAGCGGCGTCGGCAGATGGGCCAGGCGGATGCGGGGGAAGCGGGCGAGATGCATGGGCGGGATTCCTGATGTCCTCCGTCCCTAGACCCGATCCCCCCGCTTGCGAAGTCTCAGACCGCCGCCCGTGCGCCCTGATCCAGCGCCTGCTGCAGCGCCTCGACCAGCTGCGCCGCCGGTGTGGACATCACCGCATCCAGCACCGGCGCCAGCTCCGGGGTGATCCGCGCGCTGGCCATGGCCCAGCGGCCAAAGGCGCGCGCGGTGATCGGCGCGCGCTCAAGGATGACGATATTCCTGTGCCTCGGGTCGCCTTCCAGCCGGCGCAGCAGATTATCGAGCGCCGGCGCTGAGCCTTCGATCACCTGGATATAGCGATCGTCGTGCGCGGCCAGCGCCCCGGTCAGTTCGTCCCGATCATTGTTTCTCTGCGATTCCGCGAGGATGACCGCCAGATTGGTGATCGAGCCGGTCGTTCCCGTGGCGGTGCTTTCGTAGACCAGGCGTTCCAGACGCAAACCCATCGTGTCCCTTGAGAGTGTCTGTCCTGAATGTCGGTCGCCGCCCGAGGTTGCATCTCCCCGGGGTGACGTCGTTGACGTCCCGCGTTTTCCGGCTTCGCGTCGCAGTCTCAATTTTCAGTCTGGACGGGGAACCGATTTCGCCAATCGCCGTTAACCGGTCGGACCTTGCGGCGATGCGCGCTCGACAGAGTCTACCGCGGCCCGGACCTGCCAACGCCCCCCCGACGCAGGCCGGGCCGCACCTTTCCTCTCCATTCCGTCCGCTCCGCTTGCCGACTCACGTCGCGCGGCCCGATGCTGCGCACATGGCCGAATCGCCCGCCAGTCCCGCTGTCCGTCTGCGCAGCCGCCCCGCCACCGAGGCCCTCATCATCGAGGCCGGCGAACGCATCCTGCTGCGCGACGGCTTTCCCGGCCTCAATGTCCAGACCCTGGCCGCCGAGGCGGGCTGCGACCGCAAGCTGGTCTATCGCTATTTCGACGGGACCGACGGCGTGGTCGCCCGCATCGCCGCCCGCGCCCATGCCGAACTGGTGCGCAGCCTCGACGCCACCCCCGCGGCCGGTTCCGAGTCCCTGCGCGCCTTCGCCCGCGAAAGCCTGTCGGCCTGGCTCGGCGCCCTGCGCGCCAGCCCCCTGACCCTGCGCCTCATGGCCTGGGCCCTGGTCGAGGCCTCGCCCCTGCTCAACCGGATCGAGGGCGAACGGTCCGCCGTGCTCCAGGCCTGGATGCGCGAGCGCCGCCCCCGGCTGCGCCTGCCGCCCTCAGGCGACGCCGTGGC